>SYJV01000475.1 GCA_005798335.1 Planctomycetaceae bacterium | reverse complement strand
GGATTGACTGGTGCGTGGTTTCGGCACTCGCTTGCGCTTCGGGCTTGTATTGGTAAATTCCCATCTGCCGCTCGCCTAGATGTTGGAACGTGTTGCGTTCATTGCGTCGCAACACCTTCGGGGGCTAGCGCCTTCGGTTCACTTGTTGTCAGGACAGTCTTTCAGAATGGTGACAATCGGGCGAATATTTGGTGAAACCAACCTCTCTTATAGCCATCGCGAGTCTGTCCGAATTCTCGTTTATCGATTTTTAGTTCCATGATGTCTCGGCTGAGGACAACGTTATCGGGCCCGATGTCGGATACCTGGCAATTGCCGCTAAGAGAATATTCGAAACGGATGTCGTTATTGCTGATGGTTTTATGAGCTTCCAGAACCAGGATTCCGTTGGGCCGGATGTCGACAATCTCAGCGGCGATATTGAACGATAACGATTCGCGCGTTTGTACGTCGCTGGTTGCACGGAACGTTTCATTGACTTGACCCGAGACTGCCGGATCGCCACTGGATTGCGGCGCTTTGCGAACGGCCTTGAGACCCTCCAAGGTGACCCATTCCTTCAGAATCGCATCGTAGGAACCATTCTTGCGCTGGGTCGCGCGCCCTTCGGATGTCATGCGCGATATTTCGTCGACGCGAACCGTAACCATATCGTGAATCTTCAAGACTCGCGGAGCGGGCGGCGGCATGTAATACCAATTCGTGCCTGCCATCGGAGGCGGATTCGCACCAGCCGGGGACAACACGACACCCGAATCTGGAGTCACACCCGATTGCATGTTCGTCGAAACCATGTAACTAGTCCGAGGTTCAGTGATCGCCGTGGCAGGTCGCTGAAACAGACTGCTGTTTTGAGCTTGCGCGATCGCGGAGCAGCTTCCTAAAACCCAAACCACGCCAAACATTCTGACCGCCACAGAGTAATTGGTCTTATTCATAGAATTCTCTTCAAAGGTAATTTGTTATTCAGTTTCGGTACAAGGCGATTCCCGTTACGTAGCGGAGTCCGTCAAGGATTTCGTTATTGACAGTCAGAGCGATTTCTTTGGTGACATCGAAACTCTTGACGAGTTTCGCTACCGTTTACGAGTTAATTCCACCTCATCTGGGCTTGTTGAGTTTCGTGAGGCCGAACGTGCCGTCGGAGATTCTTCGGTAGATTGAGTTGCATTGGCAATGATTTGGACCTTTCGATAGCCGATCACAGTCGCCATGAGCTTCTTTCGAACGGCTGTGTTTTCGACCAGGATCGGGTCGCCGATCGCACCGTCTGCCAGAGCGCGGCCGGAGGTGCGGACACTGACTGGACCAGCGACCGATTCAACTTCCAAGAGATCGCCACGTTGGATAACGATCGGCGATCCGATCGATTTACGTGAAATGGGCACACCGGTGGCGATGCTGCGCCGCAACTGTTTGCCCACGACTTCTTCGATATCGAGGAACATGTCCGCTTGTTCAGCTACTTGCCGGTCGGGAATCGGTGCGTAGGTTAACGACTGTGCGTCCAGTATTTCTTGCTGGCGCAGCGGTCGCGCGGCCACCACAATCATCGCCGGAGGCTTCACTTGAGACGGAATTAACAATCGAATTTTTTGGTTTTGATATACAACTTCAACCATGAATTCTTGCTTGCCTTCGTACGGAGCAGTTCCACCGCCCACCGCGACGATATTACGGCGCGATTGCAGCTTGGCAACGTGTTCTAAAGGAACTTGCACGGTGACGTGGCGGTTCAACCGCTCATTGGTTTGCGACGTGATGTAGTCGTTTAGCGTCAGACTGACGTTGAATTCAGCTTGCTTGACCGACCGGTCTTGGATGAAACTTGGGTACATCGCAGTCGATCGCAATTCTGGATTGGTCTGCGCCGCACGCTGCAGCCGAACTGACGTCTCACCAGACCATCGCAAGATCTCTGGACGAATGCCGCGCAACGCCAAGTGCTCCAAGATTTCTGTCGAAGTCCACGTTTGAATCTGTCCCTCACGAGGTGCTGGCGCGAGCGGCATTTGCAGTATATTCAGGTCCAGCAGGTCTTTGCCTCCCGTCACTTCGACAATGTCGGACAATCGTACTGTATTTGCTGCGCAAGTAGGCGACTGGCGAAATCGCAATACAATCGACTCGGCAGCTTGCGAAACTTGGCAAACGCAGATTATGGCTAGTACAACAAATCGAAAAGCGAAGTTGGTTTTCACGCTGTGAGATTACCTACGAATGTTTGCGATTAACTGCAACAATTGGTCGCCGGCCTGAACGGCTTGGGAATTCAATTCGAATCCGCGCTGGGTGGTAATCAGATCGATCAACTCCTGTACCGGTTCGACATTCGAGGCTTCCAGAGATCCTTGACGAATTACGCCCAGACCGTTGGTGCCTGGATCGGCTTGTTGGGGCGCGCTGCTGGCATCGGTTTGCGCGTAAAGATTCTCGCCCACTTTCAACAAGCCATCCGGATTGATGAACTGCGCCATTTGTATCTGACCAACGGCCGCAAACTGGTTGTTGCCAGGCTGCTTGACCAATACTTGTCCGCTGGGACTGATCGTGATAGCGAGCGCATCTTGGGGAATTTGGATTGGCGGATCGACGAGGCGGCCTGTTTGCGCGGAACCAAGGACGAGATTGCCGTTTGCGTTTACGTCGAGATTGCCCGCTCGCGTAAACATAACTTGCTGTGTCAGGGGATCGGAGACCTGGAAATATCCCGGTCCTTCGATAGCAATATCCAATTGCCGTCCGGTGTCTTGGAATGCCCCTTGCCGATTATCTTTTTGGGTGCTCTGAACGCGCGTTCCTAGACCGATTTGCGATCCGGTCGGTGTCGGAGTTTGATTGGAATCGAGCATGCCGGGAAAGACTTCGTTGCGATACAGCAGGTCTTCAAAATTCGCCCGGTCTTTCTTGAATGCCGTCGTGTTGATGTTGGCCAGATTGTTGGCAATCACATCCAACTTCGTCTGCATGGCGTCCATGCCAGTGGCGGCGGTGTAAAGCGTTTGTACACTCATCGTGTTCTACCTGCATCCTTGCTTGGCGATGTTCAACGATAATCTTTGGACTGAGAGTTAACGAACAAGGTCGATTCCGTTCAACCAAGTTTCATTCCGTGTCGAATTATCCTGCTTGGAGCACGCGTCCAATCAAGTTGCCCATGGCTTGGTCTTGAGTTTGGATTAAGCGCACGTTGGCTTCGTAGGCGCGCGAGGCTTCGATCAATTCCATCATCGCACCAGTAGGCTGAACCGCAGATTGTTCCAGGAACCCGCTGACCACCGCTCGACGATCGTTGGGTACTTCATCAACCGGCCCGAGTGATTGAAAGAGATTATCGCCTACGCGCGACAAGTCGCCCAGTTCACGCGGTTGCCCCAGCATCAATGATTTTCGTTCGCCCGCCTGTTGGACGGTTCCGTCATCCAGTACTTCGAAAGGCAAATTGGGTACGATGCGAACAGGATCTCCCGAAGACGACAGGACCTGGTCACCATTGGCGGTCACTAAGTTACCTTGGGCATTGAATAGAAAACCGCCTGCGCGTGTCAACAATTGCGAGTCGCCTCGCTGGACGACGAAGAAACTCTCGGGGTCATTGATCGCGAAGTCGGTGCGATTTCCGGTTTGCCGCAAAGTACCTTGGGAAAACTGAGTTAACGTTGGCTGTATGGCAACCCCACCGCCGATATCGTCGATATTCCCCGTGTTCGCTTGTGTGTCTCCGCGTTCAATGGCCTCCGCGTGCCGACTCTTGAGCACCGCCAAGTGTGGCTTGAACCCCGGCGTGTTGACGTTCGCGAGATTATGGCTGAGTACTTCCAAGCGATGATTTTGAGCGTTGGCTCCGGCAGCCGACAAATACAATCCGTAAGGCATTGCTGATGCTTCGCATTTAACAAGCGCGCCCCCTGCCACAGTTCCACGTCATTGGCTATCCCATTTTCGCTTGGTCACGTCAAGGTTCATTTTTTCTTAAGCGGCCTGCGCTGCCAGCAATCTTCCACGGCGTGGAAGATTCTCCAATCTAACTTAACTCATTCGCACAGTCGTCATAGGTCGCCTAATCCGACGAAGAACTTTGACCTGCTTGCGTCAATGCCAGCATTCTATGTAATCACTCACGCGGCGTTGGCCGATGGAGTAGAAAGCGGTTTCGAACCTGAGGACGAAGGTGGAATACGATGACCTATTTGCTTGCAAAACCAACCAATTCAGACCCACGATCGCTGACTACTTCCATTGTGGGCATCGCGGATCGAACGATGCCGGTGATGGGGAAGGTTGCTCCTGATATCCAGGGTGCTGTGACGACGCTGGACGTTTCTCGGAACGATGTCCTATTGGAATCTGGCTATAGCGCGCGACGCATCGACAGCGCCCACACCGAATCTGCCTTCCCCTCATCGGCACTGGCTTGGAATTGTGACGTAAGTCGATCGCATACCAGTGCGCCGGCGGCTGTTTCGTCGGCGATATCTAGTTCCTCTTCGAATCCAGCATCCAAATTGTCCGAAAATTGCGCGGGAGCGCGTTCTCTCTCCGAACCACCTTTGAATTCCTCAAAAATATCGATAGAGACTCAGCGCCCTGTCCAGGCCACTGATTCAACAAGAATATTGCGGCATTTGTTGGCTGAAAGCGCCCACGAAGTTCGAGCGCCCCTAGCGGTGGCCAGCCAACTGATTCGCGCCTCACTTTCTCAGTTGCCTAGCACTGCGAACGAGTTGTCCGATGTCCGTCGTTGCCTCACAGTCGCAGACGGACGACTTCAACAAGCGAGCCAATGGGCTGAGAATATTCTGGCGTGGCGTCGATTGGCTGGCGGAATGCCGCTGAGCATCCGCAAGAGGTTCTATGCAGACCAATGGAAATCAATTGTTGAACCCATTCTCCGCGGACTAGCGGAAGCCAAGAAGGTGAATCTGAATTGGATCGGGTGGGATAGGTCGCTGCCGCGAGTGTACCTCGACCCCAATCATCTAGCGCGCGTGGTGGTCAACCTAGTCAGCAATGCGATCGATGCCAGCCATGCCGGACAGACGGTTAGCATTCGAGTAAGCTGGCAGACCAATGTCGTTCACCGGTTGATCATGACCATTGAAGATTCCGGTAAGGGGCTAAGGCAGGATCTGCTTGAATTTCTCAATGGACCGCGACTCGTCTTGCCGTCGCTGACTACCAAAGTCTCGAATGGGCTTGGCCTGCAAAATGCAAAACAGTTATGCGTTTCCTTGGGTGGCAGCGTAATTGCTCAATTGACCTCCACTGGCGGTACTGCCATTCGATTGTCGCTGCCTATCGATGAAAGAACATCACTTCTACGAAGTTGGTTAGGTCAACAACTTCGCGTTGATCGGCCAGCCATCAAACGCGACGTACAGTTTGTGAACCATGGAGAACCAAGCGTGCTGGTATTCGCAATAAAGTATGCCGGCGATGCCTCGTCTCTGGGTTCGTTCTTGAACGACTCAATTCAGAAACAAGCGACATCTTCTGATTTGGTCTACTGCATCGGTGCAGGACGGTGGATTTGGATCGCGATCGATGATCATGAATCGCAGGCGCGAATTCGGGCCGCTTTGAAGCGCTCAACCGACTTGCTAGTCACCGAACACAAGAGATCTCAGGATGCATGGTTAGTACAGCTCTGCCAGACATCGAACTGGATTGGCTCCAGTAGTGGAAAGAGTGCAGCCATGCCTTCGCCAGCCAGCATTATGTCGCTCGTCAATCGAATCGCAGGAGTCATGGACGAATTAATTGGCGAGCACGTTCCCCCAGTCGACTCTTTGGTGACGGAACAAGTTCCAGCCGCCACCAAGTCGATTGAGAAACCTTCGCAACGATCACACTTCCGAGTGGATCAGTCTGCGGTCGCTGTGCAACCCCCCAAAGGTCAATCGCCAAGAATCAAACCAAGACGTATCGGAACCATAGAAGACGTGGATTCAAATACAGTCACTGGGCAACACATCAGAACCGACCAGGCCGCTGACCCGAATGCTCGTCACGCGCTAGCTCAAGTCGCCACTACATGGCGCGACCAACACGACTTACTCATGCGAACAGCGATTAAAGCTCCAACGGTTTAGGATTAGACTGCAGAACCGTGCACCGTGCACCATTTCCTCTGCCTAATTCCATTGCCAAATCAACTCACTTGCATTGTGTTTTCGTAGTCAACCTGGATTGGTGAATTTCCAGCAGCCACACGACTTAGCATCGACAGGTATTTATTGTCGTCTTTCGCTCCGCGAAAGAATGACGTAACGCTACTTTCGCGGAGCGAAAGGCGACACTCATTGTTCGCCCGATGCTTATTGAAGTCCCTTAGAAACTGCTAATCGTTGCGTCCAAAGCATATTCGGTGGTC
>SYJV01000474.1 GCA_005798335.1 Planctomycetaceae bacterium | reverse complement strand
CAACACGTCACCAAACCGGTGGCAGCGTTTATTGCAGGCCGTACCGCACCGCCTGGCAAACGAATGGGACATGCCGGTGCCATCATCACTGGTGGTAAAGGGACCGCCGCCGAAAAAACAGTTGCTCTCGAATCGGCGGGAATCGTGGTTGCAACTTCGCCTGCAGACATGGGCGCGGCAGTCCAAGAAGCCGTCCGTCGCCATCGATAGCCTACGCGCGACCCCCTAGCACACAGAACCTGGCGAGGCGATCAAGGAAATCCCTGGCGCATTCCGCTTCTAGTTCGAAGGTTGGCGAATCTTCTTGGCGCGACCTTGCGTCCAGAGCTGTAGGCCGGCGAGCCGCTGTTTGCCTCGTTGAAAATAGTCTTCGCCGAGCTGGCGGAGATGCTGACGATATTTTTCCTGGCGATCTTTGCGCCATTGAGAATTAGTGACTGGAAGCCAACCTTGCTGAATGCAGACTTCGCTAAGTGCCTCGCCGAGAATTTCGTGGCCTTCGACGGTCGGGTGAACGTGGTCGACTAACCAGCGGTTACCAACAATTCCATGATCGCTGCGGTCGGAAAAAATTCGCTCGGCGTCAACCAGCGGGATCGCGAAGTCTGCCGCAACCTGAGAGACAATTGATTGTATGCTGGAAAGTGCACGCAGGGGACAAACGTCCAAATCGGCCGCCTTTTGTAGACTGATTTTGGCCGCTTGCCACTCGGCTCTCTCCCATTGTACTCGTCCGAGAAAATACCATGCACCGGCATGGCCAGGGTCGATGGAGAGGACCCGCTGCAGAGCATTATGAGTGGCCTCGATATCGTCGGCATCCTGAGCCGCTTGCCAAGCCAACGCAAACTGATTCGCTCGATCATCCGTGAGACTGGAATCGTTCTCAAATTTGAAAGGCGGGCAATCGAGCAAGTTCACAACAGGTCGCATCAAGATCAACGGCACGCCAACTGATTGACACTCCGACACCATGCGCTCGAGGTTCCAGCGAAAGTGGTTGACGACCGGTTCGCGCCACGGATCGTCGCGATGGTAGTCCGCCAAGCCTCCTTGGTAGTCGAGCAGTGCTTCGACTTCGACCGACAATTCCGTGCGAGCAGTTGCGGCTGACTGACGATGAGAAAGAGCCTCGTTTGCATCGCTGGGCAAACAAAAATTGCGCACGAGACTCACTACACGCAAATCTGGCAACCAACTGCGCACACGAAAATAGTTCGACGACTGGAACTGCCAATTTGCGTAGGTGCGTTTCTCAAGAAATTCATTTTGCCCTGTATAGATTACGATAAGGTCGGGTGAGTATGCCAGAACTTCGTGCAAAATGGCGCGCACGCGATAGCTGGCGTAGGAAAGGCCACCGCAATTGATAACTTCAATCTCGCGTAGTGGATTGGCTGATTGAAGGTTAATACCAAGCCATTGACCAAACGCGGTCTCGCTGCTGTAAGGTTCGCCTTGAGTGGTCGAGCCCCCTAAACAGAAGATTCGAAAACTGCCCGATTTTTTAGTCGCGTCAAATTCGGCTGGTCGAAATAACTTGTATCTGTGTGGGCCGATGCGATATTTTTTTGTCGCTGCATCTAGTTCAAATAAAGGGCGTAGATGGTGGAGATCCACATACGGATCAATGGCCACCGCAGTTTGTGGCATTTTGAGCGCACGCAAAGTCGCTTCGATTAGCACCATCGGCAGCAAGCCGACGGCAACAGCTCCTAATCGAAACAGCCATATTCGCTGCGACCGGTAGGATCTACCTAGGGTTTTCATCAAGTTTCCCGACTGGACGCAAAATGCCGGTTACGAGTTTTTGTCTTTGTCGCTAGTATGAACTACAGACTGGTGGTAACTCAATACGCGCGTTTTGAAGTTGCGTTTTTGTGTGGTTGAGGAATTCTTATGCAGGTGTTGGTTACAGGATCGAGCGGCTTGATTGGCTCGGCTGCGGTACAGCATTGGGATGCGTTGGGCGCCGATGTGGTCGGCGTTGACAACGATATGCGGCGAGTTTTTTTTGGTCCACAGGGGAGCACCCTATGGAACCTCGAACGACTAAAGCGTAATACGAAGCGTTTTCGCCATGAAGCGATCAACATTTGTGATCGCGAAGCGATTTCGGCGCTCTTCCAAGCCAACCGATTTGAACTGATCATCCACTGCGCTGCGCAACCGTCGCATGACAAAGCCAAGGATATTCCTTTGCTCGACTTTGATGTCAATGCCGGCGGGACAATCAACTTACTCGAAGCAACTCGACAGCACTCGCCCCATGCCGTGTTTTGCCACATGAGCACCAACAAGGTCTACGGTGACGCTCCCAACGAAGTACCTTTGCAAGAACTGGAAACTCGCTGGGAATACGCTCGTCCGGAAGATTGGCACGGAATCAATGAAGAATGTCGCATCGATCGTACCACTCACTCTTTGTTTGGTGCGTCCAAAGCTGCTGCCGATATTATTGCGCAGGAATATGGACGTTACTTCGGCATGAAGGTCGGAGTATTCCGCGGCGGTTGTTTGACGGGCGCGTCTCATTCGGGAGTTGAACTGCATGGGTTCTTGTCGTACTTGGTCCATGTGGCAGTGCACCAAAAACCCTATACCATTTTCGGGTACAAGGGCAAGCAAGTGCGCGATCAAATCGAAAGCAGCGACGTCATTCGAGCTTTTGAAGCGTTCGCACACCAACCTCGGCCGGGCGAAGTATACAACCTGGGTGGCGGACGCGACAACGCAGCGTCGATGCTCGAATGCATCCAATTGATTGAGCAGATCAGTAAGTATCGCGTGAAGTACAGCTATTCGGAAACGAATCGCGTCGGGGATCACATCTGTTATATCAGCGACTTGCGAAAGCTCCGCAGCCACTATCCAAATTGGAACATTTCCATCAGTTTGCCTGAAATGCTCGGACGCATGATCGAGATGGAAGAATCTAAGCAAACTTGATCTTCATCTCTTCATCTTGCGTTGCCTTCAAAATAGCACGTCTACTTGGCATCGATTCCGGCGTGGCTCATTCAACGTTCCACGCTCGACGCCACGTCATTCTCATTGGCCAAACGTCTTTTCGAAGGCTATAATATTCGAAGTTGCCGATTGAGCGAGTGAATAGGTCGAGTCCGATTGCCTTTGGTTTGCACTTATAGAACTTAGTGTCGAGGAATAAGAAATGGCTTCGGGGACGTTTGCCGATTCGGCCGAAATGGTTTACGTCCGACCACCGTTTTCGTCGGGGTGTGCGTCGCGTTCGGATGAACCTCTTTATGAAATCGTCAATGGTGAACGCGTGGAGTTACCTTCATTGGGCGTCTATTCAAGTTGGATTGCGACACGATTGGGTAGCCGTCTCGGTCCGTTTGTTGAGGATCGCTCTCTGGGAACTTCAGTTATCGAAACTCTTTTCATTCTAAATGCCGAACGCAATCTGCGACGCCGGCCCGATGTAGCCTTCGTGTCCGCCCAGCGTTGGCCGCTCGATCGACGAATTCCCGAAACGGGCGACTGGGACGTCGTTCCCGATTTGGCCGTGGAGATCGTCAGCCCAAATGATCTCGCAACAGAAGTACATGCCAAGGTCCAGGAGTATTTCTCTCACGGAGTGAGCCGCGTTTGGGTCATCGACCCCGACGAACGCCAAGTCTACGATTACCGATCTCCGACCGAAGTGCGGATTCTTCGATCCGACAACGAAATCGAAGGTGAAGACCATCTACCCGGCTTTCGCATCGGCGTTTCAAAACTCTTCCAGCCTCTCATATCCGAGCCTCAAAACCAAGTTACGATTCTACCAACGGCCTAATGAGTTCCGTCGCGTCAGCGAGAGGAACAATCCTAGACCGACATTTTCGGGTACGCGGAAACGAAACAATTTCCCGCTTCAATGCTGGGATCAATCCAAACCCTCGCCGCAAGTCCACCTTCGTGCATAATTTCTTCTAAACACGCTGGCCGGTAGCACTGAGGGTCGCGCGTTCAAAATTCAAAATTAGCAGGGGAAATATTATCTTTGCAGCTAGGTTT
>SYJV01000473.1 GCA_005798335.1 Planctomycetaceae bacterium | reverse complement strand
GGCTCCCGCCGAGCCAATTCCCATTGGTTTTGTCTCCCAAAAAAGCCAAACTGGCTCGGCGGGAGCCTCGCCCTCCCGGTGCCGGTGACCAAGTTATGATCGACGCCGATATTTCTCAGCAGCACTTTCATCTTGAGTATCTAGGAGAGATGAGCAATAGCCGATGAGCCAATGCTATTGTTTGGGACGTCAATAACTGACTATGATTCCATCGTACTGAATGATATCGGTTACGACAGAAACACCAGAGCCAAATACGAGGCGCAAGTGTAATGCATCGAATAGGAGTATGGTTACCGAATTGGATTGGCGACGTTTGCATGGCGACGCCCGCGCTGCGAGCGTTGCGATCATCGTTCGGACAGGGAGTTGAACTGGTTGGTGTGATGCGACCGGTAGTCAACGAACTGTTGTCGGGCGCGAATTGGTTTGATCGCATGGTCTTGTTCGACAAACGAGCGTCGGTGGGTGTGAAATCGCGCCGCGGAGTTGTCTCTGCGCTGCGTTCTGCTCGAATCGATACGATGCTGCTGTTGCCGAATTCGCTGTGGACCGCACTTGCTAGCCGCATAGCGGGCATCCGGCGAATCGTTGGCTATGATCGCGACTGTCGTGGTTGGTTGCTGTCGGATCGGGTGAGCGTCCCACGTGACGGCAGGCGGCTGAAGCCGATTTCGGCCATTGATTACTACTTGGAGCTTGCCAGTTGGTTGGGCTGTGACGCTGTCAGCAGATCGACTGAGCTGACGGTTACTCCGCACGAGGTGAGGCTGGCCGACCAGTTGTGGGCGAAAATTGGGTTCGACGCTTTGTGTCCAACCGTGGTGATCAACAACAGCGGCGCAACTGCCCCTGCCAAATTGTGGCCTGCCGACAGTATCAACGCGTTGGCGCGACGCATTGTTGAAAACCACGATTGGCAAGTGTTGCTGCACTGCGGACCCGCAGAACTGCAGGCATCCCAAACTTCGGCAGCCAGTATTTCCCATCCCCGTGTGCGCTCTATGGGTGAAGCTGATTCACTGCCAATCGGACTGAGTAAATCGGTTTTGTCGCGCGCCGCGCTAGTCATCTCTACCGATAGCGGTCCACGCCATATGTCGGTGGCCCTGGCTCCCAAAGTCATCAGCCTATTTGGCTCGACCGATTCAGTTTGGACAACGACCTACAATGGCAATGAACTTACGGTCGAAGCAAGTTTGGGTTGCCGTCCCTGTTGGCAAAAGACCTGTCCGTTGCAACACACCGATTGCATGCGATTGGTCTCGGTCGACCAGGTCTATGCACAGGTCGTCGAACATATGCCCAACTGCCCGCTAGTCAGTCGATTGGACCAATTGGGCTGCCAGGGTTCCCCCGGGATTTCCGGATACTACTGGCCTGATACCGAGTTACGTCTAAGCTAAGGACTTGAAGGTAAACGAACCATGCAAGTATCAGGCTTCACGATCGCTCGCAACGCAGTTCGTTACGACTATCCTCTGCGCGAAAGCATCCTTTCGATCCTGCCGCTGGTGGACGAAATGGTGGTCGCTGTCGGCGATAGTGACGATGGGACACTGGAATTGGTTCAATCGATAGACTCGCAGAAATTGCACATTATCCAGACCGTCTGGGACGCGGCGTTGCGAGACGGTGGACGAGTGCTGGCACAACAAACTAATTTGGCACTTGAGGCTTGCCAGGGCGACTGGTGTTTTTATTTGCAAGCCGACGAAGTTATCCACGAAAACGATCTAGATCGAATATCGGCCAGCTTGCGGCGTCACGACCAGCGATATCGAATCGACGGATTGTCCTTCCGATATCATCATTTCCGCGCCGACTACGGCTTGCGAGATCCACTCCCCTACCGCCGTCAAACTCGAATCGTCCGCGCTCGACGGGGTATTCGATCGGTGGGTGACGCTTGTGGCTTTGGAGTCCAGGGGCGCAAGCTAGTCACCGCTCACACCGGTGCGTGGGTTTATCACTACGGCTATGTCAAGCCGCCCAAGACGATGGCAGCAAAAATGGATTTTTTTCTCAGTTTGTACGACGGTCGCGACGTTTCCGTTGGAATGGAATTGCAGGCCGAGGATTATGATTGGGATTTACGTACTTGCGAGCGATTCACACAAACTCATCCAGATGTAATGGCTGATCGCATCGCGGCCAAGGACTGGCCAACGCCGCACGTAATTACGTTACCACGTTGGCGAAACAGACGATTTTGGGCCGGACTAATCTACAAAAACTCGCGCACGATTCGCCGACTCCTCAGCCGCGCTGGAAGCGTTTTGGGCAGTCACTCGGCGGCGTAGCGCACTCGCCACACCAAATCTTAAATAGATCTTGTACCGCCTGATACGATTGAGTGGCTGCGGACTTTCGCGAATCACTCAAACCATACATGCGAATGTGGCGTTTAGCCGACAATCTTCCGGGTATGATATTTGAATTGCATCGAAAGTGACCTAAGAAGTTTGCGTCGAGGATTGATTCGCTCATGGGCAACGTTGGCATATCGAACGGTTATGGGCATGACTTGTGATACTACAGACTCTCGTGCGAATATATAGTCGTCGACCATTCCGCGAATTTACCTTGGATCGCGGAGCAATCCGCGACAATCCCGACAGTTATTTCCTGGCTGTTCCTCAGTATTTCATTGTTACTTGGGTGCTCTGTGCGAGCATTGTGTTGGTCCAATCGATTGTGTTAGCGGACGAACCCAAACACACGAATGGGGACTCCACTTCTGTGCAAATGTTCCTGACTTTGCATTGCCGTGAGTGTCACACCGGTGAGAAGCTAGAGAGTCCTAAAGGTGACTTTTCATTGACGGACTTGAACGCGGATTTTACCGACGAGGCGAATCGGCAGTTGTGGTTGACAGTGGCTCAGCAGTTGCTCACTGGCACAATGCCTCCCGCTGAGAAGCCGCGACCGCTGACTTCCGATGTTTCAACGGTCCTGGATTGGATCGGTGGCAAATTGTCGACGCCAGTTGCGGGACGGGCCGCTGACCAGACTCGTATGAGATTGCGCCGTTTGAGTCGAGCTGAGTACGTGAATACGCTTCGCGACTTGCTCAAAGTCGATATCAATCTCAACGACCTGCTGCCGCCTGACACTTCGGTCACCGGTTTCGACAATAGCGCCCAGGCGACACATACTTCCTCGTACTTGCTGGAAAACTATTTGAAAGCGGCGGATCTTGCGCTCGATGCAGCAATCGCTGCTGGGCCAAAACCGCGGACGCTCAGCCGACGTTTTGACATCAAGAATGAACGCACAGTCAAGTCGACTGGGAGTGTGTATCGACATATCGACGATGGCGTCGCAATTTTTAGCTCGTGGGTATCCGCGAATATTCAAGTCACGTTGTGGCAATTTCAAACTCGCGAGCGCGGCAAGTATCGCTTTCGTATTTCTGGTTACGGTTACCAGACCGAAAAGCCCGTAACGTTTCATGTGATGGTCGGTCCCATGAACGCCGCGGCTCAGCAAACTCTGATTGGCTATTTCGACTTTCCGGCTAAGACACCCACGGTCGTCGAATTCACCGAATCACTCGATCCAAATCAGACGATTCGCATTATCGCCGATGGGTTGGGGGCGATTCCACCAGAAGTCGAGCGAGTCGGGGCCGATAAGTTTGAAGGTCCGGGGTTGGTTGTTCAATGGGTTGATATCGACGGCCCGCTTATCGAAACTTGGCCGCCAGAGAGTCGTCGCGCTTTGTTTAGCGATTTGCGAACCGCTGCCGGCAAGGGCTTCGACCGCAATGAGCGGTTAGAAGAGCGGCGACAAGATGTCGATCCTCAAGGGATACGTACCGCCGCACAGCAATGTTTGCTCGATTTTGCGCGTCGCGCATTTCGGCGGCCGGTTGCCGAAGCTGACATAAAACCGTTCTTGGCCAGGGTCAATGAGAAACTGGATCAGCAAGCATCATTCGAGGCTGCCGTGCGAGTTGGCCTGCGTTCGGTATTGATGTCGCCTCAATTTCTCTTCTTACACGAACCGACGGGGCGGCTCGACGACTATGCGATGGCTTCGCGATTGTCCTATTTTCTTTGGAGCTCGATGCCGGATAGAGAATTGTTTGCGATTGCGGAGAGAGGGAGCTTGCGCGAGCCCGAGGTGCTTCGCGGGCAAGTGGAACGTATGCTGAACGACCCCAAAGCAGCCGCGTTTACTGAGAATTTCTGTGGCCAGTGGCTAGCGTTGCGCGCGATCGATTCAACTATGCCCGATGCGATGCTCTACCCCGAGTACGACGACGTTCTCAAAGTGTCGAGCGTCAAAGAGACGTTTTTGTTTTTCGACGAACTGTTAAAAAACAACCTCAGCTTGACGAACTTTGTGTCGTCGGAGTTCGCGATGCTCAATGGTCGGTTGGCCAAGCATTACGGAATCCCGGGCGTCGAAGGCATGGCCTTTCGCAAAGTACAGCTAGCGCCTGAAAGTCGACGAGGTGGAGTGTTGACGATGGCTAGCGTCTTGAAAGTGACGGCCAATGGAACTACGACTTCTCCGATACTGCGTGGCGCCTGGGTGTTGGATCGCATTCTCGGCACGCCGCCGCCGAAACCTAGAGTCGATGTCGAAGCCGTTGAGCCTGACATTCGTGGCGCAACGACAATCCGCGAGCAGTTGGCCAAACATCGCGAGCGATCCGAATGCGCCAGTTGCCATGCGCTGATCGACCCGCCCGGATTCGCGCTGGAGAATTTCGACGTCATCGGTGGCTGGCGCGATCGCTATCGCAGCATTGGTGTCGGGGAACCAATCGTTGAGCAAGGGCGAAAGAGGCGTTACTTGGCTGGTCCATCAGTTGATTCTTCGGATGTACTTTTGGATGGTCGACGTTTTAAAGACATCACCGAGTACAAACAACTGCTTTTGGCAGACAAAAACCAACTGACGCGAGCGCTCGCCGAAAAATTGTTGACCTATGCTCTCGGGTCTGCTCCGACCTTGACAGACCGCCCAGACATTCGCTCGATCGTCCAACGTGTAAGTGAAAAGCAATACGGATTTCGAACTCTGATCCACGAAATCGTTCAAAGTCGAATATTTCTGGGCAAGTAGGTCGAGCCTACTCGTCCTGCGCCGTGCCATTATTGAAGGTCGTAAACATGAAACTTCATCGTCGTAGGTTGCTGAAGGCCGCAGGTGTTTCGCTTGTTTTGCCATCGCTTGACGCTTTCTCGTTATCTGGTGAGCAGACTTCTCCTAGGCGAAGATTGGTCTGCATTTGTGCACCGTTGGGCTTTCATGTGCCGAATTTCTTTCCAGAAAGTGCGGGAATAGATTACAAGCCGTCGGCTTATTTGGAGCTGCTGCAAGAACTTCGCAACGACTTTACGGTAATCTCTGGTTTAGCGCACACGGGTGGCAGCCCGGGATTTGCTCATCAAGCAACTGCCAGTTTCTTGACGGGCGCGCCCGGAGCTGGACGACCTGGATTCCGAAATTCAATTTCGCTAGATCAATATGCGGCGATGTTTATCGGTGGCCAAACGCGATTCCCGAGTCTCATCTTGTCTGGTGAAGGGCTTGGCCTGTCTTGGACTGGAACGGGCGCGCAGATTCCCGCCGACAACTCTCCGTCGCGCGTTTTTGCTCGACTTTTCTTGGATGGCAACACGGCTGACGTCCAATCTCAGGTCAAGCGCTTGGGCGAGGGCCTAAGCATTCTAGACAGTTTGGGAGAACAAGCTCGATCGCTCCGCAGTGAACTCGGCTCCGATGATGTCAACAAGTTGGACGAGTACTTGACCAGCGTCCGAGATTTGGAGAAACGGATGGCCAGCGAAGAGGTGTGGTGTAAGACGCCTAAACCTAAGGTGGACGTCGCACCACCCACCGATATTGCCAACGCATCGGACCTGATCGGCCGCGCGCGATTAATGTTTGATCTAACACATCTCGCACTGCAAACTGATTCAACCCGGTTGGTAACAATCATGCTCGCGGGTTCGACCAACGCGCCGCCCATTCCAGGAGTGAGCTTGGGGCATCACGACCTATCGCATCACGGCAAGGACCCTGGCAAGTTAAGCCAACTCAAGTTGATCGAGATCGAAACCATCAAGACGTTTCGCGATTTCCTTTCCAAGCTCAAGTCGAATCGCGAGGGTGAGTCCGACTTGCTAGCCAATACTTCGGTCTTCCTGGGCAGCAACCTAGGCGACGCCAGCAGTCATTCCGTACGCAATCTTCCCGTGTTGCTCGCCGGCGGCGGTTTTCGTCATGGCCAGCATCTGGCGTTCGATCCACTCAACCCACCGCCGCTGTGCAATCTCTACGTTAGCCTCCTCCAGCGATTAGGTATCGAAACCGATCGGTTTGCACACGCAACCACTACTCTGACCGGCCTCGAAACCTACAGTTAGGCGAGCGGCAGGAGGGAGAGTGAGGCGAGTGAGGCTCCTGCCGAAATTGCGCCTCACTGACAGAACATGCGCCACGCTTCCTGGGAACTCACGATGGCGTCGGGGTTCTTACGGTTTTGATTTAATTCTCACTTTCCAGCCTCAAGGGCTGTATGTTAGTAAAAAAGTAACCGTTCACGGTACGAAATTGATAGTGCATTAATTTAGTTGATTTTCTATTGTTCGCGTATGGACAATAGAGACGAAACGATTCGGGAGCTTCGAGAGTTGGCCGCCGCACAAGCGGCGCAGATCGAGAAGCTGACT
>SYJV01000472.1 GCA_005798335.1 Planctomycetaceae bacterium | reverse complement strand
GGAAATCTCGTCGCGTCCCAGGAGTATTGTTTCGACGAAGCTTTGCCAGTGGTAGAATGCGTGCAGTCCATGCTTGAGGCTCCTTGGAATGAATTTTATACACTCACTCTATTGGAGCCTCTGGCTGGATTTTTACGAACAGCAATTTACAACAAAAAGACCACTATAGTTTTGCTAGCAAACTAGACTCGGCCCAACTTGTGATCGACGCCGCAAAAACTATCCAATTGCGCACAACCGGATAGTTTGCAATACGTTATCCGAGTGTAGCGCGATTCGAAGGTCCTTACATGAGAAGCAGATTTAGATTTTCAATTAGATTATTGCTCGTGCTACCGCTGCTTGTTGCTATCTGGCTTGCGGGGGCAAAAATGACTCAAAGATACGGTACAACACAAGTATCGCAATGGCTCGCAGCGAAGGATCGCGAAGGAACATATGCAACGTATGAAGCTCCGTTCCTATTGTCGACTGGGACCATTCGTCTTGTATCGGGGACGCAAGCCGAGACAAACAAGCAATACTATTTGTGGCTTTTTGGAGCTGTTCTTCAGATCCCATTGAATCGAAAATTCAACGACACGATTGGGCCAGGGAACTCTTTTTCAGATATCGGCGTCCGTCGCCTGCAAAATGCGTGGGAACGCAAGTAACAACTTTATCAGGTACTGTTTTGCTTGGAACAGAAGGTGGCCTATCAAACTAGTTCGGCCGCAGAAGTTTTGGCATTCGTAATGCTGCGAATCGACTCAACGGGAGGTTCCCCATGCCCGACAAAGAGATGATGGTCAAGTCCCTCGCCAGTGGCTGGCTACTGCTGCGCCTCGACACAGGACCCGAGGTCAGTATTCCGGAATACTGCCACGTCAAATTTCACAAATCCTTCGGCGGTCGCGATGTCATCACGATCCAGGAAGGTCCGCACGCCAACAAGGGAGCGAGCGTGAAAACCGGCTTTCTGGCTGAACGGCGGCACGATGCCAGAGCCGTTGTCACATTCTACCTTCGCAGCAACGTCCTGGCTTGGCAAGGTGGGCCGGCGGTAAAGCCCGTGAACGGCGGTGGTGTATCTGGTGGCTTGGCAACTTTCACCAACCCGTCGAACAAGGTTCCGGCGGGGCAGTGGGACATTGAAATGCCCGACTTTCCTCACGACCTCGGCCGTGGTTATCAGTCGTTCGCCGGACACGCGATGACTTGGTTCCGGATTGCGGCCCCGGACTCCAGAGATCGGTACATCCACCCTGGAACGATCTCTGCAGGGTGTGCTACAGTCGGCATCCGCAGCGACAAGTCTTCGGCTCAGGGGCAGGCGGCGTTGCGAGATTACGAGAAGCTCTATGCTTATTTGATTGCCCGGCGGAAATCTCCGGGCGTGGTGGGGCAGATCAGCGTGCAGGATTTCTAGAATTTTCATCGCTGACGCGCAGCCAGGAGTTCCAGCCCGGGGTGTTGCTTTTATTTGGCGGTTACTCCGGGCAATTTCGAGCATAGGCCAAGTTTTTTCATAGCTGCACTCCATGAAGAAGAAACTGGCCAAAACCCAAAAATTACAAGCGACCAATGAGTGCTCTACGATAGCGGCGGGTCAAGCGTCGGCACGCGTCGAATTTTTTTTCTGGCGTTCCTCGCCAAGAAAGTTGTTAGAGTTGTTGCCATGAAAAGAAAATGTGGTGGTTTCACGTTGGTCGAATTGCTGGTGGTCATCGCGATCATCGGCGTGCTGGTTGGACTCTTGCTGCCGGCGGTCCAGGCGGCTCGCGAAGCTGCGCGAAGGATGCAGTGCAGTAACAACCTCAAACAACTGGGGTTGGCCATGCATAACTACCACGATATTTATAAAGCGTTTCCCATTCAGTATCGGATCAACGCGATCGCCAATCAGCCTCTGACTCAAGTAAGCTGGATACTTGGATTTCTGCCAATGATGGAGCAATCGAATTTGTACAATCAATGGAGCCATAATTTTAGCTGGAATACCGGAGTGAACGGATTTCAAGCGGACCCGCGCACTGGTCCCGATATCACCAATCCTCGCGAAGGAAGCAACGCGTGGTTATTGGGCAGAGGACTGTCCTTTCTGCAGTGTCCGTCGGACACTTCGCCGGCTGTCGGTGGCGTCGCGCTGGGTTCAAGACAAATCAACTTCGCTGGCGCGACAGGCAACGTCAAGATTGGCATCACGAACTACAAAGCCGTGCTAGGTGCGAATTGGGACTACGGGAGCATTCAAGTAACCACGGGCTCATGGGGCCGAAGTCGATTTTGTGGCGACTATGCAACTTTGCCGGCCGACGTCAAGGCTCAATATCCCTTCCGGTGCCCGACCGGGTTTATGGGGCGCGGCAATGACTTCCAAGGCATCCCTACTCGTATGCGAGATATCACCGATGGCACGAGCAATTCATTGATGCTGGGCGAATCTTCGTTCAGCCAAAACGCGTTGTCTTCCTGGTTCTGGTTCAACGGAGTATTAGCGACCGCAGCCTTCCCCATCAATCGCCGCGCTGAATGTGCAGGTGGAATCGGCAGGTCGCTCGTTGCAGGCTGGGAAGCTTGCTGGAACGATTGGCCAAACCAACAGGGTTTCAGCAGCTTGCACGTTGGCGGTTCGCAGTTTGCCTTGTGCGACGCGTCCGTCCATTTCATTTCCCAAAACATCGACTTAGCTACCTATCGGAATTTGGCGACCATCCAAGGCGGTGAAGTCGTGGCAGAATTCTGATCGGGTATTGGCCAAGTCATTAGGTCCGCCAATTCGCTTAGTTGGACAGCGTCGGTTTTTTTGCCCGCAAGGCGTTAACCTCCGGTTGGCGATATGACGCGCGCCTCGCTTTTTCTTACCGAAGTTTCCATGACCGATGGGCTAACGCCCTCCGGATGACATTTCTGGAGCATTACTGTGCCGCGAGTGATTCCCATTATCATGATCCTGGTTTCCGGTGTAATTGGTTGTTCGCAAGCAGGACCCGCGACTGCACCGGTCGACGGTGTTGTCTCATATAAAGGCAAACCGGTACCGTTTGCCAAAGTGACTTTTATACCTCACGACGATTCAGGCGGCAGTATTGGCATTGGGCAAACTGATGCCGAAGGGAAATTTACCAAAGTCGTTACCGCGGGCTTGACTGGCAATGGAGCGGTTGTCGGCTCGCACAATGTTACCGTTACCGAGAGCTGGCCTCCTGACAAACCAATTCCAGTCGATGACATGGGTCAGCAGAAGTCGCCGCCACGCGGTCCATGGTCGCAAAAATATCGCGATTCAGCGAATCCTGCACTTAAAGTGGAAATTGTCGCTGGACAGGACAATCATTTTGAATTCGATCTTTCGAAGTAAGATGTCGTATCGTTGTGGGCCGCGAGGGCGGTGCAATTCGGCGCAATCTCCACCCATATTGCGCCCGCAACTCTATAAATGAACTTGCTGTTCGACCGAGCCAATTACAATGGAATCTAGACAAGCTTGAACATTCGCCGAACTGATGTTATCGGATAACTCACTCACGGCGATTTATCTATGGCAATTCCGCTGCGAGTCGAACTCCGTTGATTCCTGAATTCTCATCCCGATCACCAAGTATTTTCTGCTTGGGTCCGCTAACAGCCGCGATACTTGCAGCGAGCATCCTTGTGCTGGTGGTTGCTGCATGCATATCGCCGGCGGCGTGGTTTCAGCCAACTGCCGTAGGTATAGGACTAGGCGTGCTGTATGTTCTTGGCGCTGCAATGGGAACGATAGGGCAGGGCAGGGCAGGGGGGGCGGTGGCGGCATGTGCGCTAGCTGTTGTCGTGCATCAATCGATTCGCAACATGACCGACTTGAGCCGAGGAGAGTGCTTGCTGATAGCAACCTGGGTTACAGGCTTCGGCTGGCTAGCCAGCCGGATAACGGCATCGTGTTACCGAATTCCAACCCCAAGCGATGGACAATCGAGTGCAAGTAGTCGCTGGTTGCAATGGTCTATTTGGGATATGTGTCTCATCACTGCTTGGAGTATATGCACATTTTCGGCAGCGACACGATTCGCCAATGGCGGCGCTCCGGTGCACGAAGTTGTGCTGGTTTTCTTGGCGGGAATCATGGCCAGTTGGGTTGCGATGTATTGGATTGCGTGCGACTGTTGGACTGCGGAGCGACTGCTGCTGGTAGCGACTTTATTGGTGGGATTAGGTGGAATGGTTGTCCTTGCTACTCCGCAGGGCAATCTCCTGCAAAAGCTGGCTTGGATAACCGCCGGGCCGCTGGCCACTGCGTGGGGGCAAGCCACAACCGTAGTTGCTCTGACTGGATGCGCTCGCGTCGATGCGACTCAGAATTCCAAAGCGAGCGCTGCCAAACGTTTTTCGGTTTCCGCCATCAGCGCATCTTCTGCGGCCTCATCATTGGCCAAGTAAGTAACCGAGAAACGCAGAAATGGTCCGGCGTCGTCCCATGGTACGGTCACTATGGATTTTTCGGTGATCAGGTATTGGCTGGCTTGCTCTGCGTTCATAAAACGTTCGCCACCCGCAATTCCCTTGGGTGCTGGAGCGTACAGGAAATAAGTGCCGCCGGGCATTTGGCATTTAAAACCGCACTTGTTAAGTGTTCGCACTAGCTTTTCCAAGCGTCGGCGGTACTTGGCACGAATGCGATTAGGAATCGAATCATCATCCAATGCAGTGACTGCGGCGCGCTGAATCGCTGCAAATTGCCCACTGTCACAATTGTCTTTAACGTCGGCAAACGCCTGCACTAATTTTGCGTTACCACACACCCAGCCAATGCGCCAACCGATCATGTCAAAGCCCTTGCTGAGTGAATGCACTTCGACACCAACGTCACTTGCGCCCGGTACGGACAGGAAACTCAGCGGTTTGTCGTCGTAGCTGAGCAATACGTGGGCAGCATCTTGCACGACAATAAACTCGTGCCGTTGGGCAAGCTCGATGACTTGTCGATAGAAATCTTCGTCAGCAACGCGTCCGGTTGGACTGTTAGGGTAATTCAGCACAACCATTTTCGTGCGCTGCCAAACATCGCCTGGAATACTGGCCCAGTCGGGGAAAAAATCATTCTCTTTGCGAAGCGGTAACCGATATACCGATCCACCATAGTATTTTGTATGCGTACCAGCCACCGGGTAGCCCGGCACGGTCATCATGGTAATGTCGCCCGGATTGATAAAGCACGCCGGTAATATTGCTAATGCAGTTTTACTTCCGATACAGTGATTGACTTGGGTTACCGGATCGAGTGTAACTCCAAACTGGCGATCCATGAATCGCGCGACCGCTTGTTTGAATTCGGCGATGCCATTATCCGCATATCCGCGATTTTCGAGCCGATTGATTTCGATGGCCATTTGACGGCGTACTGCCTCGTCAGCCATGCTGTCATTCTCACCGATCCCAAAATCCACCAGCGTCCGGTCTGGATAATCAGCTAGAGCCTTGCGTTTGGCCCGTTTGATTTTCTCAAACTTGTAGATCTCAGTATCCTTACCGTAATTCGCTCCTCCAATTCGCTCGGCAAATAACTGTTGAAAATAGGGTTCGACTGCAATCGCGGTAGACATAATTTTCAAGTGGCTTAGGAATAAAAAAGCGGAATGGTCAATTTCGTCAGCAATTGGCCGAACCCGTTCGCAGTCACGAAGTTTGTCAATAACTAACTAATACTACAGCGCGACATAGTCGCCTTTTGCTCCGCAAAAGGAACCTTTCGCGGAGCGAAAGGCGACGATCCTACCAAATCGCGCTGTAGTACTAACTAACTCGGAAAGTGATAGCTGGCCATACTGTTGAGGATTCTTTTACACTATGACCTGCTGATGAGGAAGTCCCGTTCTACTCACCGATAACGAAAAAGTATCATCTACTACTTTAATGGAGGTCACAAAGCCACGGAGTACTCCCACCCAATCGATTCTGGATTCGTTGTCCTCATCTACTCTGTGTCTCAGCGTCTTCAAGACGCAAGTTGGCGCTTAAATGGACAGCGCCACTTTCATTTGCAGTGGAAAGAACAAGTCGTTGCAGCGAAATCGTTTAACCCGCAGCCGCTAGGCG
>SYJV01000471.1 GCA_005798335.1 Planctomycetaceae bacterium | reverse complement strand
GGCTTGTATAGGTAAATTCCCATCTGCCGCTCGCCTAGGCAGAAAATAGGGGTCCAAGAATTGCTTCACAATCAGTTACGACGCGCGTCAGGACCAACTCCGTCCCTGAAGTCACAAGGTCATCAACAATCGTCAGATTTTTAGGCGTTGGATCGATCTTGCCTATCGCGAAATCGGATTTTAACGCCGCATCCATCACCGAACCACCTAGGCAGTAGAGTTGCCCGTCGCAGTGCAGCCACCAGTCGTGGAAATCGGGATGTGCTACGACGACGTAGCGGTCCTTCCCTCGCTCGGTAACGAAAATCCGGGATACATCTAGGCGTTTACTAGACGTCCAGATTTCGCACGTCCAATGCATGTTTCTCGATAAAGTGTCGGCGCGGTTCGACTTTGTCGCCCATCAAGACGCGGAACATTTCGTCTGCGGCAGCCGCGTCGGCCAGCGTTACTTTGATCAATGTACGATTTGCACGATCGAGCGTTGTCTCGCGCAGCTCTTCTGGATTCATTTCGCCCAAGCCTTTGAAGCGAGTGACTTGCAGGCCTTTCTCGCCAGCAGCTCGAATGGCCGCCAAGAGCGCACGCAGGTCTTCGATTCCGATGGAATTCTCCTCGCGGTGAAGGTGAAATTTTGGCTCCGTCATGCCAGTTCGCTCTTGTGGAATGAGATCTTGAATACTGAATCCATGCGACTCCAAATCCTTCAGCCCGGAGTTGATACTGCGCACTTCGTGCAGTTCCACCAAATGCACCGCTACTCGAACTTTCGGAACATTGTCACCGCCTACTGCTGTAGTAACGTTCTTGCTAGCGCCGACGTTGTCACTTGTCGATTGGGCTGCATCCGAACCATTGCCGACTTCGGCCGTCGGAGTCGCATCGAGCGACAGTCCTTTCTCCATCAAGTATTTGTCGACTTGATCTCGGCTGAAAAACCATTCGCTGTGATTGGCGACGGTCAGATGAAACATGGGCATGCGCGGCGGCGAGGTTTCCATTCTGGCGGCGTGTAACTTTAGGCTGATACCTCGACGTTCTAGGGCGACCAGAGAGTCTTCCATATTGGCCAGCGAATTACATAGCTCGCGCATTTTGGTCCCTTCAATGCGCCGGCCATCTTCGGTCAGTAACCAACTGTCCGAAAGTCCTTTTTCTGTTAATTGCTTTTTCATTTCATCTTCGGACTGAACGTAGTAGCGTTCCTTCTTGCCGCGAAGAACTCGGAATAGCGGCGGCTGGGCCAGATAGACGTGCCCGCACGCGACCAGTTGATACATCTGACGATAAAAGAAACACAGTAGTAGCGTACGAATGTGCGATCCATCGACGTCGGCGTCGGTCATGATAATGACTTTGTTGTACCGTCGTTTAGCGATGTCTTGATCGGCACCAATGCCACTGCCGATCGCTTGAATCATGCTCTGCACTTCTTCGTTTGCCAGCACTTTGTCTTCGCGGCTCTTGTAGGCGTTGATGATCTTACCGCGGAGCGGGAGAATGGCTTGATAGTCTCGAAAACGACCGCCTTCGGCACTGCCACCTGCCGAATCACCTTCGACCAAGTACAGTTCGCACTCCTCCATCTTGTTGCTGATACAATCCCGCAGCTTGCCCGGCAGCCCGCCACCGCTGAGAGCGTCCTTGCGTTTTCTCAGCAGATCTTTAGCCTTCTTAGCGGCTTCACGTGCCTCGGCTGCCAACAGCCCTTTCTTAACGATCAGTTTGGCGTTGCGAGGATTCTCCTCGAGGTACTTTTGCATAGCTTCACCAACGGCCGTGTTGATGAGCCCTTCGATCTCGATATTACCCAACTTGGTCTTCGTTTGGCCACCGAATTGCGGATTGGGAACTCGCAGACTGATTACCGCAGTCAGACCCTCGCGGACATCGTCGCCGGTCGGCGTGAGATCCTTGAACAAGTTCTCTTTCTTGCCATAGTTGTTAATCGTGCGCGTGAGCGCGGCCCGGAAGCCCGATACGTGAGTTCCGCCTTCGATGGTGTGGACATTATTAACGTACGACTGCAGGTTTTCGGTGTATTCAGTTGAATATTGCAAGGCGATTTTGAAACCGACATTATCCGCTTCACCGTCAATCAAAATCACATCAGGATGAACGGCATCGCTGGCACGATTAAGATACTCGACGAATTGAATAATGCCGCGTTCGTAGTAGAACTCGTCTCCTTCGTTGTTGCGTTGATCCAGGAATTTGATGCGAATTCCGCTGTTGAGGAATGCTAATTCCTGCATGCGCCGATACAGAGTATCGAAACTGAACTTAGTCGTTGGGAAAATGGCGCCATCGGGCTTGAAGATCGTTTTCGTACCGTGACGTTTGGTTGGGCTGCCTTGTTTGACTGGTCCAGTCGCTACGCCGCGTTCGTACGCTTGAGTCCAAACGTGTCCTTCGCGGTAAACTTCGACTTCGCACCACTGCGATAGAAAGTTGACCACCGTGACACCGACGCCATGCAGACCGCTGGACGTCTGATAAGCCTTCTTTTCAAACTTGCCGCCGAACTTGAGCACGGTCATGACACCCTCGAGTGTGCTGACATCTCGCCCAAGTTGCTCTGACAGTTGGGCGTGCCGCGCTGGAGGAATGCCGCGCCCATCATCCTCGACTGTAACCGAGCCCTCGGTATTGATCGTAACGGAAATTGCCTTGGCGAATCCTGCCATCGCTTCGTCCATCGAGTTATCGACGACTTCGTAGACTAAGTGATGCAAGCCCTTGATATCGGTATCGCCGATATACATCGCCGGCCGTTCGCGAACATGTTCCAAGTCGCTGAGATGTTTTAGATCTTCAGCCGAATAATTGGAGCGGTCCAGCGAGAATCCTTCATTTTCATCAGGGGAGGCAGGAGAGGAGTTATCAGCGTTCATCCGTTGCAAATACCGAGCTTGGCTCGGCTCCTTAGTGAGGAAATGCACAGCAAAATACTTACCAGCGACACGAACGGGATCGTCCAGCGGCTGGCAGGATTCTACCAGAAATCCTTCGTTTTGGCGTGCCCCCATCCGACGCATTCCCAGTCCCTGTTGACCAAGAAAAACAGGGCTTGACAGCGACTAAGACTACCGCACAAACCAACGCATCGAACGCCTAGCGGCTGCGGGTTAAACGATTTCGCTGCAACGACTTGTTCTTTCCACTGCAAATGAAAGTGGCGCTGTCCATCTAGGATCGTTCAAGAACTAACTGTCAGGTTCCCTTTGCGAGGAACTGCAGGTACGCTGGCTCGGTTCCTAGCCTTCCACCACCGGTTTTCCATGGTAATCCAATTGATTCAAAATAAACATCTGCGGGAAGATCAAGTGTACGGTCTTGAAAATGAGCTTCGCGATGGAAAAATAGTGGGCCATTTCTTTGCTCGCAGCGCTGTTCCTGGCCAAGACATAGTTGTAGAATCTCGCGCTGCGTCTCGCCCCAGATCAGCGATATCGGAATCGAAAAAGCTACTCATGCAGTACTCAGATCCGTCCGACGATCCTCAGGTTCCGCCTGCCGTCAATCCTTACGCACCACCGGTGGTTGGCCTTCCCAAGATGGCGTTGGATCCAACAGCGCCTGGGGACATGCGGCATGATTTCAAGTACCCCACTCAGACACTTATGCAGTTTGTTTGCTTCATGCTGGCTGCCAACGGATTCATCGGCTTGGTTGCGATCGGTTCCGGAGTGATGCAACTGAACCTTATCAGCCAAACGCCCGTTGATCCATTGCTGGCGGAGCAAAATGACTTTCGACAGTCAGCGATCAGCATCATTGCGTTTGTGTGCTATTTGGTCACCGGTATTTGCTTTTGCACTTGGATTAATCGATCCCATCACAACGTGCGATGGTTTGGTGCGCAAGAGTTGACCATTTCTCCAAATTGGGCAGTTGGTTATTTTTTCGTACCGATCATGAATTTGTTCCGGCCTTACCAAGCCATGCAGGAATTGTGGCAAGCCAGTAAATCACCTGGTAATTGGGAGTTGATATCCAAAAGCACCTTGGTCGGTGTCTGGTGGACGCTGTGGATTGTTTCCAGCATATTTGGCCGGTTAGCCAGCCGGATAGGCAATAGCGCCGAAACAATTCCTGCTCTGCAGAGCGCCACCGTTGTGGAAATTTGCAGCAATATTCTGGATATTCCTTTGTGCGTCGTAGCCGTCCTAATATTGAGAGAGATTCAGCAAGCGCAGAACCAGTGGGTCGAACAGTGGGTCGAACGAGTGTGACCGCCGATCCACAGGTGGCGTTTGGTTTAAGAGGTACATTATGCTTCGCCATGTCTACAACCGTCTAACCCTGGCAATTCTCGTTGTTGGGTTCGCTTCGTTGCTGCCAGCTCAGAAAGCTCCCTACGATATTTTTCCTTCCGCAAATCCGCCTTACTATCGCGTTCGCTATGAAGGGTCGACACACGCTGGGCAGCTTGCGTATGCGGTCAATTACAATGTGTGGATTCCAGAAAATGTGAAGCAGCTTAGAGGCGTTATTGTGCACCAGCATGGTTGCGGCGAAGGCTCTTGCAAATCTGGGCTGACCGGTACATTCGACCTGCATTGGCAAGCGCTGGCAAAGAAACACGGTTGTGCGCTGCTGGCACCTGCGTACGAACAACCCGAGGGTGCCGATTGTCAAATGTGGTGCGATCCGCGCAATGGTTCTGACGCAGCATTTCAAAAATGCCTGGCTGATCTAGGTAAGCTGTCAGGACATTCAGAACTTGCCAGCGCTCCTTGGGCGCTTTGGGGTCACAGCGGCGGCGGGCACTGGGCGGGCGGGATGGTTTTGTTGCATCCTGAGAGAGTTGCCGCGGCCTGGTTGCGTTCCGGCGTGCCGCTGTTGAAACCCGATACACAGCGAGCCTCGATCAAAGTACATTCCGTACCGGACGCGGCCCTGAAGGTTCCGGTCATGTGTAATCTTGGAACCAAAGAAGGCGTCAGCGTCAAGGACGGTCGGTTCGCGGGTGTCTGGCCAGCTAACGAAACTTTCTTCAACACAGTGCGCGCCAAAGGTGGCTTGATCGGAGTAGCAGTTGATCCGATAACAGCCCACGAATGTGGCAACCAACGCTATTTTGCGATACCGTGGCTCGACCACTGTTTGAGCGCACGATTGCCTCAAACGGTTGGACAGCCGCTGCGTGAAATGCCGACAGATCAAGTTTGGCTGGCAGATCCAACTGGCAATCAGGCGGCGCCCATCGGAAAGTACCAAGGCAATCCGCTGGCCGCCGGATGGCTGCCCAACGAAACAATGGCGCAGGCGTGGATGCAATATGTCACGGACACCGAAATATCCGATTCGACGCCGCCGCCAGAACCCACCAACGTTCGATTGCATGGGAATGAACTGAGCTGGGACGCTGAGGCGGATTTGGAGAGCGGGTTAGCCAGTTTCATCGTCGAGCGCGATGGCGAAATCGTGGCAACCGTCCCGGAACAAGGCAAAAATCCATTCGGCAGGCCGATTTTCCAGAACCTCCAGTACAGTGACACGCCCACTCAGCCACTTGTTCCGCTGCGTTTTACAGACGCGCGAGCCCAATCCGGCATAGTTCATACCTATCGCATAATGTCTGTGAATACTGTGGGCCTGCGGTCCAAGTTCAGTTCGAAATCCAACAGTGGAGAGGTCAGCAAATGATTTCTCGTCGCATTTTTTTTCAGTCGGTCGCGGCTGGAGCCGTGGTTCTGCCGTGGGTCGAATTGGTTGCATCTGAAACTGACAAGCGACCCAGTTTAGGATTCAGTTTGTATGGCATGAAGACTCTGCCACTCGATGTGGCTCTGCGAACTTGCGCGCAAATCGGTTACTCGCATGTTGAACTAGCGATGAATTCCGGATACGTCACGGAGCCGGCCGTATTCAGTCAAGACGCTCGACGAACTGCGTCAGCGCTGTTGCGTGAACTGAAACTTGCCTTGCCATGTCTGATGGTGCATTTAAGTTTGACTGCGGATTCCAGTGCCCATGCACAAAACTTGCAAATCATCCGCGCCGCTAGTCAAGTCGCTCATGATCTAGTCCCCGAAAATCCACCGATACTCGAGACAATCTTGGGCGGCAGCCCTGCGAAATGGGACGAGCAAAAGTCTGGCATGGCCGACGAACTTGCAGATTGGGCGCGCGCGGCCGAACAATCGCGTACCAGTATTGCTCTAAAGTCACATGTGGGAAGCGCTGTAAATTCGCCTGAGCGACTGCTGTGGTTGTTAAACGAAGTCAAGTCACCCTCGATTCACGCGGCTTACGATTACAGCCATTTTGAACTGCGTGGTCTTTCGTTGGACGAAACGCTCAAGTCTCTGATTGCTCGTACCAAGTTTATCCATGTGAAAGACAGCATGGGCGACGCTGCCAAATTCCAGTTTCTTTTGCCAGGACAAGGCCGAACCGACTATGTCAAATATTTTTCATTGCTGCGACAATATCAGTATTCTGGACCGGTTTGCGTAGAAGTCAGCGGCCAGATTTTCAACAAACCTAACTACGATGCAATAGTCGCAGCCAAACAGTCCTACCAAACGCTCTCCATGGCAAT
>SYJV01000470.1 GCA_005798335.1 Planctomycetaceae bacterium | reverse complement strand
TTAGGCGAGCGGCAGATAGTTTCTTACCAATACAAGCCCGAAGCGCAAGCGAGTGTATGCCAGGATTGACGCACTCGCTTGCGCATCGGGCTTGTATTCGCTGAGGCCTTGGTAAATTCCCATCTGCCGCTCGCCTTAGAAAAATCACAGCCGCGTTGCGATCAAATGCCGGTAGATGAGTTCGCCACCGAATGCGACGGATGGTCCAAGGGTGCCGAGAGATTCGATTATGTTGATCGATCCAGCGACAAAGTACATGGCGCAGCCCGTACGCTCGCTCTAAGAGGAATGTGCAGCGGACAAGTGTTGCTAGCAAGTTGGTTCGACGATACTACACGCAATGGCCGATAACTACTGCCGCGACCGAGCAGGAGAGAACGGATTAGGTACCGACTAACGAGGAAAATCGGAAAAAGAAGGAGCGTTTCATGTTGGTGCTGTCGCGACACAGAGACGAGAGCATCATGATCGGCGACGATGTCGTAATCACCATCGTCGATATTCGTGGCGACAAAGTGCGATTGGGCATCGAAGCTCCGCAGGATATTCCTGTCCATCGTCAAGAAGTCTATGAAGCGATTAAGCGCGAGAATCAAAAGGCGGGACACATCCAGCCTCACGAAACTCGTTCGCTCGGCCCTCGGGGCCAATAATCTCCGATCTTGGTAATCACCCCCAGTTGTATTCCGCGCGAGCAGAACTTCGGTTCTGTTCGCGTTTTTTAAATGTGACCAATTCATCGATTCGTTTTTGCAATCCAAGTGAAGTGACTAACTCGCAGGTTTTTTAGGATTTCCCCGGTGACCGGTAGCCAACTGGTTTGCGTTGTAGCGAATATGCCGAGCGTACAAATCCTGCGGGAGTCCAAATCACGACAAAAGGAAACAATTACCCAGGCGTCAATCCTCATGCACGGTTTCTAGTGCTACTGTTGTCAAGGCAAAGAAGATAGAGGCACAACCTCCCTTCGTACTAACAACATGCTCATCCAAACCAGCGATGAACTGGATTTTCATCGTTGCAAGGAACAGTAGCTTCGTAGCACAGAACGCGTCGAGGATGAGCAAAAAGGCGTACGTGGTTGTCAGGTTGATGTCGCGTTTCATAGACGTCTGAAACGTGCTAGTGCCTCCTTCGCCTACAAATCACGTACCACAGATTTTTTACGAGTACACTCACTGAGGACAAACTAGATGACCAGAATTAACACTAACGTCAGTTCTTTGGTGGCTCAGAACCGCCTGAACAAAACCAACAGCGATTTGCAAACCGCTCTCACTCGGTTGAGCACGGGCCTGCGAATCAACACCGGCAAGGACGATCCCGCAGGCTTGATCGCCAGCGAAGCGTTGCGTACGGATATCACTAGCATCAATAAAGCCATCAGCAACACTCAGCGATCGGCGCAGATTATCGCCACCGCAGACAGCGCCCTGGGCCAAGTCAGTTCGTTGCTGAACGACATCCGCGGTCTGGTCGTCGAAGCGGCCAACAGCGGTGCGCTAAGCGACGACGAAATCGCTGCTAACCAACTGCAAGTTGACAGCTCGCTGGAAGCCATCAATCGAATTGCAGCCAACACAACTTTCCAAGGTCGTAAGCTACTCGATGGTAGCCTCGACTTCATCACCAGCTCGGGAACCAACTTCAGCAAACTGACCAATCTCCAAATCAATCAAGCGAACTTGGGAGTCGCGGGATCGGTATCATTGGATCTGGAAGTGAGTTCCGCCGCCACTCGTGCCAAAATCGAAGTCGCCGATATTCCTGCTGCAGGCGTGGCTGGAACTGGCTCGATTACGCTTGGCAATAAAGCGGCAGGCGCCGAGGCAGTGACTGCCGAGTTGACCACGACCGCTGGTGGCGAGTTCACGGTTGCCGCGAAAAACGGCGGTGACTTTGACGGTACCGCTGGAAACGACCTGAAGCTGTCCATCGTGGGTGGCGAAACCGCCGCCACCGCGTATGCGCTTAGCGCTGTTAAGGTCGCTGGTACGGGTACGGTGGGTGACTACACGATTGGCATCAAGAATAGCAGCACGAAATTCGCTGGAACACTTGGCAATGCGGTTACCTTTGACATCAAAGCCGGCAACACCGCGACCGCTCAGGCTGCCAGCGAAGCCCAAGATGTCAATGGCTTCACGGGTGCGTTCACGATTCGCGCGAAAGCAGGTGGCGCTTACGATGGTGTCGATGGTAACGTGATTGGCGTGACGATTGTCAAAGACGCTGCTCCTACGGTAGCCGCCGATGCCGCAGCCGTAGCCGCAAACGTGTTAGCAATCAAAGTCGACGACGCCACCTCGCAAAGCTTGTCCGCGATCAAGGCCGCACTTGAGGCCGATGCACAATTCAAGGACGATTTTGAGTTCATTATCGCCGACGGTGCTCAGAACGTACTGTTCCGCAACGATGGCTCCGACGATATCTCGACCTCATTTGAGCTCGACGGCGATATCGATGGTGCAGACGCCGACACGAAGGTCAGTTTCGACTCGGGCACCAGCAAGTTGACAATTCTCGTTAATCGAAACGCGAATACCAAGTTGTCGGCTATTAAGACCGCGATCGAAGCCGACACTACTTTCTCCAGCGACTTCGTTTTCAACTTGGGTACTGATGCGACATTCCGATCCACCACCACTTCGGATGACCTCGCATCGGTCGCGCTCAGCGGTGGAACTAATAAATTAGTCGAATTCTCTCGCAGCGGCAACAATTTGTCGGTCAAAGTGTCAAATGCGGCCGCCACTACGTTGGGAGCTATCAAGACAGCTATTGAGGCGATCGACGACTTTAATGATCACTTTGCACTGACGATTGCCACCGCCGGCGCTTTCGCCACCAACGGTACCGACGATATATCTGCTGCTGCGTTCAGCGGCGGAACGGATACTGACCAAGGTAATGACATACTCAATATCACTGGTCCATCGGGCGCGGTGAACAACGGTTCCATCACCATCAATCAATCCAGCGGCGTTACGACACCCACGGCGGCCGTAGACGACGATGGAAATATCACCATTACCGTCAGCAGCACTACCGCAACGACGCTGGCACAAATTAAGACAGCCATTGATACACTCGATGGATATTCTGCATCGCTTGGTACTTCGGCCGGAGATTCTTCGTTCGATCCCACGATCGATCAGTTCACAAATGTGGCGATCACCGAAGCGACCGACGGCGGTATCACCAAAGATGCTGTGTTCGAACTAGGCAGCCAGATTGGCTCGCAGGTCTTCCAGATCAGCGCCGGGACAACTATCGATCAGTTGATTTCGCAGATTAACCTGGTCAAAGACGCCACTGGCGTGGAAGCTTCGGCGGACGATGATACCCTCGTGCTGCAGTCGACCACCTATGGCAGCAAGGCCAGCGTCGACTTGCGAATCATCAACGAAGAATCGACTGGTACGTTTACCAGCGCGGTTGGCATTCGTACACGCGATACGGGAACGAATGTCGTTGCGAAACTGAATGGCGTCGATGTCAGCGGTGACGGTAACTCGCTGAAGGTTACGAACTCGACGCTGGACTTGTCGTTAAGCTTGACCGCTGGCTTTACCGGTTCGATCAACTTTGGTATTACCGGTGGTGGTGCCAAGTTCCAACTAGGCCCAGAAGTTGTCGCCAACCAACAGGCTCGGATTGGTATCGGCAGTGTAAACTCCGCGCGTTTGGGTGGAGTCGCCGGTAGATTGTACGAATTGGGTGAAGGCGGTTTGGCTGCCTTGGCGACCAACCCCAGCCTAGCAGCCGATATCGTTGACGAAGCGATCAATCAAGTCACCGGCCTACGCGGTCGATTGGGTGCGTTCCAGGCAACGACCTTGGAAAGCAACTTGGTCTCGCTTAACGATACGGTGGCGAACCTGCAAGAAGCCGAAAGCTCCATTCGCGACGCCGACTTCGCCGCTGAATCCGCTCGTCTCACACGCGCTCAGATTCTTGTTCAATTCGGTACGTCCGTACTGTCGATTGCAAACCAGAATCCGCAGAACGTCTTGGGACTGTTGCGATAAACTAGCAGTCGCGGGCTGAATATAGCCCGAGATTGAGATTGGATATAACGACGTCGCATCAGGTCCCAACTTGATGCGACGTTTTTGCTTTTCTCACTGGCACGAGAGCCGCCAGCCGTCCGTTTGCCAGCATTCATGCGCTCTGGACGGAACAATCGTTCAAGTCGCGCAACTGCTCCAGGCGATGTTCATTGATACCGGAATTTATCTATCAGACAGCTAATTGCTAGCTTGCTGAATTTCTTACGCAGAGGCCTTTCATGTCTGGAATTCAATCAAGTGTCGGACTTGTTACCGGACTGCCAATTCAAGAGACCGTCGACAAACTGCTCGCGATATCGGCTCGGCCAAAGGGGAGCCTGGTTGCGCGTACCAACAAACTGCAATCACAGCAAGTGGCCATTACCGAATTGACTGCGCTGGTCATCGGAGTTCAACTGTCGACCGACCAACTTGGCAAAACAGATTTATTCACGCAAACTGGTGCGACCAGTTCCCAGGCTGACGCAGTCGCGGTCCGCAAGACCGGAAACGCCAAGACTGGGATTTATCAGTTCTTTCCCATTCGCCAATCGTCTCAACAGCAAGCAACCAGTTCGTACGCCGCATCGATTGATGAAAAAGTCGGTGCAGGACAATTGGTTGTCCATGCAGGCGGTTTTCTCGATAGCTCATTAGAGCTCGATCTAGCCAATGGTGGCCGAGGAATATCGCGCGGCTATATCAGTATTACCGATCGCGCTGGTAACCAACAGAATATCGATCTTCGCTTCGCAAAAACCGCCAGCGATGTCGTCACAGCCATCAATTCCGCGACCGAAATAAGAGTCTCTGCTAAGATCGACGGCGACCGATTTGTGTTGACCGATTTGACCGGCTCTACGTCCAGCAATCTCAAGGTCGCGGATGTAGGCACGTCAACCACAGCCTCCGATTTGGGCCTTGGCTCCATTAACACCAACTCCAATACAGCTAGCGGAGCCGACATCGTCTCGCTGTCCAATGGCACATCGCTGCGATCGCTGCTGGACGGTCGCGGCATCTCGTTTGCAGAAACTGGTGCCTCGCTTAGATTCTCTCTGCGCGATGGTTCGAGCGTAAACTTCGTTTCCACATTGGATCCTGACAAAGCCAGCCTCGGTCAATTGGTCGAGGCGCTCAATACTGCTGGCGCTGGCAAGTTCACAGTTAGCATCGGCCCAACGGGAGATTCGCTGCGCGTCGTTGATTCCACGTCGGGCGCTGGAGCCTTCACCGTAGCCAGCCCTACAGGCTCACTAGCAAAACAACTTGGATTCGACAATGCGGCGAGCGGTGCAACGATCACCGGTGACCGCTTGCGAACAGGCTTGAGCGGCGCGCTACTATCGAGTCTCAACGGTGGTGCTGGGTTGGGCACATTGGGCAGTGTACGCTTTACCGACCGGAGCGGTGCGGCAGCAACCGTGAATTTCGCATCTGCACAAACGTTAAACGAAGTCGTTAGCGCGATCAATGGCGCGGGTATCGGAGTGGCTGCGCAGTTAAATGATACTCGCACTGGCATCACGATCGTCGATACGACCGGCTCGACCAGCGGTAATTTGATAGTGGCCACTAACGACACAACACAAACTGCTGAGAAACTGAAAATTAACGGCAGCGTCGCCACCAACAAGATTTCCGGCGGCAGTCTCAATCTGCAATGGGTAAACTCAAGCACTCGCTTGGCAGACTATAACTTCGGTCAAGGGATTAGCTCTGGATCATTTACGATCACCGACTCGACCGGCAGCAAGTCGACTTTGAATTTTTCCCCAGTTGTTTCCAAAACGATTGGAGATGTTGTCGACAGTATAAATGCGCTCAGCGTCAATGTGGAGGCTCGCGTGAATGAGACTGGCGATGGGCTGCTACTGGTCGATCGAGCTGGAGGAACAGGCCCACTGATCGTCGAAGAAGTTAGCGGTGGCCAAACAGCCAATCAACTGGGAATTCTCGGAAACTCAAGCGTTCTAACCGTCGATGGCTCGCCCGCCAAGGGCATCGACGGATCTACGAAGCGTACTATCACGACAACATCCAGCACGACAGTGGATGACTTGGTCGAACTGTTGAACGATGCACAAGGAGGTATTCGAGCGAACATTATCAACCTCGGTTCCAGTGGCGTGCGCGTCGCCCTGAACAGTGTGTCGAATGGCCTGCGCGGTCGCTTCGCGGTGGATTCCTCGGCACTAAATCTTGGGTTCACAGAGACTTCCGCTGCGCAAGATGCCCTCCTGTCGCTCGGTGGTAATGCCAACGGCGGCGGCGTCTTATTGTCGTCGAACAACGACAAATTTGTGGATGTCATCGAAGGACTCGAATTGACGGTCAACAAGACCACTTCGAGTGTCGTGACGGTAACGGTCAGCAAAAACACGAGCGAAATTGGTAAAAAAGTTCGCGCAGTGGTCGACCAGTACAACAAGGTCCGCGACAAACTAACCGCGTTGACTGCGTTCGATGAAAAGAAAAAAACTGGCGGACTGTTGTTCGGGTCGACCGAAGCGTTGCGCGTGGACTTTTCGTTCAGCAAGTTGTTTACTACACGAATCACCGGAGCAGGCACCGTTCGCTCGACAGCAGAATTAGGCATCAACTACCGAGAAAATGGCAGACTCGAATTCGATGAATCCAAGCTGAACGAAGCGCTCGAAAGAGACCCCGCTGCGGTGCAACGATTCTTTACCGACACGACAAACGGGTTCTCGAAAAAGGCTAAGGATCTCATCGATACGCTGACTGCAGTCGGCAAAGGTATGTTGATCAGTAAATCAAACTCTCTGCAGTCTCAAATCGAACAAAACTCCACGCGGATTGTGGCATTCGATTTACGCTTAAGCAAAGAACGCAATCGGCTGCTGTTACAATTTTACAATATGGAAAAGACCATCAGTAAAATGAAGGACAGCCAGTCCGCGCTCAACCAAATCCAGAATCTAGCGGCGCGGACGTAGCAGGCTATTGGCCTGCGGCTCTAGGTGGGCGATTGGTTCGGAACAGTAGCCAACTCTTGGACGAGTTCTGCGGGTTCCGCACTGTGTAGGCCGTAGCGCTCTAGCAATCGATATAACGAACGGCGGCCGATGCCCAAAGCCCGTGCGGCGCGCGCCTTGTTGCCTGCATGTTGTTTAAGTGTCTGCACAACGTGCATACGATTGAGCGTTTCCAGATCAACTTGCGAACCGGCGCTCAGTGTTTGAACGCTGCGATCGCCATTGACGATCTCCGGCGGCAGATTGATTAAGCGAATCGTCTCGTCTTCGGAGAGGATTTTGGCGCGCTCGAGCGCATTGAACAGTTGACGCACATTCCCGGGCCAACTGTAGCGTTCGAGCAACGTCAGTACGCCGGGTTCCAACGTCCAATTTGGTCCGAGAAAATTCTCGATCAGCAGTGCGACATCGCCTACTCGCTCGCGCAGCGGCGGCAACTTGATCGCCAATACGTTGACTCGATAATAGAGGTCCTCGCGAAATCTGCCGGCTTTTACCTCATCTGCCAAGACGCGATTGGTGGCGGCCAAGATACGTACATGAACTCGCTGCTCTTTTACCGAGCCAACCCGGCGAATGACTCCATCCTCAATGGCTCGCAAGACTTTGGCTTGCAATGCTGGAGCTAATTCACCGAGTTCATCAACAAACAGTGTTCCACCGTCCGCGATTTCGAACAGTCCAGGCTTGGTAACGTGGGCGCCGGTGAAGGAACCCTTCTCGTGGCCGAATAGCTCGCTTTCCAAGAGCGCCTCCGGCAACGCGGCACAGTTGATTACCACCAGCGGTTTGTCGGCCAGCGCACTGGTCTGGTGAATTGCTCGCGCGACCAACTCTTTTCCAGTTCCACTCTCGCCTTCGATTAAGATCGGTTTGTCAGAATCAGAAACTCTCTGAATCAAACGAAATACTTCGCGCATCAAAGGCGATTCGCCAATGATCTTGACCTTAGGGCGATTGCGATTGATAACTTGCTTGAGGTTCTGATTTTCGCGGGCCATTTGTCCAGACTGAAAGGCCCGCTGGATCAGCACATCTAACTCGCTCAAGCGAATTGGTTTGGTCAGATAGTCAGCGGCACCGCGTTTGATGGCTGCCACGGCCGTCTCGATCGATCCACCGCCAGTCAACAGGATGACTTGCAAATTCGCATCGTCTTCCAGCAACCTACCGAGCAACTCCAACCCATTCATGTCGGGCATATGAAGGTCGACAACAGCGACGTGAAAGACTCGCGATTGTAAATTAGCTAGTGCTTCGGGCGCTGTTCGAGCGGCCGTCACTCGGTAACCTTGCTTGCGAAAGTAACTTTCCGCCGCTTCACGAAAGTCGTCCTCATCGTCAACGATCAGCAATTCGATTTCGGGATGAGAGCTTGCCATCAAACGACCTCTACCATTCGAAATGACTCCACCAAGTCGGTGCCGCGCACAAAAACGAGCAAACAACATTCCAATGGACAGTCATCCTTCAGAAACGTCTGGCAGGTGGGAATTTACCAATACAAGCCCGATGCGCAAGCGAGTGAGAGCCTGGATTGACTCGTGCGTGGTTTCGGCACTCGCTTGCGCTTCGGGCTTGTATTGGTAAATTCCTATCTGCCGCTCGCCCAATAACAGATTGCCTCTTAGTTTTAGCTTTTTCAATACCTGAAGGTGTGCGTATTCGCACTCGCGTGAGCGAAAATGCTCGGATCGAGCAGCAGCATTTAATGCCAGCGACCACTCGAGAAACTGTTGCGCTGTGGAATGGCGGTCAACGGCAAGGCAAAGACTACGCGAGCGCCAACGCTGCTGGGCGCAAAATCGATACGGCCGCCGTGGGCTTCGACCAGTCGACGCGTGATCGGCAGACCGAGTCCGGTGCCTTGTGTTTTCGTCGTAAAGAACGGCTCGAAGGCTCGTTCGCGAGCTGCATCGGACAAACCCGATCCAGAGTCGGTGATGACGAACTCTGCCACGGGGCACTTGGCCAATGAGGCCACTCGGAATTCAACTGAAATCTCCGATCCTGGTTCGCTGGCCGCGATGGCATTCTCAAGCAAATTGCGAAAGATTCGTTCGAGGGCATGGCTATCCGCGTGGAGAATTATATTTGTATTGTTACCATCGAAATTTAATTTGAGCCGCTTCGGATGCCAGGTTATTTCCAGATTGCGCCATGTCTCAAACAACACTTCGATTGGGTCGAGATCGCGTCGATCAAGACGAATTGGAACTGCGTAGCTACGAACTTCTTCATACAAGCGATGCAAGTGATCTTGAGCACGTTGAATTCTTTCGATCCAGTGGCGCGCGGACGGTCGGTCGTCACATTCGATATTGAGCAATTCCAGCGCCGCTTGGCTGCGTTGAAATGCGTTGCGACTCTCGTGTGCCAAACCAGTTATCATTTGACCAATGGCCGCTAGTCGCTCGGATTGAACAACTTGCTCTTGGGCCCGGCGCAGCTCACTCAAGTCGTGCCCCACTAGCAAGACGCCCGTAGTTATGTGCGCGCCGTCCAGCGCTTTCCCGGACCAACTAATCGCAATCGGAGGCCCATTTAGGGCGCTGCTAATGTCGATCTCCACGTTGCGAACCGTTTCGCCGCGGACGATGGAGCCAAATACGTCGTCGGCTAGCTCTCGGTGATGCGCCGCCACGCACGCTTCGCACCAACGCTTGCCGCGCATATAATCCAGGTCAGTGCCGGTCAGCTCCGAGAGAAACGAATTGAATCGCGAAATTCTTCCCTGCGTATCGAGAACCAGTACGATCGCTTGCGCCGTTTCAATCAGGCTCTCGGCAAAATCTCGCTGATGCACTAATTCAATGATCGTCGTACGACGCTCCGAAATGCGCCGCAGACTTGCCCGCAGCGCGTCGGGACTAATCGGCTTGAGAATATAGTCATATGCCCCATGCCGCAGCGCTTCTATCGCACCGTCAACGTCAGGATAGCCTGTAACTACAACGATTGGGCAATCTGGGTTGAATCGTAATAATTCGGGCAGCAATTCTCCTGCATCTCCGTCAGGCAAACGGCGGTCAAGAATTACCGCGTCGATCCCATTCCAACCATCGACGTTGCGCGCTGCCGAAAACGACTCGACGCAGGTCGTGCGGTAGCCGTCCAGTTCCAATAGTTCCACCAGATTTGCTCGAGTGTCCGCATCATCTTCGATGACCAGCACATGCATTGCGGCGTTCGAATGCACGATAATTCCACCTGCTTGGGCAGTAATTGTTTTGCGATCAGGCAATCCGTTTTACTTTCCCAAGTCATTTGAGTAAAAATAAAAAAGCGCATTGGTACAGAAAACAGTTGCAAATTAGATACCACCCCAATGCGTTTCGCCCCACCTTCCTTGACGAAATCGCCCTGCTCTATCAACATGGCAACAAAACCAGAGCTCGACGAATTCGTTCCCTACCGGAGAGATTTCATGAAAACCGTATTTGCCATTGCGTTTCTGTTGATTGCAGGTGGAATATCGCAATTCGCCTGCGCGGCAGATTGGGCCGATTTGAAAATGACATTTGTCCTCAAGGGGACGCCACCCAAGCCCAGCGCGGTCGTTGGAAAAGAACGCGATCCGATTTGTGCGGCACTGCCAATTCTTTCAGAATCTATGCTCATCAATGCCAAGAATAACGGAATTCAAAATGTTGGTTTCTACATTGATACGCGAAATTACAAAATCAAAGAAATTCACCCTGATTTGAAAGCTGTACCCGCTAACAAAGTTGTGCTGGACAATAAAAATTGCGTTTTTGTTCCACACGTCTTGATTGTGCGTCCAGGTCAAACAATCACGGCCAAGAACTCGGACAAAACAGGGCATAACTGCAATTTCAGCGGATTCTTTAATAACACAGCCGAAAACTTCGCTCTTCCTCCCGGCGCGTCGCGTGACAAGATAATTGACCAACCGGAACGCGGCGTTTCTCCCGTTGATTGCGGAAGTCATCCTTGGATGAAGGCATACATCATTGCTCAAGATCATCCCTACGTTGGACTCAGCAATGCCGACGGAGTGCTGAGTATTGCAAAACTGCCTACTGGCAAAGTTGCATTTAGAGTTTGGCATGAGAATGCTGTAATTGATGAAGTAATGTTGAACGGCAAGAAAGCCAAATGGGACAAAGCTTCGTTGGAGCTCGAACTCAAAATAGGGATGAATGAATACAAAGTTGAAGTGGATGCTGCGAGGTTTAAGTAGTCCCGGCGCTCCCGACACAACCAGACGATCTCACAAACTTTCCCGAAATAGGTGGCTTTGACGCAACGGATAACCTGGTGAGACCTCAATGCGACGGTTTGCCCCAGCGTGTTTCGCGTTGCGTCGGGAGGAAGATTTGGTTCACTAAGTGATTACGCCAGTAGTACATAGTGAGTATTCATGAATCGATTGCGTAATCACAGTTCCGGTCCCCTAGTAATCACGACGCTGATCGCGGTCGCTGTGAGCTTTCTCAGCGGCTGCGAAGTGCCCATTGCGTCGTTCTCTTCGAACCTCGTATTCGCCAAACGACTTGAGATTGATAGCGGCATGAAGATGGAGCCCGCAGTCAACGAAACTCAGTCAATTCTGGCGGAGATGTTTGGAACTCCAGACCAACCCACGTGGCCAAAATTGCTCAGCGAAGATCAGGAACTCGCGGGACTGGTTTCACAGCAGAGGCTGACTCGGGCTGCTGGCGCGGTGCGCAGTGACCAGCAAGACAACCATTTTGGTTTGTTTCGCGAGCACTGTGTCCACTGTCACAGTGTTGTGGGAAACGGAGTCGGGCCAACTTCCTCGTTTCTCAATCCTTATCCACGCGACTTTCGCATGGGGATTTTCAAATTCAAAACGACTCCCAAAGGAAAAAAACCCACGCGTGAAGACGTCATGCGGTTGTTGACCGAGGGCATTATGGGGACGAGCATGCCGTCGTTTCGTTTGCTCAAACAAGATGATCTAGAGGCATTGACGGATTATGCGATCTACTTGGCGATTCGCGGTGAGGTTGAGCGTCGGCTGATGATGGAAGCCGCGAGCGAATTGGATCTTGATAAGGGTGAGCGCTTGCTGGATCCAGCCCTGAAAGAGTCTGCACCCGATGATTATCAAGACCAACTGCGATTGATTGAAGAGACGGTAACTAAGGTTGCTCAAAGTTGGACTGGAGCAGCAAGTTCAGTGACCAAGGTTGAGGCGCCCCCTGCGGACTACCCACTGTTCGGACGCGACACCGCCGGATCCAAAGAAGCCCAAGATCGGCTCGGCGCATCCATCGCTAATGGTCGCAGCATTTTCCATGGCAAGATCGCCAATTGTGCCAGTTGTCATGGCAATACTGCGATGGGTGACGGTCAGACCAACGATTACGACGACTGGACGAAAGATTGGACCATACTAGCCAAGGTTGATCCTCGGGACAAAGAGCACATTCAGCCGTTTTTAGATGTTGGAGCACTGAAGCCGCGAAATATTTTGCCTCGCAATTTAAGGTCTGGCATCTATCGCGGAGGGAGCCAGCCGGTCGATTTGTACCATCGCATCGTGCAGGGAATCGACGGAACTCCTATGCCTGCCGTGGGACTGAAACCCGACAATCCGCAAGGGTTGTCCACGGAAGAAGTATGGGACTTGGTCAACTATCTGTTGAGTTTGCCGTACGAGCACATCACGCAACAGTCGTCGCAAGTTCCGCCCTACCAGCGCGAAAATCCTTAGTTGGAGACCCCGAGTGGGAAAGTTTTGGAGTCTGTTATTTCTCTGTGTGCCCGTACTGGGAACAGCGATGTACTTGGCTGGGATGTACACCAGTTCAGGACCATTGGCGATGTGGTTTCCGGAGAATATCAATCCAATGGCCGAAGAGATCGATCTGCTGCACGACATCATTCTCGCGCTGAGCGGCGTGGTGTTCGTAGCGACAGGTCTGGCGATATTCCTGTTTATGTGGTGCTATGAATGCGGTTGCAACAAACAACTGGCAAAGTTTGTGCATGGCAATCACCGAGTCGAGCTGTGGTGGACGATCATTCCAACCATAGTCTTAGTTGCCTTGGCAGTCTATCAATTCAAAGTCTACGCGGACGTGCGCATCAATCGCCCGATGATGGCCGGGGCCGATGGCGTGAAGGGGACAGCCGATGATGTTCCCGAGCCAGCCAGTTTCGAAGTGATGGGCCGACAGTTTGAATGGCGTATTCGCTACGCAGGTGAAGATCGATTGCTGGATACTCCCGACGACATCCTTGGCGACGTGAATGAGTTGCACTGCCCGACCGGTACGGTCATGGTTGGCTCACTGAAGAGTGCTGATGTCCTGCACAGTTTCTTTATCCCCGCGTTGAGGTTAAAGAACGACATGATTCCCGGTACTCGCCAGATTGTTTGGTTTCAAGCGGACAAGATAGGCAGTTACGAGATTGTTTGCGCGGAATTATGCGGTTGGGGGCACTACAAAATGAAAGGGCGATTCGTAGCCGAACCTCCCGATCAATTCCAGGCATATTTACAACGGCTGCGCGAAAAACAATTCTTGCGCGAATATGTTCCAGCACCGCCCCAGCCAGCGACCGATCAAGTGGCACTTGATAATCAACCTACTAACTAACCATCGACTGAGCATGCACACACAATCGGATCAAGATCGATGAGTTCGACAACTGTCACGAATTGGCCTGCGGAAAACGAACCCGTTGTCGAGCGGTCGAGCTTCGGCACTTGGCTGATGACATACGTCTTTGCGCGGGACCACAAGATTATAGGCCTGCAGTTCTTGTTCTCGACGTTACTCTGGTTTTTCGTCGGCGGGATGCTCGCCATGGCCATTCGGTGGCAATTGGCTTGGCCGTGGCAGAACATGCCGATCGTCGGTCCGATGCTGTTCAGCGGCGAAGGAGGTCAAATCTCGCCGGAATTCTATACGACGCTGGTGACTCAACATGCGACTGTGATGATTTTCTTCGTCATCATTCCGATCCTGGCTGCTGCGTTTGGAAACTACCTAATTCCGCTGATGATCGGAGCGGAGGACATGGCGTTTCCGACGCTGAATATGTGTTCGTACTGGATGATGTGGCCAGCCTTTCTGTTGATCGGAACCAGTTTTTTCGTTCCACCCTACGGCGCGGGAGCGGGTTGGACGTCGTATCCGCCGTTGGCAGCCCTGACGGAGTCTTCACCCGGCAGCGGAATGGCGCAAACACTGTGGCTGGGTGGTGTCATGTTCGTGGGCATAGCCTCGATGATGGGCTCGGTAAATTACTTGACCACTATCATTCAAATGCGTGCGCCCGGAATGACCATGATGCGTTTGCCGATGACAATCTGGGGCATGTTCGTAACTGCGATTCTGCAAGCCTTTGCGCTGCCTGTGCTGACTGCTGCGGCGATTATGCAAATGACCGACCGGCTGTTCGGCACTGGGTTTTACTTGCCAGAAATGGCCACCGCAAATAACAGTGCCGCAGTCTCCGGCGGTGGCCAACCACTGTTGTGGCAGCATCTGTTTTGGTTCTACTCGCATCCGGCGGTTTACATAATGATTCTGCCAGCGATGGGAATGGTCAGCGACATACTGGCGACATTTTCACGCAAGCCTCTGTTTGGCTATCGACCGATGGTTCTGTCAATTTGCGTTATTGCTGGTCTTGGTTTCGTCGTCTGGGGCCATCACATGTACACATCGGGAATGAGCCCGGTGTTGGGAATTACGTTTGCCGCGGCGACGGTAATGATCGCGGTCCCCAGCGCAGTGAAAGTATTCAACTGGCTGGGAACGTTGTGGGGCGGTCGGTTGCAGCTCACAACACCGATGCTGTATGCCATTGGCTTTGTATCGATGTTCATCATTGGTGGATTATCGGGCATCTTGATGGCCTCGACCCCAGTGGACGTCGTTATTCATGATACCTACTACATCGTCGCTCATTTCCACTATGTACTGGTAGGCGCCGCGACGATGGGGATTTTTGCGGGTATTTACTATTGGTACCCGAAGATGTTCGGACGCATGATGAATGAGTTTTGGGGCAAAGTTCATTTTGCGTTGACGTTCATATTCATCAACGGAACTTTCTTTCCGATGCATTTATTGGGGGCAGGTAACATGCCTCGGCGGTACGCAGACCCGTATCATTTCGAGTTATTTGCGGACATGCTGCCGCTGAATCGTTTCATTACCATCTGCGCATTTGCCACCATGGCCGCTCAGTTGATCTTTGTGCTGAACTTTTTCGGTAGTTTGGCATTCGGGCGCCGAGTCGGTAGAAATCCGTGGAATGCGAACACGCTGGAGTGGTCAGCACCAAGCCCTCCGGGACACGGTAACTTTGACTTCCAGCCAATTGTCTATCGCGGTCCGTATGAATACGGCGATCCGACTTGCGAGCGAGATTTCCAGCCGCAGACCGAACCGTCGCTTGACGGAAAGGATCGAGGGCTGGCACATGCGTGAAACATCCTCAAGCTATAGTCCGTTGGTGCATGGCGTAGCGGTGGTCTTGACGCTATCGGTATTTCCATTGATCTGGGTAGGTGGTCTGGTAACAACTTATGACGCAGGCATGGCGGTGCCCGATTGGCCAGGCACCTATGGCTATAACTTGTTCCTCTATCCACCTGAGACTTGGCTATCGGGACCGTTTGATTTGTTCGTTGAACACAGTCACCGATTGCTCGGCGCGCTGGCGGGTTTTCTGTCGATCGGATTGGTCGCTGCGGCCTGGCGTTACGATACGAGGCCTTGGTTTCGCACATGGACCGTGTGGGTTTTGATCGCTGTCATTGTACAAGGAATCTTAGGCGGATTGAGAGTGCGCATGGATGCGCGAACGTTGGCGATGATCCATGGATGTACCGGACCATTGTTTTTTGCGATAGCCACGTCCACGGCAGTCATGTCATCGCGGCTGTGGATAGAACGAACCGCTCTATCTCCGCAATCGGCAAGCTGGGTTCCGAAACTGGCGAGCATCATGGTGGTGGCAAGTTACTTGCAGTTGATCGTCGGAGCGCAAATGCGGCACGTTATTGGACTGACCAGTCACCGGGTATTTATGGGGTTTGTGCATACACACTTGACGCTCGCGGCGATGGTGGCTGGGTTGGCAATCGCTTTGCTATTCGGGGCAAGTATGTTCACCAGTGCTCCTCGTCCGATCGCTCGACCGACCACGATCCTAGCGCTGTTGGTGTTAGTGCAAATAGGATTGGGATTGGGCACATGGATAGTCAACTATGCGTTGCCCTGGTCGGAAATCACTGAAGGTTTGGCTCGGTACACGATTTCCGCAAAAGGTTACTGGGAGAGTTTAATTGTTACTGCCCATATGGCAACGGGTTCACTGATAATCAGTGTCTCGACAATGGTCTCACTTCGTTCTTGGCGACTCGCGTCCGTCCAGGGAATTCGAGAAGGTGCATGGCTGTGGAAAAAACAACTGGCTTAGGACAATTGACCCTCGCGCAGCGAACGTTCTGGTGGAACGTTTCACGGCGCTGGTCCTATTACATCGAACTGACGAAACCGCGAATCTTGATCATGATTCTGGTGACGTTAGTTATTTCGATGATTGCGGTTGGGGAATCGTTGGACGCCTGGGTTACGTTTCATGCTTGCCTAGGGACAGGCCTAGTGGCGGCCAGTGCCAGCGTATTGAACCAATGGGTAGAACGCGAACGCGATCGTATTATGCAACGGACCAGCCGTCGCCCCTTGCCCACCGGTCGTGTTGCGGCCAGTGAAGCGGCATGGATGGGATGGTTGTTAGCAGTTGTGGGGTTGGCGCATCTTTATTTGCTGGTCAACACGGCCACGATGGTATGTGGATTTCTGACTTGGTTTGTATACGTCTGGGTTTATACGCCACTGAAGATGACCAGTTGGACGAACACGCTGGTCGGTACAATCCCCGGTGCATTACCGGTGTGGATGGGCTGGACCGCCGCTGGCGGGTCGTTGGCCGATTGGCGAGCTTGGGTATTGCTGGGCATTATGATTGCTTGGCAGCTCCCGCATTTTATGGCCATTGCTTGGATGTATCGCGAACAATATGCAGCGGCCGGTTACAAGATGATCACAGTTACCGATCCGAGTGGATGCGGCGCTTGGTGGCATGCGATATTGGGGGCAGTTGCATTGTTACCGCTATCGGTGTTAGCGATTTTGCCTACCGACTGGGTTTCAATATTACTGTGTGCAAGTGGATTGTCGCTGGGCGCTTGGATGACTCTAGCGGCGTGGCGATTTGGGCTTGATCGCTCAACAGCGCGCAGCATGTTGCGAATCAGCCTGCTCTACCTTCCGCTAATCATGTTGAGCATCCTCGTAAATCACTTGGTTCATTAACCCTACGTTCATTTCACGCGATCGGTATTTTGCTTCGCCACGAAACGCACTGACCCATGAATTCAGGCCATTCAAGCTCGACTGCCTCCCATCATCATGCGGTAACACTGCAGTATCATCGCGCTTTACCAATGTCGCGTGGCAAATTGATGATTTGGCTGTTCTTGTCGACGGAGATTATGTTTTTTGCTGCGCTCATCGGCAGTTATGTCGTTTTGCGTTTTGGGGCACCGTCGGGTACATGGCCCCGACCGCACGATGTGCATGTTGAAGAATGGGTCGGCGCAGTCAATACGTTTGTGCTGATTTGTTCCAGCGTATCCATCGTGTTGGCTCATGAAGCCGCTCGACGCGATCGGGAAGGCGCAGCGCGAGGTTGGGTGGTGGTGACGTTCTTGCTGGGCGCATTATTCTTGGGCTTCAAGGCATACGAGTATCGTGGTAAATGGTTGCACAATTTGGTGCCTCATGCACCTCACAGCAGCATGTACGATCGTGCGGATACCGTATATGTTTCGGCGGTCAGCGAACACCTCACACAAATCGTTTCGTCGTTGAGCGCTGCCAACGCTCGACAAAACGAAGTTGCGGGCGAGTTGGCCTCTCTTCCGGAAGAAATCAATGACCTCAGGCAGCGGATAAATGAACTACGCACGCAGCGCGAAGAATTGCGACGCAAAATTGAGCAGGCAAGCAAGTTACCAGCAGTTCAGGCCGTTACCGCGCAGCCTGACTCGTCCAGCAACTCATCCTCTGCAGCGGATGCTGAACAGTCCGAAACTGCCGAAGCTGAAGACCCGCAACAGCTATCGCTCGACTTGGAATCGGCCGAGCGAGATTTGGCTGAGCAAGAAACCGCGCTGGCTAAGATGCGCAGCGACGCACCAAGCATGCGCCGCGAGCTTGATAGCCTAATGGCTTCAGAGAAAGAGCGAGGCGTGCGACTGGTTGTGGCCAGTTCCTTGCTAAACAGCGGCGCGAAATGGACTTCGTGCGTCGTGGGCCAGGATCCAGACCCAGTAACTCAGCAAATGGCCATGCTTACATTGGCGCACGATATTTATCCACTGGAACTGTATGCAGAAATTGCCGCAACTTATCAGCGCCAGGAGGCGATTCGTATTGAGCAAGCGGTACGCGATCAAAAGGCAATTCTGGATACTCAGTCCAGCGTACTTAAGCAAGCGACCTATGAGGTCACTGAGCTACAAGATCTGCAGGCACCTATTTTGAACGAACAAACTAAACTTACCGACGAACTCAATGCCTTGCCTCAAGTCGACGCCGACAAACCGGAAAAATCGTCCGAAGAAAAAGACGCACTTGCACGACGTGCGGAAATCGATAAACGTATTGCAGAAATCGCAACCGCCTTACAGTCAAGTGCGGAAAAGTCTACCGCCGCGGCCACGCGCATCGCTGACTCTGAACTGAAGATTGCTCATACCAAGACCGAAATCGACACGCTGAACGCGCGTCGGCAATTTCGTGAGGAAATGAAACGCAACCACGGGGGATTGAATCATCATTACGCTTGGGTTCGTATGCCGCTGAGCATCCCCAGCGGGCATATGTGGTCGTCAACTTACTTTCTACTGACGGGTATCCATGCGTTGCATGTGTTCATCGGATTGATCGTGTTTGTGATTGCGATACCGTTACGACTGAATTCGCGACGCGCCGGACTCCTGGAAAATACCGGGTTATACTGGCACTTTGTTGACATCGTGTGGATTTTTCTGTTTCCGTTGATTTATTTGTTTTAACAAGCAATCGGTTACCATCAGATTCGGATTGTCCCCATGCATAACCCTGAATCCTCAGACAACCATCATCACTCTGTGCACCATTCCCAGCATCACGAGTCGATTACTGGGGTAGTTGTGCTGGTCTTTTTCGCTCTGTGCATTTTGACTTGTGCGTCGCTGTTGACCTACACCCGTTTTTGGCAAGAGCGAGTCCCGATGGAAGTTGGACGATTGGTGATGATGGCCGTGTCGGTCACTAAGGCGGTGCTGGTAATTACATTCTTCATGCATCTGTGGTGGGAAACCAAGTGGAAGTACGTGGTAACTATTCCAGCGGTTTGCGTGAGTATGCTGCTGGGAGTTGCATTGATTCCCGATATCGGCAAACGGACCGAACAATACGATAACTTGCGCTTGCTAAGTGCTCCAGAACCATTGCCATATCGAGTTGGCGCTGAGCACCAAGTCAGGCCAGCGTTGGGTGCGATGCCTCAATCGCACGAGGCCTCGAAGCGACATTAAGGAATAGCCGAGAAATAAGTGTCAGGTACCTTTTGTGCGAAGCACCCGAAGGGCGAGTTCCTCGCAAAAGGTACCTGACACTTATTTCTCGAGCGGCACTAAATTGCGTTGCGAGCCAAACTAAATGCTGAGCGAACCACTGATATTGTGCGATTTTAGTGGCGGTCATCGAGACAGCCGGTCGCCAGGTTACTTTTTTTTCGTTGGAATCCCAATCGTGAAAAGCAAACTCTACCTGTCGGTTCTGTTTATTTTGGCAGGAAGCGGCATCTTGATGATGCTCGCCAATTCGCGACGATTGCCGCGCGATCAAGCTGGTTTTGCTTAT
>SYJV01000469.1 GCA_005798335.1 Planctomycetaceae bacterium | reverse complement strand
GGAGGGCGAGGCTCCCGCCGAGCCAATTCCCAATGGTTTTGTCTCCCGAAAAAGCCAAACTGGCTCGGCGGGAGCCTCGCCCTCCCTGTGCCGGTGACCAAGTTATGATCGACGCCCTTCATTGCCGTTCACGGTCTTGTTTCGCGTGACACGACGGCAACAAGTTTGGCGGTAGTACCAATCCTCCGAAAACTTTCTTGCTGGCTGATAAGTTGGCGAATCGTTGTAAAGGTAACATGTTTGGAAGTAATATTGGCACAATCGATGACTGTAAGAGACGTGTGTTGAAGCAGACGACGAGCATAAACCTCGAAAGCTCAATACGGTCGGGAAACGCAGTGAGCTTGAATGCCACCTCAGGTGCCAACAGCCTCAACTTTTGATTGTGCAGCATTCCTTTGGTTCCCCTAACAGGTACAGGGAGCAAAACTTGCTCCTCGCCGCCAAGGAAATGAGTCAGCGCGTCGCGCAATTCATTACAACGTAGGCAATCTTACCGAACTCGATTGCGTCGGGCGCATGGTTTCAGTCGCGCGGGCGATTGGCATAGTCGTAATTCTTCGGCAAGTAGATGTGCGAACCTATGCAGTCATCTTTTACCGCACATCTTTTTACCGTTTTAATGACTTTGTAAGTAGTCGATCGAGCGACTTGGCAAACTCGTGACGATCGCGATCGTTGTAGGGATTCGGACCGGGGATGAACATCCCAGCTCCACGGGCTGCGTCGAGCAAGTTGCGAGTTGCCAATCGTCCCGGGATGGTCGAAGTGTGATATTCCTCGCCGCGAGGATCGATCGCGCGAACGCCGCGCGCCACCAGTTCTGCTGCCAAAGGGACATCAGCGGTGATTACCAAATCGCCCACTTGAGCATGCTCAATAATGTACTTGTCCGCTTCGTTGGCCCCGGAGCGCACAAGAATTCTGGTGACCAGCGGATTGTCGGTCGGAATGAATATCGGCTGATTGGCGACTAAGCAAACCGCAAGCTTTAGTCGCTTGGCAGCCCGCAACACAATTTCTTTGACATCACGCGGAGCCGAATCGGCGTCAATCCACAGTTTGAAGGCTGAACTTGTCAAGTGTCTCTTCTGCGCATCAGAAAAAATCAAATTGATATCCGCAAACGCTTGTCGGTCGCTAAATGATAGCCAAATTCGTAAGCCAAATCGACAATCAAGCAAATCTGTACAGTTTGGTACGAAAAATGAACTTAAATGAAAATCCTGGAGACGCGAGCGGCGAATCGATCAAGGTGGTCGATCGCGGCAGTTCGAGTTTGGCTTCATCCAATGCGAGGATATCGATTATGAAAAGTTTTCTACTAACTCTTGGCTTGGCGGCCGGTTTCATGCTGGGCGGATTAGGTCTGCAAAGCGCCCGCGCTGACCATGGGTTTACCAATGGCGGCTGCTATCAGAGTCCTAATCACCACCATCATCATCACGACCATCATTACAGCTCTGGATATCGCAGTTATCAAACTCCGTACAGTCGAGCAGCGTACTATAGCGGATATAGTGGTTTGCAACGAGTTCCGCAGGTAATCGTCGTTCCTGGTGGTTACAGCAGTGGATTCGGTTACTCGTCGCATTACGCCCCCAGAATTTCGCCTTATGGTGTTGGTCCAAGCATGGGAATCGGCGGTTTCGGAGTCGGGCCCACCTATGGTTTGGGAACCTACGGCGGATACCCGGGAGCCGGCTACGGGCGCGGGTTTAGTTTACGCATCGGATTCTAAGTTCTAAGTCGCCGTTCGTATCGATACTCGCAATTCCAGCTCGTTTGTGACAATAATGCTCCTTGGTTCGGCCAGTCAGTTTGTGACCGCTTGAACCAAGGGGCTTCGGTTTTTTGTTACGCCTTGTGAGAAATCGATCTTGATACGATTAGGGTTGCCCGCTGGTTATTGGACAATCGCGCTGGCTGCGGTAGTGCTTGCGAATATTTGCTGTGCCCAAGGCCAACGAACTTATACACCCGATACACAACGACAGCTCCCCGTACCTGAGCGACAGTTAGGCGATATCGCGGAGCAGATCGTGCTGCTCAAGCAACTTCAATATTTACTGCAAGCAACAGATCGCAGCAGCAGCGAGCAGCAAAATAGCCAAAATCAAACAAGTGGCTCGCCGGCCATGGATGCCGAGCAGATTCGACAGCTTGTCGATTTAGTTCGCAAGCAAAGCCTCTCGACGCCGGAAGGCAATGGCGCTTTCGATACAGGGGCCATTCCTCCTGAATTGGTGAACAAGTTGATCAGCGATCCGGAAATGCGCAAGATGCTTCAGTCCGCGATCGAGTCTGCGTGGAAAGATCAACAGAATTTGCGCAATGGGTCGACACGCTCACTCGGCGAACCTTTTTTACCACAGCAGAGACCCACACCTGATTTCAGTCGCGGAACTCCGTCTGGCACTGGTTCATCATCTGGGCTGTTGGATTTATTGCGCAATTTGCAATCACTTCCGCGCAGTGATCGCGAACGCTCCAGAGGCGCGCCCAACAATGATGCTCTCAATAATTCTGCAATCGATCAGGTGAATCGAAACGGTTCCCAGCGATCTGCAGGCGGCGCTGATCTTTCGCAGCAAGTTCGCCAGACTGGCTTTTGGAACACCGTCCAGCGTGTGGTCGAGAACCAACGTCAACGACTGAACCAAACCGGCAATTCGACTAGTTCGACGAGCAATTCCGGCGGCCCGCGCACTCAGTCTCCTTCATCCAGTCAAACGCTTTCAAACGACCTTAAATCGTTCAGCGAGACTCTTGGCAAGTCGCTGAAGAACCTGGGTAAGGGACTGGAAAAAAAAGTAAAAGAGGTTGCCAACAATCCACGGCTGCGAACTCCCGAACGAACAAAGAAAGCTCTAACGAGTAATGCTCCTCAGACACCCAAGGCTGGCACCGCCAGTCCACCGGGTGCGAACAAAGCTAATCCCTCAGAAATTGCATCAGCCGGATCACAAGCCAATAATGGCGATTCTGTCGCTGCACCCTCGCAACCCACTTCGTCCTCATCAAATGCATCGAGTCCATCAACCGCCAACGTGGTTGCATCCGGAGGAACCTATGCCTTGGCGATTCTAGCCATCGTGGCTGGACTGTCCGTAGCCGTCTGGGCAATCTACGAAAAGTTACGTGGCGGTTTCTGGAATAAGACGAAATCTAGCTTTCTCAAGCGATTCCAGCTACACAAAATACATACGCGCGATGAATTGGTGCGTGCCTACGATCAGCTAGTGACGACTTGCCCCGATCCCGCGCCGGTTTGGTGGACGCATCGCCAAGCCGCAATGCACTTAGCAGACCAATCACCGCAAACTCGCCACGCCTTCGACGTTCTGCTGGCGATCTACGAGAAAGCTCGTTACTATCCCGATCAATTCGAATTGAGCAGCCAAGAACTTCGCTCCGCCCAGGATGCGCTGGAACAGTGTGCCACATGTTCGATGCGATGAAACGCGCATCCCAGCACTACCATAGCGTGAAGAAAATGTTTCAGCTCATGGCAAGTCGCCGCATCGATTTCCCGGGAAACACTCGTTGGCCGAGCCTCGTTGTGCTGGCGATGTGTTTCGGCGTCAGCCTGTTTTCGGAATCTCGCGTCATCGCGCAGCGCCGCCCCGTTGTAAATGTCCCTGCGCCAAGCGAACTGCGTTATGAGCTATTTCAAATGTTGATGGAGGAACAATCCCTTGGGATTGTCAACTTGTACGAGGCGTTGGAATCGCCCGCTCGCTCGGTGGTTGTAGTGATCGGCAACCGAAACATCTTGTCGCGTCAACTGCAAAACCGAATCGATACCTATGTAGAACAAGGAGGCGCGGTACTGGTCGCCTCAGCTCAGCAGTTTGATTCTCAATTGGGTAGAATCCGTACGGGACCAGCGAAATCTCGCAATCCCGTTGTACAATTCCAGAGTTTGGAAGATTGTTTGCGCATTCGTACCATTAATTATTTCCATCCTTTGATGTCGGGCATTCATGAAATCGTTGTCAATCGCACAGGTTGGATCGACCCCATTGAGGACTCGAGATTTGAGGGACAAGCCGTTGCCTTGCTTCCCATAGATTGTACGCCCCTGTCAAGCCGCGAGAAGCCGTTGATCACGGTGGTTGAGACAGATCCAACCGCGTCCCAGATGGGCAAAGCAGTTTTGGTCGCCGACAGTTCGTTGCTGTCCAATAGCATGCTGTGGCACGCCGACAACGCGATTTTAGCAATAAGAGTTGCGAATTATTTGGCCGCTGAACGTACTGGGCTGTGCTTCATCGTCGAATCCCAGCAACTGCCAACTTATCGCAGCAGTCCGCTGCTCGCGCCGCAGTCAAGGATACGACCGCAAGTTAACCCCGAATCGATGCCACTACCAGAAATGGATGCGCAAACTTTGTTGGCTCTTGCCAACGCGGTAATTGTCGATGTGGAAGAATCAAATATTTTCAATGAGACTCTAAAGAATCAACCTCGCAACCTTCGTCCCGATCGATATGGTCGCGCTCTGACCGCACTCGCAGTCGCGATAACTGTAGTCGGCTTGTGTTGGATACTAGTTCGCCGACGGGCGATGCGGGCTTCGCTACCGTCGCTGCGCAAGTTTCGTTCCGCGCATGAGGTGAGCCTACGAAACGCCAGCGCAGATCGCCAAAGGCAATTGGCCGTTGAGGCGCTGGCTCGAGAACTTTTTCGCGATATTACCGGCGCCAATACGAGCGCCGATTGGAAAAAATATCTCGATGATCTGCGCACGCGATCGGCCCATGGATTCTCCTCAACTGCACACCAAATTCAGTTATCGAACATGCTTACAATCGCCGTCGATGGGTTTAAGGAGCCAATTTCCAAGGAAAGTTTTGTCCAGTTAGGCACCAACATTCGCCAGTTGCGCGAGTTGTACGCAGTTAAAACCATGAACTAGAATGCGCTGACTATCAAGACACAAGCTTCTTTTCTGCGGGCGGCACCATCAGACGGCACATCGCCTATGGACGACTTTTCAGCCAAAGGCGGCTCAGCGCATATCCGGCATCGCTTTGAGAACAGTCGAACTCGCATCGGCGTATCCTTGCAATAAAGATTGGATTAGTGAATCACACAAAATCAACAGAAGTAGATCGACTTGCACATCGCGTTCGCGAACTACGCGAACAGACCCTGCAGTCGCTGGCACAGGTCGTCGTTGGGCTCGACCGGGTAATCGATCAATTGTTGATGGCGGCACTGGCCGGCGGGCACGTGCTGCTGGAAGGAGTTCCAGGAACTGCCAAGACGACTTTATGCCGATCTTTTTCGACGGTGTTGGGAATTCACTTCGAGCGGATTCAATTCACGCCAGACCTCTTGCCGTCCGACGTCACGGGAACGCAAGTTCTAGATCGTTTGACCAACGATTTTGTGCTGCGCAAAGGACCCGTCTTTTGCCAACTGTTGCTGGCCGATGAACTCAATCGTGCTCCGGCGCGAACACAATCGTCGCTACTGGAGGCGATGCAAGAGCGGCAGGTAACCATCGAAGGCAAAACACTACCTCTGCCCGAACCGTTCATGGTCCTAGCCACTCAGAATCCGATCGAGCAAGAGGGTGTCTATCGTTTGCCCGAAGCGCAGTTGGACCGTTTTTTATTCCGCATTCATGTCGGCTATCCTGACCGCGAACAAGAAATTGAAATGCTACAGATGCACAGCCGCACACCGGTTTCGCTGGGTCCAGTTACGCAGGCCCGCGATATTATCGACATCCAGCGGCAAGTAGATACTGTCTTCTGCTCGCTCGAATTGCAAGCCTACATTATTGATCTGGTGCGACACAGTCGCCAGCATCCCGACTTGATGCTTGGCGCCAGCCCTCGCGCGGCCATTAACCTGATGAAAGCTGGTCGAGTACACGCATTGCTTCACGGCCGCGAGTATTTGACTCACGAAGACATTCAAGCCATCTGCGAACCTGTACTAGGACATCGACTGATCATGCGACCCGAAGCGGAAATGGACGGAAGGAGTGTCTCGCAGACTATTCAGAATCTGATTCAGGCAGTGCCGATTTTGGACGGTCGTCAAACATGACACTGAGCGCGCGACTGTTTATCGTGGCTGGAGTTGCCGGCATCGTGCTCGGCCAAAATCGCGAACAATACGCTCTGTCGTTGCTGTCCACGGCCGCAGTTTTGTGGATGCTGTTGGAATGGATTCAGTTTGTTTGGCTCGAACGATTCGAACTTCCAAAATTGCAAGTTCGCCGCACGGTCAACGGATGTACATCCCCTTCGGGAATTCTGTGGGCCAATGGCAACGCCAAAATTGACCTTTTTATGTGGGTACCTCGCGGCAGTATCGGTGCCTCGATCTTGGTTCGCGATATCGTTCCCGAAAATTTTGCAGTCAATGCACCAGTCAGCACTGCGGACAACTCGCCGACCGATTCGTCCGCAACGGGTCGGCGCTGGTCGTTTCAGATTGCTGTCTCGCGCGCGCCCAAAACAGACTTTCCGGCAAATACTTTTTTATCTTACGATCGATGTTCATCCTTGAGTTTCAGTTATTCTGGACGAGCCCGAGCAGCCGGAATGATTGAACTACCCGGTCTGCATCTAACCCTTGAATCTCCTCACGGCTTTTTTCGTCGACAGCGATTTCTACCTTGCCATCAGAAATTTCGAGTTTTGCCGCCGCTGGCGATATCCGCCGATACAATTCCGCGTGTCAAACGCAATAACTCTTTACCTCAACATGGAATCCAT
>SYJV01000468.1 GCA_005798335.1 Planctomycetaceae bacterium | reverse complement strand
GCATGTGGACAGCGATTGCCACTTGTAAGAAACAAGAACGCAACTTCTTCACCTATTTGCACGATTCCATCGCCGCTCACCTCAATCAGCAACCAAATCCCAGCTTGCTCTCTAAATAACTCCGTGAACGGTTACGATTTGGCATTGCTACAGGCCAGTACTGTCAGCTCGTCGCGCATCGCGGTAATCGCACCGCTGTATTATGAAGCTGTTCACGTGATCGTTCGCGATCCAGGCCCGATCCATTCGATGGCTGATTTAATTGGGCGTCGCATCGCTGTCGGGCCTGAGGGATCGGGTTCGAAAGCTGTCTCGTCATTGTTGCTACACTGGCATGGGATATCGATGTCGGATGTTCAAGCGGACATCGTGCCGTGGCAAACAATCCAGACGACTCCTGAAGTTGAAGCTGCGATCGTGGTGGTGCAAGTTGGAAACTCGCTGGTTCACGAACTGCTGAAATTGGGCGGCTATCGCCTGCTGGAAATTCCTCGAGCCGTTCAGCTTGCGCTCGACGAACCCGTCTTCCATCCGCTGATGATCTCCAAAGAACATTACCCGGGTTACGAATTTCCGTCCGAAGGCTTAACTAGTATCGCAACCACCGCGTTTCTCGCCGCTCGAGTTGACACTTCCAGTGCTCTGGTGCGCGCGGTATTGAAGACTTTGTATACTGAAGACATGGTCAAAAAATGTGGTATCCTGCCGGCCGAAAAAGCTGCCCACTGGCAAGGAGTCGCTTGGCACCCAGCAGCGAGCAAATTTTTTGAACCCCTCAGGCGCCCGCAGCCTTAATTGGCTGCTACCATAAGTGCCCGTCACCTCACAATTTGTTGGTAAACGTGCAATCTGCTGGGCCTCAGATGTTCTTATATTTGCCGTTGGTTTCAATCGACTGGTACGCGTCCAATTGCCGCCTCCGGCGTTGGTCATCAGGGAAAGGCAGCAACCGTGAAATCACTTGGATACATTTGTGTCGGTTTAGGAATTCTGGTTATTTCCGTGGTAATCAGCTCGGCAAAAGCACCAGCGGCGGAAGCCGTACGTCCAGATGCTGAGGGCATTCGCGGAACGTTAATCATCGTCGGAGGCGGGACCATTCCTCGCGTGGCCAAGGAGAGACTTGCCGCCAGGGTTGGGCCGGGAAAGCTGCTGATCATCGGACAAGCCTCGAATTCACCAGAACTGGCTTGCCTGGAAGCAGCCAAATGGATTCGAGACGCGGGAGTTAGCAATGTGGTCGTGCCAGAATTCACTGGCGAGCCAAACGTCGATGCCGCTCACACGATCGAAGAACTAACAAACGCCAAGGGAGTTTGGATCTGCGGAGGTCAGCAAGCAAGACTCTCCGAAGCTTTTCTGATCAGCCGTGTAGAGAAAGAACTCAAGGACTTGCTGAATCGCGGAGGTGTTATAGGAGGTACATCGGCTGGCGCAGCAATCATGTCACAAGTGATGATCGCATCGGGAAAAGACCGACCTACGATATCACTCGGCTGGGATCTTTTGCCGTGGTCGATCATCGATCAGCACTTTACACAGCGAGATCGGGCGCAGCGGTTGAGAATTGCCGTCCACGATAACCGGAATCGATTTGGACTTGGCATTGATGAAGATACTGCGGCTATAATTACTGGCAGAACGCTCCAAGTTGGCGGCGAAGGTACGGTTTCCGTTCTGCTATCCGCATCGGAACATCTGACTGCATCCGAAAAAGTACTTCGCGCGGGCGATTTAGCCGACTGTGTTCAGCTTTGTCGCGCGGCTCGCGACCGCAGTTTAGACTTTGAATATGAACTACCGCGTAAGTCGGCAGAACAGATTTCCGAGGGTAAGCTGGTGATCGTTGGGGGCGGGCGCATGCCGCAGGACATCGTCCGCCAATTCGTCGAATTGGCCGGAGGCAAGGCTGCGAGAATTGTTGTGCTACCAACCGCGGGAAGTCGGTCAAGCGCATTTCGCGCAAGCATTCCAGAATTCCTCGCCTCAGCAAACGTGGCTGATGTTCGCGTATTGCCACATAGTCGGCCAGATGAGGTTAACTCGGATGAATTTCAGCGGGCAATTCGCCAAGCGACGGCAATATGGTTTGGTGGCGGACGCCAATGGAATTTCGTGGACGCTTATGAGGATACTATCGCGATCGAACTGTTTCGCGATGTGTTGCGACGGGGAGGCGTCATCGGCGGTAGTTCAGCCGGCGCGACAATTCAAGGCGATTTTTTGGTCCGTGGCCATCCGCTAGGTAATTCGACGATGGTGGCCGAGGGTTACCAGCGAGGGTTTGCTTTTCTTCCAAGGGTCGCCATTGACCAGCACTTTACTCAGCGACATCGACAAGCAGACTTAAGGTCCGTTGTGCTGCGTTATCCGAAATATCTTGGCATCGGAATCGACGAAGCCACCGCATTGATCGTCCAAGGAAATCGGGCACAGGTTGCTGGCTCACATGCAGTTCATTTTCTTACTGCGGATCGGCTGGACCAGCCCAACGAGTTCTTGTCAGCTCGCGCGGGAGATCAGATCAGCCTACAGCCGCTGGCGGTCATTGGTCACTCGGCTGAGAAATAATAGCAAACCGCATCAAAACCATTGCTGTGACAGTGGTTTGATGATCACTTCCGGGACATGCACCGATTGCGGCAGTGCAACCAAGCATAAAACTAGTTCCGCAACATGTTCGGGTTGCAGAATGCGTTGTTTGTGCTCGTCGGTTACCGGTTGCGGGCGATGTTCCAGCAAAGGTGTGTTTACTTCGCCTGGGTAGAGATTGGTAACTCGAACGCCATCGGGAGCAACTTCGTTGCTCACGCAGGTTCCCAATGCAGACATCGCGAATTTGCTAGCGGAATAAGCTATTCCGCCAAGGGCAATAGCTCGCTTACCAGCAATTGACGACACATTTATAATTGTGCCCTGTCCACGTTTCCGCATTCTCGGCAGAGCTGCTTGCATTGCATTATAGGCACCGGTGGCGTTAATCGCCAAGATTCGATCCCATTCTTCGGGCGGCATTGTGGCCATCGAACGATCGCGAATATTGACTCCCGCGGCATTGACCAGAATGTCAAGATTTTCGTGGGACTTGTGAAACCAATCGAAAAAATCGCCAACACTTTTTCGACAGGCAATATCGACCGCATGAAATTGAATCGATGTACTTCTAGCTGTTTCCAACAAAGCTTCCGACCTGCGTCCGCCAATCGCAACGCTTACCTGAGCACTTGCCAAAGTGCGAGCAATTGCTTGTCCAATGCCTGATCCCCCGCCAAATACCACCGCATTCTTGCCCGCGAGAGTCATTGGGTGCTGACTTTCCATTAGCGTGTAACAACTAGAAGAAAAACAAACCGATTCATGGCAAAATTGTAGCCGCGAGGCAGCCAAGCGCCACGGGATCGGATTTATTTTCTTTTCCCAAACTCGTTTGGAGTTGACGACCTCGCCGCGCAACCGTAAACTCGCTCCCTTCCACTAACGGGAACCACCCTGACAACGATCAATTCAGTTGCGCGGGTGAGTTGTCGATAATGGAAATTCCCAACTGCTAAGGCGTAAATCCAATTTGCTTGCGAGGTAGGCTGTGTCGGGTGGTTCGCACGAAGTAATCAGAATCCGAATGGAAGCCTATGATCATACAGTGCTCGATCAAAGTGCACAGGAGATTGTAGAGACCGCGAAGCGCACCCATTCGGAGGTGCACGGACCAATTCCATTGCCGACTCGAATAGAGCGATATACGGTCCTATCGGGACCGCACATCGACAAAAAGGCTCGCCAGCAATTTGAGATTCGGACGCACAAGCGGTTAATTGACATCAAGCAGGCAACCGCTCGAACTATCGAGGCGCTAAATAAGCTCAGTTTGCCAGCCGGTGTCGATATCAAAATCAAGGCTACTGCGGCTCGATAAGGCCGTGGGGTTATGATTTGGGGTCAATTTTGTGCTGCGTTTTGCGACAGTGCTCAATTGTTTCTGTTTTGTAGTTTGAAAACAGGTTTTGAGTCAAGATTATGGTACGGAAGTCGGCAGGGTAATGCACGGTGATCCGTGTGTCCTTGGCGGCAAGCGTTTGACGGGATAGAGTGCGATGGCAAAGGGTATATTGGGCCGCAAAGTCGGCATGACGCAGATCTACCGAGAGGACGGAGCCGCAGTGCCTGTCACGGTAATCGAGGTAGGCCCTTGCAGTGTCTTGCAAATTCGAACCGTTGATCGCGATGGCTATGATGCCGTCCAAAT
>SYJV01000467.1 GCA_005798335.1 Planctomycetaceae bacterium | reverse complement strand
TGGGAATTCCTTGGTTTTGGGAGGCAGGCGAATAGTATTTGCTATCAAAACAATGTAGTTTGCGAGTTGAACGCGATTTGAATTAATGCGGATTGTCAAGAAAACTCAGGGTTTTTGCGCACGCAAAACGGGAATGCACCCGCCACTGGTGTCGCATCCATAACATCGCCAGGAAATCGTAAGCTGCGTGAGCTGCGATGGGGCACAGCAAACTATGAGTGCCGTTCAACAGCAAACTCATATACGCGCCTACCGCTGCTGCCGCAATCGCGTATGTCCAACTGAGTGCGTGGCAAACACCAAAGATAATGGAGGTCAACAGGATCGCCACCAGACTATCTCCTAACTGCGCTCCCAAGAGCATCTCTAGCCACCGTTGCAGCCAACCTCGAAAGAACAACTCTTCGCCAAATCCCGCCGCAAGGCTGATAACAAGCAACATATAGATTGGAGCCCCACAAATAAACGCTCCCAAGACATTGCGAGTATGATTTGCCAAACCTCGCACCCACGACGTCTCCATTCGGTCCAAGAATACGACCAGCAACAATAACGGCAGCGCAGCCAAGACACCCAACGACGACATTGTTAATTCGTGCACCCATCCAACTTCCGGTAGTGCATTCCACGACTGGTTGATCCAAGGCCAGGGTCCCAACATCCATCCCAGCACAAACCCTACAGCAGCTAGCCCAAGTTCAAAGGCCAATCCCATTGCTAGCAACGGCGTGTAATTATCATTGCTGGCTTCAGCCTCGTCGGTCTGCGGTTGCTCGATGTTGTCGTGCTCGCCCAATTTTGGTATCTCCTAGGCTCAAGTGTAGTGACCACGTCGAATCGCGATGTCGTGCGCTCGTGATGGAAAATCTGCGCGATTCAACTTTGTGAAAGCATAAGGGAATGGTGCCTGTGGCAGCAACTGCGTCCGGAGCTTCGACATTGCCTGTCGGGTTGATGTCAGAATCTACCATCGGAGTGGCCAGCCTCGACACGCCACAGATTCAGCAAACCAAAATCGAGATCCGGGCGCTGGTGGCTGAGATCGCAGATTTATCTAACCGAAGAATTACTCCAACGGAATTCTACCGTGGAATGCTCCCTCGCGTATGCATGGCGATGGGTGCCACGGGAGCCGCACTGTGGCGCATCGAGCCTACGGGCGCGATTCTCATCGAAGCTCAGCACTCGCTGCCGAGCGAATTGGTCAATGCCCAAACCGAGCCCAGCGAAGCTCATTTGCGAATCTTGCGTTGCATCTTGACCGAAGGACAACCGGTCCTTGTTCCTGCGGGTTCAGTATCCGTTGAAGTCGATCGACCAACCAACCCGCTGGACGAATCCCTGATCGTTGTGCCGGTGCGCATTGACCAGCGCATTGATTTCCTCTTGGAAATCGTCTTGCGGCCAGGAGGCGGCCCAGTTGCGCAGCGCGGATATTTGCGTTTCGTGGCACAGATGGCAGATCTATTGTCGGATTATCTTCGTCGAGCGCAACTACGCAAGTTGCTCGGAGAAGAAGAATTTGTTAGTCGATTCCAAAATGCGTTAGCAGTCGTTGCTGGCGGCGCTACCTCTGGTGTTCGCACCCAAGCGCTGGCCGATAGTCTCGTTCATTTGCTGGATTTGGACCAAGCAATCGTAGTTCAGGAGGCAAGTCGGTTTCGCGTGCGAGCGATCAGCCACATTGATGTTTTCGATCCTCGCTCGGAAGTAGTTTTGCTGGCACAAAAGATCGCCAAACGCTGTAAACACCTCCTCGAGGCATCGGCACCAAACGACCAACGTCAGCGTTTATCAACCGAGATGCCCGGCAATCAATCCGACGGTGTTCATTTCATCGAGCTGTTTCCCGGTTTATCGTTGAACGAGCCCATAGCTGCTGATTTAGCGCGAGTCATGAACGCCGAAGCGCTGTTCGCACTGCAAACTAGCGCACAGCCCTGCATCATCGTTATCGCGGCAGCTCGCACCGCTGCGATGCAAGCCGAAGTACCGTCTCGAGCACTTCGAGTAGCCCGCGCGTTTGGACCATTGATAACTCCCCGAGAATCAATGCTGGCACGTACCGCGCAAGCTGTCTTAAATCTGCAACATCGCAAGGGCCAGTCCATAAAGTTGAGCGATCGCAGCATCCAGCGCTGGGCAATCGTCCAGCGCTGGGTGGCACGGGTCGCGACGGGCGGTCTGCTGATTGCCGCAAGCGTCTTTCCAGTTCCACAACAAGTCTCGGTCACGGCGATTTTAGAACCCGCTGAGAAACAACTGTACTATGCGCCTGCGTCGTCAATAGTTGACAAAATTCATGTCGATGAAGGTGATATCGTTCGACGGGGCGATCCAATTCTCGATCTGGTCGATCAGCAGTTAATCGTCCAAATTGAGCGATTGACTGGCGAGCTGGCGGAGAACCAAAGTCGCATGGCGAATATCCAGGATACGCTTGGTCGCCATGCACAACTGCCCGCGATCGAACGCGATGTGCTGGAGAGCCAGCGATATCAACTCAGTTTGGCCGCAACCAGTTTGAGAGATCAACTCAAGTTATTGGACTCGCAGAAGGCGGGCCTGCACTTGCGTGCTCGGCAGGATGGGCAAGTGGCCTCGTGGGACTTGCGCAACCGGTTCCAGTCGCGCCCCATTTCAATGGGGCAATTGCTAGTCACGACATTTCAGCCAGATGGAATTTGGCAACTGCGATTGTCGATCCCCGAACTTCGTTGCGGAATGGTTTCACAAGCAATCCAATCGCATACCGATGGGGCGCGGCTTCGATTTTCTCTGACAAGTCATCCCGGAGAAGTTCGCGAAGGACGACTGACCCGCATGAACTCGCAGGCAATGAAAGATGCGGCAGGCGAAACCGTGATTCTGGCGACGGCAAAAGTGGAATCGCGTACTCTACCGCTAAAGAAAGACGGCGCGATCGCGCGCGCGACGATCGACTGCGGACAAGTGCCCGCGATATGGCTGGTACTGCGAGACGCAGTTGGGGCCATGGCGGCGCGCCTGAAAATGGTCTGGTAGACAACCAACGGAAACTAACTCATGACCGAAGATCTGACAAAACCAATTCTTTACGCAGCTCGCGCATTTGTTTGTCGAGTACTTGCATGGACTGTGATACTCACGCTCGGTGTGGCTGTGGGCCAGCAACCGGTGTCAAAGACCACGAACTCAAACTGGATGACTATCGACTTGTGTCCGGTTTTGCTTGACGAGTCGGCGGAAGTTCCCGCAGCCGATAGCGGAGTGCTTGAGTTTCTCAATATTATCCCCAATACTCCAGTAACCAAAGATCAAGTTCTTGGTCGATTGGAAAGCAGTCTTGCGATTATGGAAACTAAGATTGCAAAGATGCAACACAGCGCGGCCCTCGAACTGGCCAATGACAATTCCAATGTACAGTACCATCAGGCGGTGCTCGAGGAAGCTCGCGAGGAACTTTCCAATTACCGCTCGCTGGGCAAGAACATTTCTCGATCCGAACTGACTCGGATGGAGTTAGGTGTTAAGAGTCGCGACCTAGCCTACCAACGTAGCTTGCAAGAACAGAAACAGACGGCGCTTGACGCACAACTAAAACAGACAGCGCACGAAGCGTCGCAAGCCCGACTTCGCAATCGCATGATCTCTTCACCCATCGATGGTGTTGTGATGAACGTTTTACGACAGAAAGGAGAATGGGTTCAAGCCGGCCAACCGGTCGTAAGGATCGGCAACTTGAAACAGCTTAAGGTCGATTGTTTGGTCCACATCCGCGACGTTGACTTGCGTCGGACCACCGGCACTGAGGTGCGGGTAACCCCGGCAACGTTGGTCACTGAATCATGCCAATTGGTTGGTCAAATAGTCTCCTACGATCCAGAAATCAGCTCACAGGGCAACGTGCGGCTCCACATCCGCGTGCGCAACGAAGAGGTCGATGGTCACTGGCGCTTGCTGCCCGGGATGAGCGTGCGCGTGGAGTTGCCGCGAGCCGACAAGCAGCAGATCCAAGGAGTGCGCTAATTGACGCCAGCGGACTTAAGAGCGAATAACATTCCGTTTTCGAACGTTGAGAGTGATTTTGCCGATCAACTCAGTTCGTCAAACTCGCCGCCTGAGGATCGTCGCTCGGGGCTCGACCAACCGCGAGTTCGAACGGATCTTCACTGGACATTCGCTTCGCGCTCACTGTTCCAGAATACAGAGTTGTGGATAGCCTTCGATCCTGTCACGCGTCACAGTTACCGATTCGGAGTAGAGGAGCATTGGTTGATTGGGCAGATGCGTGGGAAGGCCACGCTACGGCAGTTATGCGAGCGGTTTGCTTGCCATTTCCCAGGCAAGGAGTTTTCCATCGCCGAATTGCAGGCGTTCTGCCAAGGACTGCGTGTCCGCCAATTGTTGTGCTCTACCTCGATTGCGGATTGGAGAAAATACAGCTTACATGGCGGTCACATCCGCAACATGCTCAATCCGTCGAATTGGGTTTCATGGCGCGCACGAGGCCTTAACCTCGACCCACTTCTGGCCTGGCTGGCACCGCGCTGCGGTTGGTTATTCTCGCCGCTGGCGGTTCGTTTCTGGAGTCTAGTCTGCCTCGCTACGTTGGTTGTGGTGCTGCTCGATTTCCCGCGACTTAACGTACAAACGTCGGGTTGGAACTGGCTCGACCAACCTACGCTTTACGGCAGTTTGTTCGTTGTTTTTTTGCTCACCCGCGCACTTCACGAGTTGGGGCACGCTATCGTGTGCAAACGATTTGGTGTTCGCTGCCCAGATCTGGGGGCGTTTATCGTTTTGGGGGCTCCGTGCGTATATTGCGATGTCACCGAGAGTTGGCGATTGCCCGCGCCATGGCAGCGAGCTGCGGTCGCAGCGGCAGGGATGTACGTCGAATTAATCGTTGCCGCTCTGGCATCCCTGGTTTGGTTAGCGACCGTCGATGGCATGGTCAACATCGTTGCATTACAGACCATGCTGATATGTTCGGTCAGTACATTGTTGATCAACATAAATCCGTTGATGCGTTTTGACGGTTACTACATTCTCAGTGACTTGACGAACGAGGCCAACCTCAGAACTCGCGCGGACGAAGCCTGTTTGCGGGAACTCTATCGATGGTTGATCGGCCAAGTAGCTGTGGAATCGAAGCCTCGTTTATTGCCTGCGCTGCGTCGACGCTGGATGATTGCGTTCAGCGCAGGCGGATGGTTTTATCGAGCTAGCCTTACCTTAATCATCGCAACCGTCTTGGTTGCGTTATACGAATCTTGGAATCTTGCTTGGCTTGGCAAGTTCCTGGCAGTGGCTGTGTTGATAACTTGGTGGGGAGTTCCCATGTTTCGCTTGACCTTGAATCTGATCCGAACAGCGCGGCATGTAGGCCGATCGCTGCGATTGCTGTTGATCTTCACCGCGATAGCAATTGCGGCCTCGATCGCGCCGATTCCTAATCGCAAATTCGCAGCCGGCTGGGTACAACCACGTCAAGCATCTGGTTTGTTCGCGCCTGCTAATGGCCAGTTGGTGCGCATCGCAGCTCGAGATGGTCAAAGCGTCGCAGCGAACGAAGTCGTGTTTCAAATTCAAGATTATCGCACACAACTAGTCGCCTTGTCGCTCGACGGAGCCGTTCGTCAATCTCTGGCTCAGCTCAAGTCGGCTCAGCTCAGTCGATATTTCAAACCGATCGACGTGCCCACGCTTGAGAATTCAGCCCAATCTCTGCAAAATCAATTGGAGCATGCTCGAAACAGTGTCCAACGATTGACGCTCACCGCCGCGACCTCCGGCAGGCTGCTGGCGATGCCTGCGACCCAACAGCCGGCGACCGATCAGCCAGCTTCGCTGCCTCAGACTTGGACTGACGCCAGTCAGCTTGGCCGCGCTGTTGCACAAGGAACGATGCTGGGGGCGATCTGTTCTGACGATGCAATTGCCGTTGTACCGCTCGACAATTCCATGTTGGCATCTGTAGCTGCTGGCACGGAGGTACGAATGCGGGTACTTGCCATGGGTGATCGCGTCTTTCACAGCCGAGTTGAGTCCGTCGTCCAACTTGCAGATCTCGACACCGCCTGGCGATTATTATCTACACAAGTCCCACAGGTCGGCGGTGCAACAAACTCCTCAGCTAGCACCGCCGGGACTAATACGGTTCGCACCGAAGCCGGTTTCGCCGCGATCATTTCCTTACCGGATGAGCAGCACGCGCTTCCGGGCTCACGACTGCAAGCGGCCTTCGTGTTGCCATCGCACACGGGATTTCAAATCGCCAGCCATTGGTGCCACGAGAATCTTCGCTGGCTTGCCGACTGATTGCGCCGAGCAATCCACATCGATTAGCGTATGATCAATAACTGTCGCCGTATGTCCATATCCACTAGTAATCCGCAATCGATCCATCGGGATTCAAGTGCGGTCCGCGCCAGCGATATTTATAGTTTGGATCGGCGGCAACTGATTCTAGTGCCGTTTCATCGACGTCGAGGCACAATCCGTTTCCTTCTGGCAATGAAACGAAGCCGTCCGCGGTTTTGGTCCAATGTGGACGAATGACTTTGCGCCATAATTCGTCATCGTACGCTTCGTGAATTAAGAACAATGGGACCGCTGCCGATACATGAAAGCTGGCCGTCATCCCTAAGTACGATTGAGTGCAGTGCGGTGCCAAGGGGACATAGTAGGCTTCGGCAAGCGCTGCAATTTTTTTCATCTGAGTAATGCCTCCTGTGTAGCCACAGTCTGGCTGAACGATATCGACGGCGTTCTCTGCCAAGTATGGCAAGATTCCCCAAATCGTTCGATCTCGTTCGCCGCAGGCCAAGGGAATTCGCACTTGCTCTTTGATGCGTTTGAAGGTTTCAATGTTGCCAGGAACGGCAGGTTCCTCCAGAAACAGCAGTTCATAGGGCTGAACAGCCGACGCAAACTGAATTAACGTTGCCGGCGGCAGCGCGCTGTGGGCATCGAACATAACCGATCCATCTCGGCCAACTTTCTCGCGAGCCGCGCGCACGGAGTCCACCATGCGATCGATCGTTGCCGGATCGCTGGATTGCGGTTGTGGGCTGTTGCCCACTTTGAGAGCTTTAGCTGATGGGTAAACTCGAATCTTGTCGCGAGTCGGTCCACCGAGTAAACGGTAGACGGGAACGCCCCAAAGTTTGCCAGCAATATCCCACAGAGCCATGTCGATGCCCGCGATCGTATGCAGCATAAACGCGCCTCCGCGCTGGTTGCGTTCGGCGCGGTACATCATCTGCCACAAGTGTTCGATGCGGGTCGGGTTCTGTCCTTCCAGCAACGAGAACATCGATTCTGCCAATGCCGCAGCAACGTTGGGCACGACTCCTTTAATCTCGCCCCAACCAAATATTCCGTGGTTGGTCCCAAGCTTGACGAACACGCGATCACGGCACAGCGTAGCTCGCAAACTAGTTAAGCGGATCGAGCTGGTGCGATCGCCGACATCGGCAACCGGGCGGTCTTGAACCGCCATCGCCGCGTCGGTCAAGTAGGTCGCGCTCGCTACGCCCGCGAGACCGCCCAGCATTGCTCGCCGCGGAATCGAAATGGGTAATTGGGACATTACGTCGCTCCTGTTAATCGGCCAGTCGGCATTCGCCCCGCCGTTGCCCCGACAATCTACCAAGCCGTCCAGCCACCATCGACCAATAAATTCTGGCCAGTCACATAGCTGCTGGCATCCGAGGCTAAGAATACGACGGCACCTTTGAGTTCGTCGGGAGTGCCCATGCGCCCCATGGGGCTTTTCGTGCACAGTCGTTCGACCATTTGCGAGCTGGCTTTGGCGGACGGAAATGGGCCAGGACTGAGGCAATTTACGCGCACTCCGTCTTTGGCCCAGTACACAGCCAAATGACGCGTCATATGCAATATGCCACCCTTGAGTGCATGATAGGCGACGGGACTTGCAACCACGATTCCGGCATAGGCATCGGGATAGGAACCAACTGAACCATACATCGATCCGAGCATAATCACGCTGCCGGACGCTTGGCGAGCCACCAAGTGTTCACGGAGTTTTCGTGCCAATAGAAAATAGCCCGTAGCATTGGCAAGTTGTCGAGTAAATTCCTCCGATTCGACTGTGGTCCAGTCGTTCTTACAATGCTCGTTGCCGTTGTTGATCAGGATATCGATCTTGCCATGCCGCTGGACGATGTGCGAAAATCCATGCTCGATCGAATCGGGTTCCATATGGTCAATCGTTATGCCCGAGTGGTCAGCAGTTCCTGGCAAGGCGCTGGCGGCATCCATAGCGCGCTGCTGTTCGCGGCTGCCAATAACCACTGTTGCACCCGCTTCGGCGAGCGCACGCGACATAGAAGAACCCAAAAACCCGGTTCCACCGGTGATAAGTGCCACCTTGCCTGTGAGATCGAACAATTGCTGAATCGTGCGTTCAGACATAGTGATAACCTAGATGTAAAGTCGAGAGTTTGGTTACGTAAGCAAGCCGCGGGCACTGATGTTTAACTGCCGAAATGACCCTTGCGATTCGTCTTGAATCCACAGGTTGTCCTGGAGATTGACGCAAGGGCAAATGTGATTTGGTATCACGGTCACTCGTTCGCCTAGTTTGGGGCGCTCAGAACACATCGATACATCGACCTGTCCATGCTCTTCGGTCAATGCCTTAATTTTCGCTTGCGGATATTCGACGACGTAGCCATGACCGCTGTCGGGATCGGGGCCACACCGATCGGACGTAAGCGTTTTGCTACCGGCGTCGATCACAAATTGGTTGGGCACTGCGGTGCTGACCACGGTACAAACAAATCGTGCCGCGCAATCATCCAAAGTACAGTAACCACCTTTCACGATATTCATATCGTTGTAGATATACGTTCCGGGGCGAGTCTCGGTCAACTTGCGCACCACGTGCGATTGATACGCGGTGGGCGTGGAACCTCCGGATACGATGTCGGCGCGCAAGCCACTCTTTTCCCACAGAGCCAGCGCTTCTTCGACCTTTGCATTCACGGCGCGTAGCGGTTCTGTTTGCTGGTCGATTTTGCACTTGATGTGCCCAGGGTAAATGAACAACCCTGCCAAGCGCACGCCGTCGGTGCGTTCGACTAGCTGTGCCAGTTCGAGCGCAAGCTGAGGTGTCTGCAAACCTGTGCGCCCCATACCTACGTCCATATCGACCAAAATACCCAGTGTGCTGCCAGCAGCCCGCGCCGCGGCGGCCAAGTTCTCTACCGCATAACCGGAATCGACTGCTAACTTGATATCGTAAGTGCGCGCAAGTTTGGCGAGAATCTGACCGCGGACTGGGTCCAGGCAAGGGTAAGCGACCAAAATATCACCGGTCGCTTCGGCCATGACTACGGCCTCGCCAGCTTTGGCGACCGACAGCCCACGAGCTCCATATTGCAATTGCAACCTACCCATCTCCAGCGACTTGTGCGTTTTGGTATGAGGTCGCACGCTGATGCCATGCTGGGCAGCATAGTCGGCCAAGCGTTTCAAATTGGTGCGAACTACCGGGGCGCGAATCACCAGTGCAGGAGTTGGCAATTGGTCAAGTTCGTCGTATCGATCGCGCTGGACAATTGACGCGGTGGTTCGTGTCAAGGTAGATTCCATCGTTATTGCTCTCCCGGAAACTGAAGCTTTGTAGATTGAGAGATCCTAATGTACAAGCAATTCGCTCGCTATTCCACAGCCGTTCTCGGCGTAGCGTTTTTTACTGGAATCGTTTTTATTAGCATCCCAGCGATTCCGACAGAACCTATCCGGCTCGATCCAGCAGTTAAGGAAAAATGCCTCAACATCTTGCGGCAGGGGCTGCGTAGCGACGAGTTTTGGCCTTCGATGCACGCTGCCGAAGCGCTAACGCTCGCTGGCCTTGGCGAAGAAGTCAAATTGAATGTCTTGGCACGCATCCCCAGGGAAACTGACGATCAACGGCGCTGCGGGCTCGCCCGAGAAATGGTGCGTGCCGGCGATCGAAGCCACGTCACCACGATGCTGAAGATTCTCAATAGTGAAAACCCTCACGGCCACGTGCACGCCTGCGAGAGTTTATTTAAGGTCATTGAAATTGGCGATGGCCAAGCGCTGCGAAAAGTTTTCGCTAGCGACTCGAATGTTACCAAAGTGCTGATGGCCGCGGGGGCTCTCGCTCGATCCGGCAACCACGCCGCAATGGCTCGAATTCGCAAGGAACTTTCCAACGAGTCAGCCGACTTTGCACGCATCGCAGCTTGGTTGCTTGGTCAGATTGGTGATGCAGCCGATATTGATTCCCTGCGAGCAAACAAGCAGCGCATTACGGACGCACTTGTGATCGCGTATTTTGATCATGCATTAGCACTGCGCGGCGCCAGCGACGGCATCGCCGCAACATTGGCCAATCTGAAGAGCCCTGATCCTGGTATTCGCGTTTATGCTGCCGAATTCTCCGGGCATGCGGGATTAGCGCAGGCCGCCGACAGCTTGAAAGCAATGCTCGACGACAACACGTTGGACGTGCGCATTCGAGCCGCCCAATCGCTGCTCGTTCTTGCTCAATCCAATAGCGCTCCGCTGAACGTAGAATTCACTACAGAGGTATACCCAGCGACGGAAGCAAATCCGCGTTACAGCGAAGGGAGCACCATCGTGCTGAAAGATGGCTCGCTGCTGTACGCCACGACAGAGTTCTTTGGCAGCGAGTCCGACTTTGCCAATGCGAAGATTATCGCCAAGACCAGCCGCGACGGTGGCCGAAGTTGGAGTGAATCAAGAGTGCTGCAAGAAAACGTGGGCAAGAATAACGTTATGTCCGTTACTTTGCGGCGAATGGGGCCAGCCGACTTGGCGGATTCTTCTGTCGGCTTTTTCTACTTGGTCAAAAATGGCATGCACGACCTCAAAGTTCACCTGCGCACTTCAAACGACGAAGGCGGTTCGTTCTCGCCACCGGTACTGGTCAGTCAAGATCCCGGTTATCACGTGATGAACAACGATCGCGTGGCTCGATTATCGTCCGGACGACTATTGGCTCCGATCGCGTCGACCGCTGACGTGGGCAGTGTCAATCACTTCGTCTCGTTCTGTTATCTTTCGGACGACCAAGGTCAAACGTGGCGTCGAGGCAAAGGGCAAATCGACTATCCACAGCGCGGCGCATTGGAGCCGGAGGTCTTCGAAAGTCGTGATGGTCGAGCGGCCATGATCATTCGAACTCAGTTGGGACATATTGCGATCAGCTACTCCGGGGACGGTGGCGAAACTTGGAGCGAAGCGGCGAGTTGGAACGTGCGCGCACCGGAAGCCCCGTCGACGATTCGCCGGATCCCAGCGACCGGCGACCTGTTGCTGGTCTACAACGATACGTTCACACCTGGCGTAGGTCACGGCGGCAAACGGACGCCTTTAACGGTTGCCATCTCGACCGATGACGGCAAGTCGTGGATAACAAAGCAGAATATTGAAACTAGCACCGAACATACGTTTGCATACACGAGCGTCACGTTTCATCGAGGGCAAGCGATGCTGACCTATTACGTACGCGATGAAAAGTCGGGGAAAATATCATCGCGATTTCGCAGCCTTCCGGTATGGTCGCTGTATAGTGCTACGGAACGCTGAACGCATAATTGAGCGATCTTTTTCGCCTCGTGCTGACCAGGCCGGCCTCGATGCTTTCCATTGAGGACCTAGCAGCAAGTACTTTTCTGCTTGCGGTGCCTAGGCGTGACGATGGCCGCCTTGGCCACTTGCTTGTCGACTTAGCTTGTCGCTCCGCTGGTCCAATTATTGGAGCTCATTTCACTCTTCGATCGAGTCGAGTTGGCCGATAATCTAGCATGTGGCTTTCGCAGCCATGCTTTCAATCTCCCGAAGCCATGCGTAATAAGGCGTGCGTTTCAAAGTGGCCAAATCGTTTGTTTTTTGGATAGATTTGGCCAGTATGAAATATTACAATTGGCCAAATCGCTTGATTTTTAATAGATTTGGCCACTTTCAGTATGCGCGATATGACTGAGCCTCTGTCAATAGTAGGACGCCAAGGCGAGCGCCAGGAGCTCGATTTGGCGCTCAAGTCTTCTGTTGCGGAGCTGATTGCCGTTTATGGGCGACGGCAGGTTGGTAAAACGTTTTTGATCCGCCAACATTTTCACGACCATTTGGTTTTCGATTCGACTGGGCTTCACGATGGAAATCTTGCGAGACAACTGACGAATTTCCATACCAGCTTGAAAATCGCATTTCCGAAATTGACCATGCTGCCGCCTAAGAGTTGGTTGGAAGCCTTTGAACTATTGCGTGTTGCACTGGAACGACACACGTCCAAACGCCGATCGAAACGCGTTCTTTTCTTCGACGAGTTTCCATGGATGGAAACTAGAGGCTCGGGTTTTATGGCCGCGTTCGAAGCTTTCTGGGATCAGTACGCTAGTCAGCGACAGAACCTCATCGTGGTCGTGTGTGGTTCTGCGGCTGCATGGATGGTACAGCGGGTGATTCGCGCCAAAGGGGGATTGCACAATCGCCTGACACGGCGACTTCGTCTGATGCCTTTTTGCTTAGGGGAAACTTATGAGTTTCTCCGGTCGCGAGGCATTCAATTGGACGCTTTTCAAGTGGCACAAATCTATTTGGCGATTGGCGGGATACCTCATTATCTCAATCATATTCGACCGGGTAAGTCTGCAGCTCAGAACATTGATTCACTCTGCTTTCGTACAACCGGCATGTTGCGCGAGGAATACGACTCGTTGCTCACAGCCCTCTTCGATCGAGATTCCATGCACCAGAGCATCGTCAAAGTTTTAGCCACTTCTTGGCAGGGATTGATACGTGATGAACTGATCAAGAAAGCCAAACTGACCAGCGGCGGTCGGGTCACGCAAGCGCTTGAAGATTTGGTCCTGTCTGGGTTTGTCCAAGAGACAGCGTCATGGAATAAAAAGTCTAAAGAGACCGTCTATCGACTGATCGACGATTTTTCAGTTTTCTATTGGTCATGGATGCATCGAGCGGATTCCGACGTTCGCTGGATGCATATCGCAACCGGAAAACGCTTTGAGAATTGGTGTGGCTACGCCTTTGAAAATATCTGTTTCAAACACTTGGACCAAATTAAACGGTCGCTTGGGATCTCTGGGATACAAACCGGTGCTGGAACCTGGAGATACCAGTCGACCGGTAAGGAAGCTGGGGCACAGATCGATTTGCTGATCGAGCGCGCGGATCGATGCTTCAACCTCGTCGAGGCCAAATTCAGCCTGAATCGGTACGTGATCACGAAAGCCTATGCGGCCGAATTGGAGTCCAAAATCCGCGTCTTTAGATCCAAAACGAAAATCGACAAGCCGATTTTCCTCACGATGATCACTCCTCACGGCATCGAACCCAACCAGTACTCCGTCGGACTTTCAATAGACGAGATCACTCTGGAAGATTTGATGAACCCGATTGGTAGAGTCTAACGCGGCGGCTTCGCTCGTTAACACTCTGACTGCCTACTTTAGAGCATGGAACCAAGGAATCTGGGATTGAAGCCGACCAAGACGTGTCAAATGGCAGTGCTTGAACGGGATCTTTTTTGCTTTAACAGTGGGCAAGTCGAGTTCATTTTCGCTACCGGAACCGTTATAAAGTATGTTCTACCCCGTACCAACCGAGACAACTTTGTGAGTTGGCACGTATGGGTGCACTGAAAAAGAACTCGAAGGAATCTGCCATGCGCGAACTTATTTCCAGCAAGTTGTTCGGGCGTCGCCTGACCGCGATCACTGTTTGTACGATTTGGGCGTGCGCTTCAACGAATTTATCAGCGCAACAAGTCGATGCAAATGACTGGCCGACTTGGCGCAAAAATACGTCGCGCATTGGATCGACGAGCAATGTAATTCATCCAGCGGCAGAACCCGCATGGGTTTTTCGTTCGCCAGCCGCCCCGAAGCCGTCTTGGTCTACTGCTGAAGGTCGAGTCATCGAGAACCACGTCATCGAAGATCGAACCAATTACGACGAAGCGATTCATCCGGTAATCGTTGGCCAGCGAGCTTACTTCGGTTCGTCGGTCGATCATCATTTGCATTGTGTCGATTTGAGAACTGGCGCAGAATTGTGGAAATTCGCCACTGGTGCACCGATTCGATTGGCGCCCACTGTCGCGGATGGACGTATTTACTTTGGATCAGATGACGGTTTTGCATACTGCTTGAGCGCGGCTGATGGTTCGCAAGTTTGGCAACTGCAAGCTGGACCGGCAGACGAACGACTGCTGTCGCGCGGAGAAATGACTTCGCGTTGGCCAGTCCGAACCAGCATACTGGTCGACCGAGGCCAAGCCTTTTTCGGAGCCGGAATTTTTCCCCACGATGAGATCTTCGTCTATTGCGTCGATGCTCTCACTGGAAAACCGGCTTGGAAGCAGGATCATATCAGCGAACAAGATGCAGGTAGGAACGGACTTTCGCCGCAAGGGTATTTCTTGATCACTGACGATATTTTGATCGTGCCCTCGGGCGGATCGCTGCCAGCTGCTTTGGATCGCAAGACCGGTGAACTGTTGCACAAGCGATCGTTCTCGTGGCGCACAGTTGCTGGCGGCGTGGTGGGCGGATTTCAAGCAATGTTGTCCGACGGCCAGTTGTACACCAGCGGTGCTCATCACTGGCTGGCCATGGATGACAAGACCGGCGACGTGGGATTCGGTTGGTTTCAAGGTCGCCAGATCGTGGTGCAGGACGAACAAGCGTATGCCATGACTGGTGAATACGTCGCCAAATATGATCGCATTCCATACGCCGTGAACAGCCGGCGCCGGCACGATCTAGAATTGCAGATACGCGACCTGATTTCCAAAATTCCTGCGGCCGGTGACAAAGCGGCTGAATTGAGAAAGACGCTTGCTGCGGCACAGGATGAATTGGCCAAAATTGCAAACATTGGCATCCTCTGGAAACAACCGAATTCCGGGGATGGTTCGCTGGTAGCGGCTGGCAATATGATATTTGCCGGAGGCAAGAACGAGGTTACCGGATACCTATCAGCCACTGGCGAAAGAAAATGGCACGCATCGGTGGATGGCGAAGTGACCGGGCTAGTAATCGGCCAGGGACATCTTTTGGTTAGCACCAGCTCTGGAAAAATTTACGCGTTCGCCGACCAATCGGTTGGGACGTCGTCCCCAGCCTCGGGAGTGGAATTGGTCGCTGATCCTTTTCCCGCAGATGCTTTGACCAGTCGCTATGCTGCAGCGGCAGAACAAATTCTCAATCAGACGAATATTCGCAAAGGATTTGCGTTAGTAGTCGACAGCGGCAATGGCCGGTTGGCTCTGGAACTGGCTCGCCGCAGCGAGTTAAAAATTTATGCTGTGGAATCGGATGCAGACAAAGTCCAACGATCGCGTGCGGCGCTGGCTCGCACTGGAATGTATGGCAATCGAATCGCTGTGCATCGTGTCGCTGACTACGACCTTCCCTATTCGAATTACTTCGCTAACCTGATCGTTTCGGACCGAGCAGTTGTCGGAGGTGAACTACCGAGTGCACCTGAGAAATTGACTCGTTTTCTCAAGCCGGTTGGTGGTACTATCGCGCTAGGAAGTTCCGCTCCTGTAAATGACTCAGTGGCTCAGTCGGCGGAAATTGCTGCCTGGATCGGACGCCTGGGGTTGGCGGAACAGTCCAAGACAATTCATTCAGGAGCTTGGGCCTTTTTAAAGCGTGGTCCATTGCCGGGAGCTGGCAAGTGGTCGCATCAATACGGTAATCCTGCTAACACCGCGATCAGTGAAGATACGCGAGTAAAAGGGAGCATGGGCGTGCTGTGGTATGGAGATCCCGGGCCCGGCGAAATGGTAAATCGACACGAAGGTGCAGTCGGGCCTCTGGCCACCAACGGTCGGTTGTTCGTTCAAAGCGAAACTACGATAGCTGCCTACGATGCTTACAACGGTCTATTCCTGTGGCGAACGGAGAATCCCGAAGCGCTGCGGACTGGCGTTTTCCAAAACCACAATCCAGCGAACTTGTGCGCGACAGACGATCGGCTATTCCATTTCTTGAAGGATCAATGTTTCGAACTGGATGCGGCAACCGGTCGAATTCTGCGAGTCCACCGATTGCCGGCTGCTAAAGACGATGGCAAACATGAATGGGGATATCTGGCGACCCAAAACGGATTATTGTTCGGTGCGGCTACCGTCCGCAAGGAGCTTGAAACCAGACAGCGCCGTCGCGGCAAACAGACCGACGATGCCACCGACATTGTCTTTGCGATCGATCTAGCCACAGGTAAACATCTATGGACATACCAGGGGCAGAGCGTGTCCCATCACACGGTTGCAATCGGTCCGGATAAAATCTTTTTCATCGACAGCTCTATTACCAGTGAAAAACGAGAGGAGATTTTGCGCGAGGACAAAAAATACCTCGAGCTGTTGACCGGCGAAGAACGTGCAATCGCCGAAGAACGTGCGCTTAAGGCGGACATTCGACGAGCCATCGCGCTGGAGGCTCGCACGGGCAAGTTGGTGTGGTCGAATCCGGTCGACGTTACCGACTGTAGCGATATCGGTGCCGGAGGCGGCAAACTGACACTGATGTACCACAACGATGTCTTGATTCTAGGCGGCGCAAATGCGAACGGCCATTATTGGAAACAATTCGTCGCGGGCGAATTCACCCGTCGTCGCTTGGTAGCTCTCTCCGCTAACGAAGGCTACAAACGTTGGGCGAAGGATGCCAATTACAAAGGGCGACCTATCGTTATCGGCGAAAAAGTTCTGGCAGAGCCTTGGGGATTCGATTTGAAAACTGGCGAGCAACTCAGTCGAGAGCACCCGCTGACGGGCAAAAAAGAGCCGTGGAGCCTGATGCGCACCGGACATCATTGTGGGATAGTAACTGGGTGCGATTCAGGCATGCTGATGTTTCGTTCAGGCGACACTGCATTCTACGACTTGGATAACGACGCTGGAGCCAGTCACTTTGCAGGGCATCGATTGGGATGTTGGGTCAACGCTATTCCGGCCAACGGTTTGATCATGATTCCTGAAGCCAGCGCTGGTTGCGTTTGCCAGTTCTCCATTGCTTCGACGATCGTCTTGGAGCCTCAAGAACCGCGCAAGGCTTGGCGAATCCACAGTGCGGTCGGCGCTCTGACTCCGGTTAAGTCAATGGCGATCAACTTCGGAGCACCTGGCGATCGCAAGGATGCTCAAGGCAAACTTTGGCTTTCCTATCCACGCCGAGCGGCCTATCAAGAGACCAAGTTGGACGTGGCCTTGGATCTCAAGCCAGTATTCGCCGAGGGAGGCCGATACAACAGTATCAACGAATCAACCGTAAGACTACCGAACGGGCAGACACCTTGGTTGTATTCGTCGTGGGCTGAAGGAATTCAACAGTTGACCGTCCCTTTGCTCGGTCCCAACGACAAACCGGCCAATTACAGGGTTCGGTTCCACTTTGCGCGGCTGGAAACATCGCGTCCCGAAGAAATCGTGTTTGATCTGCATTTGCAAGGCAATAGTGTGTTGTCAGAAATAACTCTCAATCCTTCCGGCGCAGGCGAAAACAGCATCATCGTGAAGGAAATTGACGCTATTCCCGTCAAGGATAATTTGGTCATCGATCTGAAACCCAAGAAAGGCACTGCGAGAATTAACGCGATTGAAGTCGAGCGGGTCGAATAATCGAAACCTTGAGAGTAGAGCAATTGTCCTCAATTGCTCAAAAATGCCGACAATCAAGGTTGATGTTTTCGCAACGAACAATTGGCGATTCAAGAATCCTTTTTTCTTTCCAAGCTGTCTTTTTTTCCCTCATTGCTAGTTTGAGTTGGTCAAGCGATACCCTAGCCGAGGTCGCTGACCAATCAGCCATTCGGCGTGTCCACACGCAGTTACATGATCTGTCGTACTCACTGGTTCAGTGACTGTTTGGTCTCAAGTGCTGGCCCCAATCAATCGCTATTGGTTCCCATCGACCAGTAATTGCTAAAAATTGGCATATGAACAATCCGGATACAAACCACGATGTTGGTGTTAGCTTGCCAATTGCAGGCTCTCCGCACTTTTGCCGTGGCATAGTACAGTTCCCGAGTGCTTGGGTGCTCCACTGTGTGTATTCGGAGTATGACGACGATTTGGAATCGCAGAGTTTGTCGCTCGGCCTAGGTGGTATTCACTTGCTGGCATATTTCGTTTCACTGGCTACAACTGCTCATCTGCTTGTTTGGCCGGATTTGTGGTGGGAAACATCGGAACATAGGATCTTTCAAGCCGTAGTGTTGCTCGCACCTGCGATGGCGGTATTTGGACTGTTGGCAGTATTATCGATGACGTCGAGCGGAAGTTTCATACTCCGCTTGGCTATGACGATGCTCAGCGCAATGGTGCTGGTCCTATTAGTGGCGATTACGGAGTTGACTGTCTACGGCGACTATTCGTTTACGATTCCTCGAAGATGGCAAGCGCCAGATATATCGTGGCCAAGCATCTTGGTCGTCGTGCTGGCCTGGACATTTGTCGTTCCGTTACTCATCGCGTTGCCTGGTGTAGTTGCCAGAGTTTGGAACCGTCCACAATCCACGAACTGGAAAGCCAAGCTCGCTGTTTCAGCTCTGCTCTTGGTTGGAATCGGCGTAGTACCGGTTCTCGTCGCAGTCTGTGCAAACCAGGCGAATCGCAGACTTTGGGATTTCAGAGTATCGATATTTGCGACTCTGTGTTTTCTCAGCGGATTGATAGTCTCAGTTTGGCTTGTGCAGTGGCGTCGCCAATTCAGGCTGCTGCCAGCCGGGGCCCAGTGGGATTCAAATATGAGTTTTTCTAGTTTCGGAGTTGTCCACGCAGCAGGGCTGCTTCTCGCTTGCATGTTGGCTAATCTGCCGCCTCCGGAATCGACTCAATGGCCTGTCGTCGGCATATCACAGCTAGTTACTGTGACATTGGTCGGTGTGACATTGGTGCTGGGCTGGACAGCCAACCGCATGAAATTCCGAATCGCACATCTTGTGTACAAACTAGCGTTAGTAGCTACTTGTTTCGTTCTCGTTTATGGCAACCGCGATGTCGTCGCGAAATGGAATTTATCCGGTAATGATGTTGTGGGAATCGCAATTTTATTTGGCGTTGGTGGCGCCGTTGGTTGGTTGCTAGCGCAGTGGATGGTGGTGTCGCTGCTGCCTAACAATCGTCGGCGCTGGCTGAATGCGAGCATGCTTGGATTCGGGGCGATACTTGGCGAATCCGCGCTATTGCTGGCTGGGTTGGCGGCATTGACAAATTGGGTTAGTGCACTCGCGGCTCTGAATATCTGCCTGTCTACGGCTTGTATCGTTGTGGGCGTGCAAACGGCACTATGGGAAATGTCCGCAAAGTGGTTGAAGGCGTGCGGCTGGAGTGTTTTGCTGGTCGACCGAGCCCATTGAAAAGGACCAACAGGGTTGGGACAGTGCGTTTCCGTCGCGCGAGTTGCGCTGAACATCTACTCGCTCAACTACAATCAATAGAATTTACCGGTAAACCGAATTCTGCAGTGCCCGGGCTTCAGTTGCCTTTGCTGGGGCAGTCGAAGGTGGACCTAGTCCTTGGTATAACATGCGGGCACGCAGCGGGGAAGTCTCTCAAGCATATTCGTTGGCGGCCAGCAACTTGATTTGCTGCCTTCAACTGAATCGACTTGGCGAACACTTCAGGTGATGATGTCGCCAGCCCGATCCATTAGCGAATTTCTGAGTAATCGAGGGCGAACGAGCAAGAAAAATGAGCGATTTGGAAGCTTCTTTGAATGCGTTCCGCGAAGCGGTGCGATTGGCACCCGACAATATCGCGCTGGCGGAGCACTTTGTACGCGTCTTGCTGTCACTATTGCGATATGACGAGGCGGAACAGTTTTGCAAGTCACTGCTGGCAAAGCATCCGTCTTCGAAATCGCTGAAAGTGTTGATGGCCAGCACATACTTTCGCCAAGACAAGAACTCGCATGCGTTGGCGATCGTCGAGACGCTGATTCGAGGAGCCGACGCTTATCCACCCGCTTTAGTCTTGCATGCGAAATTGATGTTTCGCGCGGGCAATGTTCAGGCGGCTGTGGCGGATTACAAGCTGGCTGTGGAAATGAGTGACGAGGTAGCTGACGAAGAGTTCGCGAGCTTGTTAGGTATTCGCGCGACATGGAATGACGGCTTATCCGAACGCACTGACATGCAGGACGATGAAGGCGAAGTGAGCGATGGCCGTTTGCGCCAGCAGGCGGGCGATGACGATTCAGAGATCGCCGATGAGCCGGAGATCGAGCGACCGAAGATCAGCTTCAGCGACGTGGGAGGAATGTCGAAAGTCAAGGAGGAGATTCAAGTAAAGATCATCTACCCGCTGACTCATGCTCAGATGTACGCCGCTTATGGGAAAAAAGTCGGCGGCGGGATACTGATGTATGGGCCTCCCGGCTGCGGAAAAACTCATTTAGCGCGCGCGACTGCGGGAGAAGTTCAGGCCAAATTCATGTCGATTGGCATCAATGATGTTCTGGATATGTGGGTCGGTAACAGCGAGCGCAATCTGCACTCGTTGTTCGAACAAGCTCGGCGCAATCGACCGTGCGTGTTGTTCTTCGATGAAGTCGACGCACTGGGAGCTAGTCGCAGCGACATGCGGCAGAGTGCCGGCCGCCACTTGGTGAATCAGTTTCTGGCGGAAATGGATGGCGTCGACTCCAACAATGAAGGTGTGTTAATTCTCGGCGCGACCAACGCTCCGTGGCACATCGATTCCGCTTTCCGCCGGCCTGGGAGATTCGACCAAGTCCTATTTGTTCCGCCACCGGACGCCCCAGCTCGCACCGAGATCCTGAAAATTCTGCTCGTCGGCAAGCCGACTCTCGACATCGATCACGAATCGATCGCAGCCAAGTCGGCTGAGTTTTCCGGCGCTGACTTGAAAGCTGTAGTCGATCGCGCGATCGAAGCCAAGCTTCAGGAAGCGATCCGCAGCGGCCGTCCGACGCCGCTAACTACCAAGGATTTGCTCGCGTCGTTGAGGCTAGTCAAACCGTCGACGCGTGAGTGGTTTGCTACGGCAAGGAACCATGCGTTGTACGCCAATCAAGGAGGAACCTACGATGACATTCTGCAGTATCTGAAGATCAAATGAATTCTGAAACGTTGCTTCAACGCGCTCGCTTGTTAATCGAACAGAATCGCCCGCAACTGGCCGCTGAGCAGTTGCGGCAATTGCTGGCCAGCGATCCAAACGTTGCTGAGGCGCATTCGTTGCTGGCCCTGTGCTTGCTGGAAAACAAAGATCAGTGGTACGAAGCGACTCGCGAAGCGGAGTTGGGCGTCGGCTTGGCCCCCGACGACGGTTTTTCTCATTACATCTTAGCGGCCACCCATGACAAGCGCAATCGATTTCCGGAGGCATTGGCGGCGATCGACCAGGCCATCGAGCTGGCTCCTCATCAAAGTCAATACTATGGCCTGAAGAGCTCGGTGTTGGCCCAACAGCGCGATTGGCGCGGTGCGCTGGAGTGGGCAACCACGGGACTATCGATTGATCCCGAAGACGAGACGTGCGCTTCAATACGCGCGATCGCGCTGGAGCGATTGGGCAAAACCGACGATGCAATCGAACAGGCCAATGCGGCGGTTGCACGTAATCCGGATTCATCACAATCGCATACAACACGCGGCTGGGCACTGCTCAACAGCGGCAAATACCGAGAAGCCGAATTGGCTTTTCGCGAGGCACTACGATTATCTCCCACCAATGAAATGGCGCGTATGGGGATGATCCAGTCGCTGAACAATCACCATCTGCTGTTTCGGTGGGTCTACCGTTTCTACATGTTTCTCGGGCGAATGGGAGGTGGCGCTCGATGGGCGATCATTTTGGGATTATTCTTGGGAGTGCGAGTGTTGCAGGATTTCGCGCGCAGAAATCCCGAGTGGGGACCCTATGTACTGCCGATTAGCGTTCTTTACCTCGCCTTTTGCTTGCTCAGTTGGATCGCAACTCCGCTGTTTAACACCTTCCTGCGATTCCATCCGCTCGGTAAGTACTTGCTAAGCTCTCGCGAGAAGTGGGCGTCGAATCTGATCGCCGCGCTGGCTATGGCTGGCTTAGGGGCGGCGCTATTCCAAACATATCGAGGTGACTATGGCGGTGCGATATTGATTTTGATCGCCGCAATATTTCTTTCGTTGCCAGTTTCGACTGCCTTCGAAGTCGATCAAGGCTGGCCCCGTAAGACAGCGATCACAGTTGCGATCGTATTGTCCCTGCTGTGCCTAAATGCGATTATCGCGATTATCTTGGACGCTGAATGGACGCGGGCGTTTGGACTGTACGGGTTGGGGATCTTGCTGTTCAGTTTCTTTGGCAATTATTTACGCTCCGTTACTGTACGGAGATGAAAACGGATAGCAAAATAAGTTCTTAGGCGAGCGGCAGATAGTTTCTTACCAATACAAGCCCGAAGCGCAAGCGAGTGTATGCCAGTACAAGCCCGAAGCGCAAGCGAGTGTATGCCAGGATTGACGCACTCGCTTGCGCTTCGGGCTTGTATTCGCAGGATAGGATCAGGAAAGGATATTGAGCAATTGAGGACAATTGCTCTACTCTCGCAGCGCTACACACCTTTGAATGAGCTATTGTGTAACTCTCGCTGGGCAATTTCGAGGTCATGTTCGACCATCAGCCGCGCAAGTTCTCGGACATCGGTGGCTGCGGTCCAACCCAATTTTTCCTTGGCTTTTGAAGCATTTCCCAACAGCAGGTCAACTTCTGCGGGTCGAAAATAACGCGGATCGATCTCGACATATCGCCGCCAATCGAGTTGCAACTGCTCGAAGACCATATCGAGAAACTCGCGAATGGTCCGCGTTTCGCCAGTGGCAATTACAAAATCATCGGGCTCGTGATGTTGCAGCATCAGCCACATCGCTTCGACGTAGTCTTTGGCGTAGCCCCAGTCGCGTTTGGCATCGAGATTGCCCAAATATAATTTTTCCTGCAATCCAACTTTGATCCGCGTGGCGGCACGAGTGATCTTGCGCGTGACGAACGTCTCTCCGCGACGCGGGGACTCGTGATTGAATAGTATGCCATTGCACGCGAACATGTCGTAGCTGCGTCGGTAGTTCACTGTTTGAAAAAACGCAAACACCTTCGCGCACGCATAGGGACTTTGAGGGTTAAACGGAGTCTTTTCGGTTTGAGGAGTTTCGAGCACCATTCCGAACATTTCCGAGCTGCTGGCCTGGTAGACGCGCACCTGTTTGCGTTTGTTAAGCAGGCGAGCGGCCTCAAGTACATTCAGTGCTCCAACACCGTCGCTCATCAGCGTATAAACCGGCTGATCGAACGACACGCGAACGTGGCTTTGCGCGCCCAGATTATAAATTTCGTCAGGCTCGATTTCTTGCACCAAGTTCGTCAGCGCTTGCCCGTCAGTCAAGTCGCCGTAGTGCAACCGCAACTGCGGTTTGTCGTGAATGTCGCGATACAGATGGTCGATGCGACCGGTCGTGAAACTGCTCGAACGCCGTACCAAACCATGCACTAAGTAGCCTTTGTCGAGCAACAACTCGGCAAGATAAGATCCGTCTTGGCCTGTAATTCCTGTGATCAATGCGGAACGCATGTCGGCTCCCTCTTTGCCCTAAAGTACATCTTGCCAAAATTCAGTTGGAAACTCTAGCGTGGTTCAGAATGGTGACAGGAACCGATATCGGAACTGCACTGCAAGTGCTTCGCACAACTGTCCCTTCCCAGTTCTTGACCATATTGAAACTCTATTGATGCCGCAACTAAATTGGGCTGCTTGTTGAAAGGCCAATATCTTACTTATTTTGTGAGGTTCGCAGAGTCCCCGCCAACTTTTCACTTAGGAACGCTTTGTAGGTCTCTTCGAGTCCCTGATCAAGGCTGGTTTTGGGAGTCCATCCGGTGGAGCGAATCAGCGAAATATTGGTTTGTTTGCGAGGTGTACCATCGGGCTTGGAGGGATCAGTGCTGATCTTGCCTTGGTAGCCAACCGTTTTGGCGATTTTGTGTGCCAGCTCAAGAATGGTCAAGTCGACTCCGGAACCAACGTTGACCCAGTCGGGAGGGTCGGCAAGCCCAATGAGGTGAACGAGCGCATCGGCTAAATCGTCGACGTAAAGAAATTCCCGTCGCGGACTACCTGTGCCCCATATCACAACTTCTTCCAAACCAGATTCCTTGGCTGCGTGAAATCGACTTAGTAATGCTGGCAATACGTGGCTATTGGCAGGATGGTAGTTGTCATTTTTTCCGTACAGATTGGTGGGCATCGCCGAGTGATAAATCACGCCATGTTCACGGCGATAGTACTCGCACAATTTCAAACCGACAATTTTTGCAAGCGCATACGCTTCGTTAGTTTTTTCAAGGGGACTGGTTAATAACTGATCTTCGGAAATTGGCTGTGGGGCCAGTCGCGGGTAGATGCAAGTGCTTCCTAGGAACAGTAATCGTGATACTCCGGTCGCAAAAGCTGCTTCGATAACTGCCAATTCTACGCGCAAATTCTCGGTCATGAACTCGACTGGATAAGCATTATTGGCATGTATTCCACCCACCAATGCCGCGGCGAGTATGACGGCCTGGGGTCGCGATTGCTCGAAGAAATGACGAACCTCAGCCGCGTTTCCAAGATCTAAATCAGCGCGACAACGGGTGATTGTTTCAACATTTTTCTCGATTTCCAATCGTCGGCAAACAGCACTCCCCACCATGCCGCGATGCCCTGCAACAAAAATCGATTTGGGAAGCATCAGTTGCTCTACGACAAAGGAAATGGGCTAATGCGATTGGATAAGATTCGCCTTGGATCAACCCCAGCGGTAGTGTACAAACGGATTTGACGATAGTGGCCAAACTTAAATCGCTGGAAAGTGAGCTTCCGCAATTGGAAGGATTACTTACCATAATGTGAATTGTCGGGCAAGTCTGCAAGAGCTACCCAGTTTGCACTTCTGTCCACAATATCGTTTATCATTTTGCGAGTTGAACCTGGCAAGGGCGGCACTTAGTTCGCTGGCCGGAATTCGTGAGATTTTAAGCTATCAAAATTTTCAAGCAGCATTGTTCAGTATCGAAATCGATTCGCGAAAGTTAAGACTTCATGGCTGATGAGCAAGATCTAAGCGCGGTGGAACTAATCAAGCTGGAGAGCAATTTTCTTGGCGGCACGATCGCGGACGAGCTAAAAACGGACGCGGACGATTTCAACAAAGCCAACTCAACATTGCTCAAGTTTCATGGAACCTATCAACAAGACAACCGCGATTCGCGCAAGTCCGGGGCCGAAGGAAAATCTGCTAAAGCATTTTCGATGATGACGCGCACCCGGGTCCCCGGAGGGAGGCTGACCGCGGCGCAGTTAATCGAACATCTCGATTTGTGCGATGAACTTGGCAATGCAACCTTGAAGTGCACTACTCGGCAAGCCCTTCAATTGCACGGCGTCGCCAAAAGCGATCTTTGGCAAACTATTCACCGCATCAATAAAGTGCAGTTAAGTACGCTCGCGGCCTGCGGCGACGTTAATCGTAATGTCATGTGCTGTCCCGCTCCGTACACGGACTCGGTGCACCAGGAAATGCACAAGTTAACCGACGCACTGGTCGCACATTTGGCACCGCGAACACGCGCTTACTACGAGACCTGGGTCAAAGATCCTGAAAGCGGCGAGGAATCGCTGGTCGGTGGCCATGCCGAGGATGACGAAGTCGAACCGATCTACGGCAAGACGTATTTGCCTCGAAAATTCAAGACCGCTGTAGGATTGCCGGAAGACAACTGCGTGGATATTTACACCAACGATTTGGGATTCTTGGCGGTTGTCCGCGATGGCAAGATCATCGGTTATAACGTGTTGGTGGGTGGCGGATTTGGAACTACTCCTAGCGCTAAGAAGACTTTCCCTGCGCTAGCGAAGCGAATGGCCTTTGTCACGCCGGAGCAGGCTGTGGGCGTTGCCGAAGCTGTGGTAAAAGTGCAACGCGACAATGGCAATCGTGCCGATCGCAAGGTCGCGCGACTGAAATATGTGATCGCGGATAAAGGTATCGAGTGGTTTCGCGCCGAAGTTGAGAAATACTACGGCAGCAAACTGCTCGATTGTACTGAAGACGACGTACACGGGTTCAACGATCACATCGGCTGGGACGAACAAGGTGATGGTAAGTGGTTTTATGGCTGGAATGTTGAAAATGGTAGGTTGTACGATAGCGATGATCGCCGTTGGAAATCCGCGATTCGCGAGATTTGCGCAACTTTGAATCCTGGCATTCGGTTAACCCCGCATCAGAGCATCTTGTTCACGAACATCGCCCCGCAAGACAGATCGGTGCTGGAATCCATCATTCGCAAACATCGCCTGCCGCTGTCAGAAGAGATTTCAACAGTCCGGCGCTGGTCGATGGCCTGCGTCGCCTTGCCGACCTGCGGTTTGGCAATTACGGAGAGCGAACGCGCTCTGCCAGGCGTCATCGATCAGATGGAGGTCGAGCTAGCGCGACTTGGACTTGATCGCGAGAAATTCACGGTTCGCATGACCGGCTGCCCCAATGGATGCGCTCGGCCTTACAATGCGGACATTGCCTTTGTCGGAAAGGCAAAAGAAAAATATACCGTCTTCGTGGGTGGGCGGTTGTTGGGAAATCGCTTGGCGTTCATTCATAGGGACTTGGTTGCCTACAATGATCTGGTACCAAGTTTAGTTCCGCTGTTCGTTTCCTATAAACAATACCGAACCGATGGTGAATCGTTTGGCGATTTTTGTAATCGAGTCGGCAACGAACAATTATTGACCTGGAGTTCGGAATTTGTGGCCAACGTTAGCTAAGCCCGATTACGAATCCATGTTCGCTGAAAGTTAGTATCGTTTGAGAATTCAGTGTACCTTTTGCGAGGAACTCGCCCTTCGGGTGCTGTGCTCAAAAGGTACCTGACACGAATTTCTCGCCTAAGCGCAATACCGTTCAACGAACGTGGGATAAGCTTCCAGCTTGTCAACCTGCAGCGGAGTTTCGCCATTGCTTGCACAAGATATTGACAAGCTGGAAGCTTATCCCACGTTCGTTGAACGGTATTGCGCCTAAGCGGATCGACTGGGCAATGATTGCTTTGGCAGTGCCTAGAGTTCTAGAGTAGCCATGTTTTGCCAGTGCGTGGTTAATGATTCCGAAGCAATGCACGCGACTGGCGAATGTGGCAACTGTCTCAGCTTCATCGACTTGCGGTGATGTAGCGCTAGTGCAAGGATCACCTGTATGTCCTCCAGTTTTGCCCGCGACCCGATGACAGGAGTGATACGCCAAGGAAATCAAATTGTGGGGGCGATTTGTTTGCCAGAAGAGGATTGTGCGGACTTCATCGAGTCCTTTAACGCATGTTATGGTTCTATAAGATTGCACATCGAGCCTGTCATTGGACCTCAGTGGCCGCTAAAGCCGCACGCAGTACGTCCAGTGGGAGCCCGAGCGATTGTTCCGCCGAAACCGAATCAGAGCTATACCACGGACGGCCAAGAGTGACCATTCGCGGCGGTGGGTGATCGCAAGAGTGCGATAGCTGATAATTTCGATTACAGATATATTGACGACTTTGGCGGCGTTGCGACACCGAGAGAACTCTGGCGTGGATATCATCCGCAGATTCGGCTGCCTAACCGGATTGTGGATTTTTTTGACTACTTCTAGACTGGGATGATGGATCGTGAAAGCGGACGAACTTCGCGAAAAGTACTTGGCCTATTTTGCTTCTCAAGGGCACAGTCGACAATCGAGCGATGTGCTGGTGCCAACTTGGGACCCGTCGGTTCTCTTCACCCCAGCCGGCATGAACCAGTTCAAAGATCACTTTCTTGGAAAAGTAAAACTGGAATTTACGCGAGCGACCACTTGCCAAAAGTGTTTGCGAACCGGCGATATCGATAATGTGGGGCGCACGGCATATCACCACACTTTTTTCGAAATGCTGGGAAATTTCAGCTTCGGAGACTACTTCAAGAATGAAGCCATTGCGTGGGCCTGGGAGTTTCTTACCAGTCCCAAGTGGCTTGCGATCCAGCCTGAACGATTGAGCGTCACCGTTTACAAAGATGACGACGAAGCGGCCAATATCTGGCACGAAAAAATTGGGCTGCCGACAACGCGCATTTCGCGCATGGAAGAAGACGAGAATTTTTGGCCAGCCAGCGCGCCCAGCCAAGGCCCCGATGGTGTGTGTGGGCCATGTAGCGAGATTTACTATCAGCTCGATTCGGGTAAGTCCGTAGAAATCTGGAATCTCGTGTTCACGCAATTTAATCGCGTCGGTGCGCCGCCCGATAATTTGCGTCCCTTGCCCAGCAAGAATATCGACACCGGCATGGGACTAGAGCGGACCGCCAGCGTCCTACAGGGAGTTCCGAGCAACTTTCATATCGACATCCTGTTCCCGATCGTCAACGCGGCGGCCTCAGTTTGCTCAACGAATTATCAATACGATAGCGATGCTGGTAGACGCTTGCGACGCATCACGGACCACGTTCGCGCGTGCACGTTCGCTATTCACGAGAATGTAATTCCAGGCCCAAAAAAGGCTCGCTACGTCATCAAGCGATTGCTGCGCCGCGCTGTGCTCGACGGTCATCAACTGGGTATGCGCGAGCCATTCATGTATCAACTGGTCCCAGCCGTGGCTGAAGCCATGTCGGCTGCGTACCCGGAACTAAAACAGACGACCAATCGAGTTGCCGAGGTTATTCGCCGCGAGGAAGCGGACTTTTTTGCGACGATCGGTGCAGGACTGGAACGCATTGATCGAGTGTTTCAAAGCATGTTGTCGACCAATCGCGTCATGGTTGACGGCCCGGAAGCCGCAAGTCTGTACCAAACCTACGGCGTTCCTCCAGAGTTGTTTCAGGCACTGGCCGCGGAACGAAACTTTACCTTTGATTGGGACGGTTATCGCGATGCGATGCACGAACACGAAAAGATTAGTGGCGGAGAGCGAGGCGAGTTATTTCAAACCGGCCCCATCGAAACGCTGAAAGAGGCTCTCTTGCGCACAGATTTTGTCGGTTATCAAACGACCGAAATCGAAACTCAGGTCAAGGGAATCGTGGTTGGTACCACCCATGATGAACGACTGGTAGGGCATTTGGTGCCCGGCGGCGATACCAGCCATCCGGTGCGCATCGTCCTAGATAAATCTCCATTCTACGGAGAAGGTGGTGGTCAGGTTGGCGATACCGGTACGATCGAAGCTGACGGAGTGCGGTTTGAAGTGATCGATACGCAGAAAGCTGGTGAGCTGCTGGTCCACTTTGGACATCTTCGCACGGGCGAACTCAAAGAAGGCATGCCAGTTCGCGCCGCAGTCGATGTGACTGGTCGCGATTCTATTCGACGAGCTCACTCGGCAACGCACATCTTGCATCATGCACTTCAAAAAGTCATTGGCCAACATGCGCAACAACAAGGCAGTAAGGTCGATCACGACTTGTTGCGATTTGACTTTACAAATCAACAAGCTCTATCGGACGAGCAAATCGACGAGCTCGAAAAAATGGTCGCGGCCAGAATCGAAGAGGGTGCTGAAATCTCTTGGAAGCTGGTTCCGCTGGCCGAGGCGCGCAAAGCTGGAGCGATGATGTTGTTTGGAGAGAAATACCCTGACCCGGTGCGCATGGTCAGCATGGGCAGTTTTTCCAAAGAACTTTGTGGCGGTACGCATTTGGACAACACTCGCGAAGTTGCCCAATTCGAAGTCACCTCTGAGGAGAGCGTATCCTCTGGCACGCGGCGCATCGTGGCGCTAACCGGCCAACGTGCACATGCTCATCGAGATCAGGTACGACAAATTCTCGAAGGTGCTTCGACCGAACTAAGGTGCTCAACTGTAGAAGTCGCAACTAGATTGCGGCAACTAGTCCAGTCCGTGCGCGGCCTAAAGAAACAACTTGGCGGCTCTTCGGCAACCGAACCGTCCGCGGCGAAACCAACATCATCCTCGGAGCTATTGTCAAACGACTACGTAGCCCAGCGTGCCGTGGTGCGCGATGCCGCGCGGATACTCAACGTAGCGCCCGCAGAGATCGCAAGCCGCATTCGTGCGATTGTCGACGAGCAGTCCAAACTCGAAGCTCAAGTAAAACAACTGGCCCAAAGCGGCCAGGTGACAGCAGAATCTTTGTTAGGGCAAGCAGAATCCGTGGGTGGATCGTTGGCAATCGTGCTAGAGACGCCTGGCGCTACCGCGAACCTTATGAGACAGTGGATCGATCAGATTCGCAAATCCAGCGTAACGCCCGTAGCCGTGTTACTCGCTTGCCAATCTGGCGAAGACAAGGTCCTGATCGTGGCCGGTGTGAGCAAGTCGCTGGTCGAAAAGGGCGTCAGCGCTGGCGAGTGGATCAGTCTAGTTGCACCGGTGGTCGGCGGCGGTGGCGGTGGCAAGCCAGATCTTGCTCAAGCAGGCGGCAAGCATCCCGAAAAACTCCCGCAAGCACTCCAGGCCGCTCGCGAATCAATCAAGAATTTGCTGGCCTAATGCCTAAAGGCTCGCGGCAGAAGAAAGTTCCGCAATACAACAATCGCCATCGGCTGCGGATGGCGGTATCTTCGTTACCATTTCGTCGAAACAAAGCGGCGACAAATACGCTGATGTGCCGATCGAGATGACTTTGCAACAACTAAAAAGCGAAGCCGCACTTGCCCCATAGAATTAAGTGATCGGTATTTCCGCAGGGCAGTTAATTGAATTGCTGCTGCGACCCAGCGGTGCATGGACCAGGTCACATTCCAAAGCACAGGTATAAACTACCGGCTCAACAAAACTCATGTCGTCTTCGCCTTCAAGTACTTTCATCCGCCAATATCTCATAGCTCTTTGGTTGGTTGCGTTTCTTCCGTGGTTGGATCCGCTCTGGGGTTTAGAACGCGCCGTAAATCGCGAGTTTTGCGATTGTACGGGATTGGATTGCAATTAGAATCTGTCGTTTGAAATCGATTCATTTTTTCTTTTTTGGGAGGATCAGACCGTGTCGGCAATTCACGCTCGCAAACCGGGTCGGGGTTTCACTTTGGTGGAACTGTTGGTGGTGATTGCAATTATTGGAGTGTTGGTTGGGTTGCTGTTGCCTGCGGTTCAAGCGGCCAGAGAGGCAGCTCGGCGGATGCAGTGCTCGAACAACTTGAAACAATTGGGATTGGCACTCCACAATTATTTGGACACTTTCAAGAAAGTCCCGTTCGCCAGCAATTTTGTAGACTCGATAGCGCAGTGTGGTAACTTTGCCTTGATTGGGAATCCACATTACAGCGGCAATGTCTCGTTGCTGCCCTTTCTAGAACAAGGCAACTTGTACAATCAAGTCAACTTTGATCAATCGATCGACGCTGGTGCTGCGAATCGCACACTGTTAAACGGTCGTTTCTTACCGGTGTTCACCTGCCCGAGCAACGCGCTGGCGGGTACCGGTCGTCGCGCAGACGGGAACAACTTCAATGGTTTTAACGGGCCAGTACAAGAAGGCATGTACCGATTTTGCGGCGGGACAATGAACAATACGATGTTAAACACGCGCGACTGCACCGCGTTGTCGCCCAGTTTTTGTTTGAATGCAGACGGCGGCATCAATGGTGGCTGGACGTGTGTGCACAATAGTCCGGGTTCGATACGCGGTATGTTTGCGCGAGGAGTCACCAGCATTGGGCTGCAGAATGTCAGCGATGGAACATCCAATACGATCATGATGGGCGAAACCAAGCCGCACTTTACGGAGTTCGGTGCACTGTGGACTTGGAACGTCCCGACGACGTTGTTCTCTTTAAAATTAAACAGCGCATTTTTGAAGAATGCCGAACGCACCCGAACCGTGAATTGGATGAACGCGCAGGGGCATGCCAGTTACCATATTGGCGGCGCGCAGTTCGTGTTTGCCGATGGCTCCGTAAGATTCGTTTCGGAGTCGATTGATTATCCGACCTACTGCCTCGCGGGCGATCGCGCGGACGGCAAGGTCATGGATAGTCTCGAATAATTCGCCAGGAATAACTGCAAGTAGACGATTTGCCATGCTGGGGCGGGCAGACTGCTGCTCCAGCCCACCGATATTCAAGTCGAGTATTTTATGCGCGTATTGATGCTTCTTTTGTGCTTGGTGGCTGTAGTAGGCTGTGGCGACAATGGTGGGCGCGTACCGGTCACCGGAATGGTCACTTTTGACGGCAAGCCGCTGGAGAATGGCAACATTACGTTTGGTGGTGACCAAGGCGCCGCCGGTGTTGGCCAAATTGTGAACGGCAGTTTTTCACTGAGCGAAACTGGGGAAGAAGACGGTGTGATACCTGGCAGCTACACCGTCATTATCGGATCTTGGTTTGAAGAACGAGGCTCGGTGCGCGACGACGGCAGTTTTTCACCTGGCAAGACGCGAATTCCGCTGATCTATCTCGAACCCGAAAAATCAGGGCTGAAAGCTGAAGTGAAAACTGGGGAAAAGAATCACTTCACGATTGATCTAACATCGACTGCTGGCAAATCCGGCAAATAACGGTAGGCAAGCACGATCTGCTCAGAAAATCTCCAGCGTCCAGTAGAGCTGCACTTACAAATTGGTTTTGGGATACGAACCGAGTACTTCCATGCGAAGAGTTTGTTTGCCCAGTTGAGCTAGTGCTGCGGCGGCGTTCTTGGATTGGTTGCGACCATCCAGTTCCACGAAAAACAAATATTCGCTTGGGTGATTCACCAGCGGAAATGACTCGATCAAAGTCAGATTGATTTTGGCCTTTTGAAAAATCATCACCTGATCAAGCGCTCGCTCAAAACACTTGCGATTGCTAGCAATTATCGTTGTCGACGCTTGCTGCTCCGGCCCAAAATGCACCACGCCGACGCTGTTCTACCGAGACAACTTGTCCCGACGGGACTTTTCGTTGAGCTGCGCCTACATATTGGCTTTGGGGTACGAACCGAGTACTTCCATGCGAAGAGTCTGTTTGCCCAATTGAGCTAGCGCTGCGGCGACGTTCTTGGATTGGTTGTGACCATCCAGTTCCACGAAAAACAAATATTCGTTTGGGTGATTCACCAGCGGAAATGACTCGATCCAAGTCAGGTTGATTTTGGCTTTTTGAAAAATCACCATCGCCTGGGCGAGCGCTCCAGGTTGATGTCGAAGTTGAAACATCACGGACGTTTTATCAGTCCCGGTCTTGGCTCGTTGTGCGCTACCGATCAGGGCAAAGCGAGTTACGTTGTTGGGATTATCTTCGATATTCTCGTCGACGATTTCTAAGCCATGATGGATGCCCGCTTCGCGACTGGCTACGGCAGCCGCACCTGGTTTGTCGGCGGCCAGTCGAGCTGCGGCGGCGGTACTTGAAATCTCGATAAGGCGCGCATCGGGAACATGTTGACTGAGCCAACTACGGCATTGCGACATGGCTTGCGGCTTGCTGTAGATCTCAGTAATTTCACCGCGCGGGCAACGCGCCAGCAAGCAATGATGGATCGGCAGTAAGACTTCACCGCAAATCTGCACGGGCATGCGCGCGAACATGCCTAGCGTATCCACTACGCGCCCGTCGGTACTATTTTCGATCGGTACCACTCCCATGGTCGCTTGCCCTCGAGAAATCTCGTCGAAGACAGCAGATATCGTTGCGACTGGAACTAGCGTTGCTGATAAACCGAATTCCTTAACTGCGGCCAAGTAACTGTAACTATAAATAGGTCCCAGGTACGCGATTGGGTTATGCACATGCGCTTCATGAAAACAGAGACTGACGGTATGTCGCAACCAATCGGACAGCGACTGTGTCGATAGTCCAGACCGGTGAGCGCTTTCGATCGCGCGCTGTGCGGCACTGTTCTGCTGTTGCCACAACTGGTCCATCAAATCGGGTTTAGCAATTGATTCTGCCAGCGCGCGAGTTGTATTCACTCGCGCCGTCAACAATTGCAACAACTGATGATCGATTTCCACCAAGTCCATCGACTGAGATGCAGAGCTCTTGGTATTAGAGGTTCGTTTAGTACTCTTAGTCGCGCGTTTCAAGATCCTAGACCCTCAACAAATTTGATTTTCAAGGAAGCGTTTTAGCATTGGCCAGGACTCGGTCATTCTTGAACTTGAAAAAAATGCTTCCGTCGATAAACACAGCCGCCTCTACAGTTGTTCTGAATCTAACGAATACGCAAAAATAGAGCGTGAAACCGGCGGCTGTCAATTTGGCAAGACTTAAAAAAGTGGTCAAGCACGGCTGAGCGCAATTTGGCAGCAAGTCAGCCCACTAAATGCTGTAGAACCGTTTGGAATAATCGTTGCAATCGTTACTTTGGCCCAAGACAGCCTGCATCAATTCAAGTCAAATGGCGATTGGCACGCGGGTTGCTTATCGCCAGAAACATTCCCCTAGGAGGGTCTCGACGATCAGCGCGAGGCGGACCGAGGGACGCTTGTCAAGAACTTTTGCGGCAGGACGCGTTGTACAAGTGGCGGCTGGTCGCATCCCACCCATCCCAAGACAGGAGAGGCAATCATGGCTCAAGGCGAAAAAATTATTGGAATTGACCTGGGAACGACGAATTCCGTGGTCGCGATCATGGAAGGTTCTGAAGTAAAGGTGATTCCGAATGCCGAGGGCAATCGATTGACCCCAAGCGTAGTCGCCTATACCGATAAGAATGAAGTTATCGTGGGAGAACCGGCGCGTCGGCAAGCGGTAACTAACCCCAAACGAACCGTCTATTCTGCCAAACGATTCATGGGACGTCGGCACGCGGAAGTCGAGTCCGAAGAGAAAATTGTTCCGTATGAAGTCGTCGGCGGCCAAAACGAATACGTAAAAATTCAAATCGGTGACAAGCAATACACGCCTCAAGAAGTTTCCGCAAAGGTTCTTCGCAAATTAAAAGAAGCTGCCGAATCCTATTTAGGACATCGTGTTAGCAAAGCCGTGATTACGGTGCCAGCTTATTTTAATGATGCACAGCGACAAGCGACCAAAGACGCCGGTCAGATCGCCGGGCTTGAAGTTGCGCGAATCATCAACGAGCCCACAGCCGCCGCGTTGGCTTATGGCCTGGACAAAGAGCACGATCACAAGATCGCAGTCTTCGACCTCGGCGGCGGAACCTTTGACGTCTCCGTGCTTGAAGTAGCGTCGACTGGCGGCGGCGACGGTGAAAAGTCGAGCAAAGTTTTTGAAGTAATATCCACCAACGGCGACACGCACCTCGGCGGTGACGACTTTGATGAAGCTCTAGTCAACTATGTCGCTGAATCGTTCAAACGTGAAAATGGCATCGATTTGCGCAAAGAACCGATGTCCTTACAGCGATTGCAAGAGGCTTGCGAAAAAGCCAAGAAGGAGTTGAGCACTGTACCGCAAACGGACTTGAATCTGCCGTTCATCACTGCCGATGCCAGCGGACCGAAGCACTTGCAGATGAATATCACGCGAGCCAAATTCGAAGAACTGGTCGACAGTTTGATTGAGAGATGCCGCAAGCCGGTATTGCAAGCTCTGCAGGACGCCAAGCTCAGTCCGAGCAATATTGACGAAGTTGTCTTAGTTGGCGGTTCAACTCGGGTACCCAAGGTACGTCAATTGGTCCGTGAGATCTTTGGCAAGGAACCGCATCAAGGCGTAAATCCCGATGAAGTGGTTGCTGTAGGTGCTGCGATTCAAGGGAGCGTTTTGACTGGCGAACGCAAGGACGTCCTGCTGCTGGACGTTACTCCGTTGACGCTGGGAATCGAAACCGAAGGCGGCGTGCTGACGGCTTTGATTGAACGCAACACGACCATTCCCGCCGAACGCAAGAACACGTTTTCGACTGCCGCCGACAATCAAACGGCCGTAACCGTCCGCGTGTTCCAAGGCGAACGCAAGATGGCCACGCAAAACCGATTGCTCGGCGAATTCAACTTGGAAGGAATTCCACCCGCACCCCGCGGTGTCCCTCAGATCGAAGTCAAATTCGACATTGATCAAAACGGAATTTTAAATGTCTCGGCGCGCGATGTTGGTACCGGCAAACAAGCATCGGTGAAAATCGAGCAGTCGTCGGGACTATCCAAAGACGAAATCGATCGTATGCGACGCGATGCCGATGAACATGCCGAAGAGGATCGCCGACTATTCGAATTGGCTGAAGCTCGCAACAAAGCGCAACACCTGATTTACCAGCTCGAAAAACAGATCAAAGAGAATGCGGACAAGTTAACCGACAGCGACCGTGAACCGTTGAATAAAGCGATCGAAAAACTGCGCTCTGCCACCGCTGGCGAAGATACTACGGCGATTCGCAATGGCACCAGCGAACTCGAGCAAGCAGCGCAAGCGTTTGGTAAGGTGCTGTACGAAAAATCAAGCGATGCTGGTGGCTCGGCAAAACCCAGTTCGACTGCGCAACCTGGCGGAAGCTCCGATGACGATGCAATTGATGCCGAATTTGAAGTGAAGAGCTAACAGATTTCCGGAGAGCGAAAGCAACTCGGAACTGGAAAAATCTCAATAGGGTGCCAAACTTGGCACCCTATTTTCATATATGCAAGCTAGGTGGACAGCAAGCCAAACTGACATTTGCCGCACACTTGACTGCCGATTTGAAATCTAAGAGTTGAGCTTTTGGAATCTGACGCCTGACGTCTTCCCAAGAAAGGAACACAGAACATGGCATTTCGATTTGACAAGTTGACGGTGAAAGCCCAGGAGGCGGTGGCTGCTGCGCAGTCCAACGCCCAGTCACTGGGCAACCCGGAGATGGATCAACTGCACTTGTTGGATGCGTTGTTGGTCGACCAGGAAGGAGTGGTCGTACCGGTAATGAAGAAATTGGCAGTCCCAATGGAAAAACTCCAGTCGATGATCACCAGCGAAGTCGCCAGGCTGCCAAAAGCTTCAGGTGGTCGCACACCGAGTGTCAATCTGGCACTTAATGCGTCGCTCGAAGCTGCGACCAGCGTGGCGGACGATATGAAAGATGAGTTTGTTAGTACGGAACATTTGTTGTTGGGCATTATCAAGACAGCCGGCAAAGCGCAGTCGCTGCTAAAGCTCAGCGGTGTGCATGAGAAAGATATTCTTCAAGTCCTCCAATCCATTCGCGGGAGTGCTCGTGTGACCGATCAGAATCCTGAGGGCAAATTCAACGCGTTGGAAAAGTATGGAATCGATCTGATCAAAATGGCTTCGCAAAACAAATTGGACCCAGTTATCGGTCGCGACCATGAGATCCGACGTGTCGTCCAAGTACTGTCGCGGCGAACCAAGAACAATCCGGTCTTG
>SYJV01000466.1 GCA_005798335.1 Planctomycetaceae bacterium | reverse complement strand
GAGGATTGGGTTGAGCTTGGCTTTGCAATAAGTTCGAGAACTCAACCCAATCCTCGCCTAGCGGCTGCGGGTTAAACGATTTCGCTGCAACGACTTGTTCTTTCCACTGCAAATGAAAGTGGCGCTGTCCATTTAGAAACGACTGATCGCTGTGCTAGGCAAAGGGACAGACACCTGAATCGCTATCCGAGCACAGGCAGCGGCGGTGTCGATGGCGCTTTGGCGGCTCGCTCACCAAGATTTCGCACAAGTGATCGGATAATCTTGTCGATTGCGGCGGCGCAAATCGGATCTTCCAAGGCGCTGGCCAAGTGGCCATCGTCTGACTGGAGCCTGAGATTCATGTTCAGCGGCACTTCTCCCAAGAATGGTACCTGCAGCTCTTCCGCTTTACGCCGCGCACCACCATGGCCGAAGATGTCATATCGCTTTCCATTGTCGGGGCAAATGAAGCCACTCATATTTTCCACCATGCCCAGCAGCGGGATTTTTGTCTTGCGAAACATGGCAATTGCCTTGACCGCGTCTAGTAGAGCGACTTGCTGAGGAGTGCAGACGACCACCGCACCACTGAGCGGCAGTAATTGCGACAAGGTCAAAGCGATATCTCCCGTTCACGGTGGCATATCGATAATCAGATAATCCAGATTGCCCCAGTATGTATCTCGCAAGAATTGAGTGATCGCTCCATGCAGCATCGGACCGCGCCAGATCACTGCCTCGTTCGGGTCCACCATGAAGCCCATCGACATCACAGGCACGCGATCAAAATAAATCGGCTGGATCTTGCCGCTAATGACCTCAGGTCGGCCCGTCAAGCCCAGCAAATGTGGAATACTTGGTCCGTAGACATCCGCATCCATCAGACCAACTTTCGCCCCGGCTTTGCCTAGCGAGATTGCGATCGAGGCCGCAATCGTACTCTTGCCGACACCACCTTTGCCCGAACCAACCGCAATGACACTCTTGGCCGTCAAGCCGATTTGCCCGATGGCCACAGCCGGCCGCTCGAACTCCACAACTTTTACTTCGACGTTGCGCAGCTCGGGCAAGGCGACGCGTAGCTGTTCGGCAAGCTGAGCAGAAACTTCATCTTGGATGGGAAAGCTGTGACTGGTTAGTCCCAATTCCACGTACGCGATGCCCTGCCGAATCTCGACATCTAGGATTTGTCCGGATTTCTCCATGGGCCGTCCAGATTCAGGGTCGCGAAATTTGTTGAGTGTTCGTCGGGCTAATTCCACAGACTCGGGCATCGCATTCATTGGAAATCCGCTGGTAAACTTAAGTCTAAGTCCAAAGTGATCCGTTAGCTGCCTCGTGACAGCGTCAATACCGACCGATCGACGTCGCGCCATGGCAATCGTTCGGCCAATCCCGAGGTCAATGGATGAAAACCCAAAGACTTCATTGGCGAACGCTCTACGATGCGCGGCAGCAATCGCTGTAAAGATGGTATATCGTGGACCACAATCTGGGCACCCGCCTCCAACAACAAAGCAACGAATTCGGGGGTAGAATTTCGCGATAAGACCATTCTCAGCGTCGCGGGCGAACGTGCGCGCACTTGCCACAAACATTTTGCGTTAGCCAGCGTGTTTTCGCCCTCGACGACGATGGTCAGCAAACTGATTTGCTGTCGACTCGCCAATACGACCGCCTCGTCGAGCGACTTAACCATGTCGAGTTGCAAGCGAATTTTTTGGCCGCGCAGGTGACTGGCTAACATGGACTTCAGTGCTGCTGAAACAGCGAGCTGGGGATCGAATGCCACCCACGACAAACATTGGCCACCGAGAATTCCACTCACCGGAGATTTCCTCGGACCAGTCGTGATTTTTGATAGTCGCTAGCGCTGCGATATTTGGCTTGGTCAAGCTCAACGGAACATTTGCGGGGATCTCGTTTCGCCAGTCCCTCCAACAGTTCAATCAATCGCTGAGCAGCTTGATTGGTGGTCGCTTGTCCCAGCACAGCCATGCGACCCTGTCCGCCGATCGTTCTCGCCAGATTCAAATCCAACAAGGTTTCCGCCAATTTCGCCGCCAGCGCTGCATGATCATTTGCTTGAAATAGCCAACCGCCTCCCAGGGCAGCGTTCATTTCAGGAAACGCACCGTGGTTGGGCTGCACATAGGGCACGCCTGCCGCCAGAGCTTCGAGTACGAATAGACCCTTCGGTTCTTGGTAAACGGTCGGCACGCATATTACGTCGATCGATTTCAGGAAATCAATCTTGGCAGCCCTATCAACGCTGCCGCGATAATTCACCAAATGGGACAAGCCAGCTTTCGCAAGACGCTTTTGCAAATCGTCCCAGTATGGCTGGTGCTGCTTGCCGAGCCAACCAGCGATCTCCAAGCGTGCTCCCGGCAGCGTCCCGCGGTTGTGCAGGTCGACAAACGCATCGACTAAGATGTGCAATCCCTTCTCCGGCGCAAGTCGAGCGAGATAACCAATCGTCGGCGCGCGGTCGGCTCTGCTTTCACCGTACACCGGGGCGAAATCGGTCGGGTCGATTGCCAGTGGAACCATGGCCCAGGATAAATCATCGAATCCTAATTTGTCCTGCATGCGCTGGCCATAATCACGACTGTGAACCAAAAAAAGATCGATCTGCTTGGCCAGCGAACGCAGCAGTTCGAGAGCTTGTTCCTTGTACGGCGCTGCGAGTTGCTCGAAAAAAATATCGTCTCCCTGCAACAATACCACCGTGGGACAGCCAATGCGTCGCTTGATCTCTGGTATTGCACCGCCGATCAGCAGGTTCGAAAAGATGATAAAGTCGGGTCGCATTTCGCTGCTCAGCCAATCAACCAAACGGTCGACTTCCTTGCGTTGCCGCCCATCATGGCCTTGTAGCATTGATACCGTCAAAGCCCCAAGTTGCTTTGCAGAAGTACCCATTGAGCGCGACGCAACCCAGTTCACCAAGCGTGGTGAATTGAGAAATTGGTCCATCCACTTCGGCAACCGCGCAAGTACTGGCAGGCATTGTTGCAAATAAACGTTTAGCCCACCATAAAACAATCGGTTCGAACTGACGCTGTTCTCGTCGGTCAGGATTGGCGTGTAGGTGGGCACCAGCACGACATCGTTGCCGAGTTTCAACATGGCTCGCGCAACAGCGTTGTCCTGTAAACAACTACCGCAGTACATCCCCGCGGCGCCAGCAGTAAGGTATACTATTCGCAAACCACACCTCGATCATTCAGCGCTGCGATTGTCTGGCCGTAACATGTTGTTCGTCGAAGAACATCAGACATTACCTTGCGCATTCTACGCTAGCTTTGCAAGCAATTCCATTATGCTTGCAAAGCAATGTGCTGCGAAGACTAGAGACCAAACGCAAGAGTCCTCACGCATCAAGATCTGGGCTGATACAGGATGCTAACGGTTGTAATACTTGTAACCGTACACTCCTGCCGAATTCGATTACTGCAGTCCCGTGCAGTATTGTGCGCAACTTGAGCCGACCGATAGGTTGAAGGCTCGAAGACCGTTGGATGAGGGCTCAAACACCCTCGCCAACACTTGCTGCTTTGTGCAGACTAGATAACTTCCCGCAAGGATTGCGGATATAGGAAGTGCCATGGAATTAGGCAAGAAAAGTTCGTTGCGCGGTGTTTTCGTTTTGGCGTTATTATCCAGTCTTGGACAGGTGACAGATGCCACTGCCCAAGATCGTTTCATACGCCAACCCAAAAAGAATCTCCCCCAAGCGCAACCGGCGAATACTAATAGCACACCAACCACCTCGCCGGAGTTGACGTTGCAGCCACTGGAGGACATCTCTGAAGATTCGCCACGTGCAACTACTAATCGATCGACTTCCACGTCAATTGTCAAACCGAGCTTGAACGCGGACAGTCCAGATATTCCGAGCAACGCCTCGACGCCGCTGCGAATTGCTGTTTCACAGCCAGACGTTGCAGGATTCCGTTGGAGACCGCGCGGTGCGTCTCTCAATTCCACGGCGACTCAGCCGAACTCGACAAATCCTTCACGAAGTACCGGCGATTCCTTTCAACTGCCGGGATTTCGCGCGCCACTGCGATCCGACCCAACTTCATTACAGCTCAATTTTCCCTCAGCCAATCAACGCGCCAGCTAAAACGATGGAACGCTCATCCCCAGCGAAAGCACGCACCGTGATCCGGCCGTCACTGACCGTCCCGTCGGTCCAAAGGCGAGTTCTTCGCAAACCGAAGCCACCGGACAGCCAGTAGGACGCGCCAACCAACATCCTCGCGACCAAGTAGATTACGCAAAAATTGCGTCGAACGTTTCCCAGGATTTGATCGACCAGCACAACGCTCAGCGCCCAACGGGCGAACATGTCGTCGCATCGCTTGAGTTGCCAACGGGATGGCAAGCTGTACGCGAGCGATTGTCCGATCATATGCGCAAGTGCGAACAACTGCTGGCTCGCAAGGCCAATCTGTCGGCAATTGAAGAATCTCAGACTGCCATCCATTACTTGCTGCAAATTCTCGATCAGCACGGCAATCAATATCAGTGCGAGCCACTCTGGTCGGAAGCGCAACAATCGTTTCGCGAAGCCGAGGATTTTACCGTTGCGCAGCGCATGGCGAGTGATCCGCAGTTCCTGGTACGTTTAGTCGAATCGCACGAGTCGCGCGTCCTAAAAGAGGCCGACGTCAGCCAACTCTCGCCACTGGCAGCCGCGCAACACTACCATCGGCATACTCAGAATCGACTGGTGCTGGCCAGCGCTGGCCATCCTTGGGCCAGCGAGTTGTATTACGTGCTTGGGAGAGCACTCCAAGCACGCGCCGATGAAGGAGGCGATGCCGCCGATGCGCTGCGCCAGCGCGCGGTGACGTACTATCGAGCGGCTCGCGAGATCATGCCAGCCAATTCGATGGCGACCAATCAACTGGGCTATCTCCTGCTCACGATGGACCGGCCCACAGATGCTCGAGAAGCTCTGTTGGCTGCGACTCACAGTGGCGGCACGATTGCTTCGTGGCAAAATCTGGTCGAAGCCAACCGACGCTTGGGTGATTCGGCGGGCCATAGTTGGGCAATGCAGAACTTCGCGGCTCTGAATCGACGCATGCCTGCCCAGTCGCCGAATCCACCCTACGTTGAACTCGCGCCACACCAATTCGCGATGCTCAGTCCACACGACAGTGGACCGAAGCTACCGCAGAGTGCGCCCGCAAATTCGATGCAACCAGGTGTGCAACCCAGTCAACCCTCAACAACCGGCCGAGGCTACACCGCCAACCGTTTCGGAAACGCGCCAGCGGTGCGTTAGTGGGGTCTTGGGTTTTCTCGAATGCGGCCGGCCGCTCCGCTGAACACTGTGAACCAGAATAAAGTTTGATCAACTACATTCCAATCAAGTCTGTAAAACAAGTGTACAAGAACATGGACAGGATCTTCCGAACAATCGCGGGTTGCGTTAGCGTAAGTTTGATCGTCGTGAATGTTGTGCCAGCACGGGCCCAGCAGCCGCTAGTAATCCAACTTGCCCCGGAAGAATTTGGATCCTCGTTGACCATCGGGGAACCTCCGCAAGGTGAATTCGCACAGCCGCCTGGAGAGTTTGTCAGTACCGGCGCGCCAGCTCAAGCGAGTCCCAAGCCAGCTAAAACTCCGAAGCCTGCCGCAGGACCAAGAACATCCAACCAATCAGCCGCACCAGTAGATTTTGCTGCTAGCGCACCTGGCTTCAATACGCTGGGACCCTTCGACAAATGCGGTTACTCCGCATGCAATCCACCACCGCAACCACAAGTTGCTGGAGGCCGCTGCGCTCCGTGCATTTCGGCGATCGACTGCGCGAGCAGTTGTGGCATGCGACTGACTTGGCGTGATGCACAACCATATCCGTTCCAACCGCTCAAGCACGGTGAATATCTGGGTCCGATTCGAATTCCTTCCACGATCGACTATCGACTGCGCGTCGGCGACCAAATTCGATTTGTTTACGGCCGCAGCCGCGATCGATTGATCCAGAATTACCGTTTGCGCGTTGGCGATCGATTGGCGATTCGATCGGTGACAGACGCTGATTTGAAGATGGGTGACATCAATACGGGGTTTGGGGTCGATGTTCAGCCGGACGGCCTGATTTATCTGCATCTTATCGGCGGCGTTCGAGCGGCAGGATATACCGTTCCTCAACTGAGGCACAATTTGGAAAATCTGTACAAAGACAAGATCAATGATCCCGCGATCGACATTCAACCTATTCGGACCAATACGCCCTTGGATGACATCATTGAATCCGTCTCCAATCGAACTCTGGGGCAAGGCCAAGTGTTCACGGATACCGTCCATCCCGATGGTACGATTCGCTTGATGAAGCTGGGCGCGGTTTGCGTACAGGGAATGACCTTGGACGAGGTCAAACGCGAAGTCAACTTACGCTACTCCGAAATCGTTGCCGGACTGGAGGTCGAGCCCGTGCTCGATCAAGAAGCTCAACATTTCGTTTGGATCTCTGGCGAAGTCACGGAACCAGGCCGATTCCAAATGCTTGGGCCAACTTCGGTTTCTCAAGCGCTCGCGCTGGCAAAAGGGATCAAAGTCGGCGGCAACAGTCGGCAAGTAGTCGTATTTCGACGAGCAGAAGATTGGCGATTGCTAGCTACAAAACTGGATATTCGCGGCGAGCATCTCGGTCGCGTTCCCAACCCAGCCGACGAAATCTGGTTGCGCGACAACGATTTAATTATCGTGCCACCGACTCCGATCAAGTTGTTCGACAATTTTGTACGCCAAGTATTTACCGAAGGCATCTACGGCATCGTGCCCTTCCAAGGCATCAGCATTTCCCAGATCGAAGGCGGCTCCATTTCCGCGAACTAGGATCTATAAGTCCAAGTCGGATGGCGAAACCGCTTCGTTTGATCAGTAGATCCGACAATCCTATTGTCGGAAGGGGATTTGGTTAAAAGACTTGTAGCCCGCTTCGTCGGTGCTCCAAACTTGCTCCTTATCCAATTTGCCGATGACTGGCATGGTCGTGCGACGTACGAAGGTGTATTCCCAACGAGCACTGTCGCCAGACCTTACCGCCTCCAGAACTACCAAAGCCTCGGGATCGGTGGTGTGTACAAAACCAAAGACCGCGCCATCGACAATCTGATCGCGCTCTTTTTCATACCGGTACAACGGAGTCGTCAGAAGTCGCAAATGTTCTTTCGTTGGCTCAAATTTTCGACTCTTTGTTTCAATTGCCGTAAAGCGTTCAATCAGCTTCTTTATCTGTAACAAACGGCGGCGACGGTCTTCTGCTGGCGGATCGCACTTTGGGACCGGACGAAACTCAACGGAGCCTGCATCCATCGCCCACTTCTTTGCTCCGTTTAATTGGCCCCGCAAGCCTTTTCGAGTCAATGAACCGAACTCGTGATACAATTGATTGTTCGCGCTTGACCAAATGCAACATGCCGCCTTTGCTTGGCCATCTTGAATGAACAAAACCGTTCGGAATTTCCCCAAGGTACCGGCTATTGGATTGTCCCATGTTAGGACCGGCAGCACCGTCAGCGGTTCGGGATCATCGTCTACAAAAACTTTGTATTGTGCCAAGCTGCGGTCGATGTCGATTTCCAGTTTTGTCTTCACCTCGCCGTCGGCGGGCTGTTTTGGCTCGTCGGCCCCAGCCGGGGCAATAAGGGTTGTCAACTGTCCGCAAAAAGTGACGAAGGTTAGAGACCACAGAAACCGGCGGCTCAACAAGAAGTTTTGCACGACTGCCCCTTTTGAATTGTCGCGAGTAGGCGAGAATGGACCAAGAATACTGAAAAGTCCCTCAAAGGTCAATTAACTTATCCCTGCGCAAGTTGAAAAACACTCTGCGATTCGTAAAAATCCGTGCGAACGCGAGCGTCACTTGCGGGTGCTCGCGCGCCTAGTCAGATTGAAATTGAATTCGTTGCTTCCAGATTTTACTTCAGCAGATAATTCCGTTTGCAAGTTATAGCGCAGCGGAATCGTTTCGCGAAAGTTCTTCACTTCGGCTCCCGATTCGTCCTCGCGCGGCGTAGTGACGGCTACTTTGTGAGCACCCACTTTCGCGCCGAGCGTCTCGGGCAAATAGTTCAGCGTGTAACGACCATCTTTGTCGGTCAAGCCCATCGACGACCGCCCTTCCGTGGGCGCAAATCCAACCCATACTCCGGCCAGCGGTTTGCCGTCCATGGTTACCTTGCCAGTTACCGTCCCCAACTCCGGTTCATCATCCGGTCCCCAAGCACAGCCTGCGAATACTTGCAGCACTAGCGAAATAACTAACAGCGATGAATAGAGCGGTCGCCACAACATAATTGAGTTCTACTGTTTCGCAACGGGAATTACTCTGGCAGGGAAACAACTTCGCCATCATTGCCAGTTCCCATATCGGCAATCGTTTTCTGGTCGGCATTTTGGCTGATAAAGCGCACACTGCCGTCGGTCAATGAAAACTGAGCACCTCCCACATGCTTGCTGGCGAACGCGTTGATCGAAGCGCCATTGATCGCGAAAGTCGACGGCGGCAATGCCAGTTGCATGACGGTGCCCGCAATTTGCGTATCCGGAGCAACGCCCACCCAAATCGCTCCGGTATATTCACCCGGACCAAAAGTCTGTAAAACGCCATCGACATCGCGGCGATATTTTTCGCCGACACAAAGTGTATTGGTGGTGCCGTCCGAAACATCGCGCAATGCGGACGTGTATCGCATTCCATCACCAAACAATCCCCTCCGGCCGTTCGTCGCGATTCCCGAAAAATCCAAGCCTGAAACGCCCGCATAATTTGATTTGGCATGCGCCCCCGGTACGGCTGGTGCCGCCGGAAACCTCGATTCGTTCAGCAGCTTATCGGGGGCAGTTGGACAAACATACGTGCTAAGAATCGTCTTCTGGAGCGCCGCACTACCGACGTTGGGACTCGCCGCGGCCCCCGATGGGATGCCGCAAACAACTTGCTTGGGGCCGGGATCGAGCGAATTGTACAACGCACCCTGTTCAAGTTGCGGCAGAATAAATACTGCCCAACCCCAACCTTGCGGTCGCGCAGGTGGAATGTTGATGTTCGCACATTGACCATTGGGAGGTTGTCCCATATAGCCCGGCGGAAACACTCGGTGTGCGTCGAGGTAAATGTGCAGCGCCAGCCCGATCTGTTTCAAGTTGTTGCTACATTGCATGCGCCGCGCAGCTTCACGAGCCGCTTGCACCGCGGGCAACAACAGTCCCACCAAGACTCCGATAATGGCGATCACGACCAGTAACTCTACCAACGTAAAAGCCGTGGGCGAAACTCGCCCGAGTGTTCGTTTCATGTGGATCTTGCTCGCCGGATAGAAAAGTAAATACAAAAAGTTGCTTGTACTGCAATTAGACGATTTCCCGTATCACCCTACCATGAATTTGTGTGAGTCGTTCATCGCGTCCTAGATGTGGGTATGTCAATTTGTCTTGGTCCATGCCGAGCTGATGCAAGATCGTCGTGTGGATGTCGCGGAAGTGATAGGGATGCTCGATCGCTCGCAAGCCGATCGCGTCTGTGGCTCCGACAATTCTCCCGCCTTGAATGCCGCCCCCAGCCATCCACATGCTGAATCCCAAATTATGATGATCGCGACCAACTCCCGCCTGCGCTTCGGGCGAGCGGCCAAATTCACCGCCCCACAAGACCAACGTCGAGTCCAACAACCCGCGACGTTTGAGATCCGTCAACAGTGCAGCGATCGGCAGGTCGACTTGAATGGCCATGCGCAAGTGATTCTCTTCGATATCTTTATGAGCGTCCCACTGAGTCGCACCCGTTCCACCGCCAGACACAACCACCGTAAAGCGAACTCCTTGCTCCACCAAACGCCTGGCCAGCAAACAGCGACGTCCGTAATCGTCCGTCGGTTCTGTGCCGACGCCGTATAATCGCAGCGTTTCCTCCGATTCCGTCGACAGATCGAGAACACTGGGCGCTTCGGTTTGCATGCGAAACGCCAACCCATAGGTTCTCAGCCGGGCGGCTAGCTCCTCGTCATCGAGCGCCATTTCCGCTTCATTTAATCGCTGGATTAACTCTACGGTTTTGCGCCGCGAGTCCAACGATACACCGCTTGGCAAATCTAGATTCAGCACCGGCTGGTTACCGGGGCGGAACATCGTGGGTTGATAAGCGGATGGCAAAAACCCGTTGCCGTACATCGGCTGTCCAGCTTCCAGCGCGCCATCCGGATCAGGCATCACCACATAAGCTGGCAACGCATCGCTCTCCGTTCCCAATCCATAGATCGTCCACGCTCCCATACTGGGAAAACCCGGTACCACGCGACCGGTCAGCAATTCGTACTGCGCGGCAGAATGGACCACCATGTCGCCATAGCAGGATCGAATCACTGCGATGTCATCGATCACTTTTGCAACCTGCGGAAATAGATCAGATACTTCGATGCCGCTTTCGCCTGACTTGCGAAATTTGCGTTTACAGCCAAGCAGTTTCGCGTCCGGAGTCACGAATTGGTATTTTACGTCGCCGAACTCCTTGGGTCTGGGCTGGCCATGCAATTGGTTCAGCAATGGCTTGGGATCGAACGTCTCCATATGACTTGGACCACCCGCCATAAACAGAAAGATCACCGACTTAGCCTTGGCGGGAAAATTCGACGGCTTAGCCGACAAAGGCGATACATCCTGCGCCCGACCGCATTGGTTCTGCATCGCAGTCAGCGCAAGCGCTCCAAAGCCACAACAACTATCCAGCAAAAACCTACGGCGTGGTGAAACAAGATTAGCGAAATGATGTTGCATGATTGATACTCTTCCTGCGCCAAGGAGAAATATTGCAAAGGCCAGCAGCAGCGCAAATGCTCATTCTAAATGAAGTTGGAGACAATTACGTCCTCCAAAATCAGTTGAACTTCCAGGTTACAGTTTTACCAGCCTTAATGTCATCGGATATGGATAGGCATAGCGATACCTGTTCGCCAACTGCCACGCCAATTGCTTGTTCGGCGGCTGCCAAGCCCGCGCCGCGTTGGCCACTGGCGGAATGAGCTAGCGCTCGAGCGATCAAACAGCCCCAGTTTTGATCCGCAGCAAGTGCGCACGCCAACTTCGAGTGTTCGTGGGCCATTTCAGCATGATGCTTGGTGGGTTCTGGAAATGAAGCGTAGATGAGGGCCAAGCTGCGGTGCGCTTCGGTTTCGAAGTCGCCGTGCTTGGCGACGAACTCCCAATCCGGTATCGCCGATTTCAAATCGTGGCCAGCACTCTTGGACTGGGCGCACAGCAAACGCACGCGAACGTCGTTTCGTCCAGCCGCTAGGGCGACATGCTGAAGTTTGCGCGCCGCAGCATGATTTCCCAGACTCATTTCAATTTCGCTGCGCGCCGCGGCTGCCAGCGCCGCATGCGCGTTTGTTGCCTCAAACCTAGTGAGCAAGGCAAGGCTCTCATCGACTCGATTCAATCGGCGCATGGCAATCGCCAGAGCGAAAACGGCCCCGAGATTTCCAGTATCCGCTTTTTCCAGCTCTCGAACCGCAGCTCGATTTTCTATTTCACTGCGAAACCCCGTGACGTCTGCCAATTCGAAATACTTGTTGAACAGTTCAAACTGCTTGAACCGTAGTCGGTCCATCTCTTCGATAGTTGTATACAGTTCTTGAACGACTTTGATTTTGCGTTGAAGAGTGACGCGTTGCGAAGCGCTTATTTCATTGCTCTGTTTAATTCCCAAACCGATTCTGAATTCGATATTCTTCCAGCGTTCGGACAGCGGTTGCAGAAATTCCCGATTCCTCAACAAGGCGCTGCCTGGCGCCGCTGGCTGATCCTCAAAATTCGTCGTAGTCGCTTCCATACGCACAGACTGTTTCTCGAACTCAACTTGTAGCATGCTCAACTGGTGCAGTACTTCGCCCACCTTCAATCCAACCAAATCTTGCTTGCAAGCCTCCAATCGCAACAACAAATCGGAACGTCGAGAGACCAATTGCCCGGCTCTGGCACGATGAGCATTAAATTGGGAATTGAGTTCCGATATGGACTGGGCGTAGCCACTACACCGTTGAAAAACGCTTAACGTCGATTGTCCGGACAAGGTTGGCGCAAAAAAGACAATCCCGGCAGGAACGAAACACAAAACCATGAGGCGACCGATAGCTTGTCTTGACATTTCCTGCCCTGCTTGACTGCCATCCGGGAAATTTTCCTGCGCGAATAAAGTTGACTGCCATTTCCAAATATCGTCTAATCTGGGAAAGATGTCCACTCCGTCTTCTCTAGAGTTTATGTGGACGCGAGAGCTGATTCGAACGACTTTTCTTTTCCGTCAGGAGAAATTCGATGAAGAGCTGCTGGCACTATTGGGTTTGCGCGATTTTGGTTAGTTCTGTGTTGGGAGTTGGTGATGGACGGTGCGCTGATCCCAATCCGGCGGGTTTGATTCCGCAGCTTGAGTCCGTGCTGAAATCCGAATCGCAAGGATCGTCCGTGGATCGCCGACAACTTCTGACGGATTTTGCCGATTCAGTTCATGCGCGTTGGCACGCAGGGTTCATGCTGGATAACAATCAATGGTTGTCATGCGAAGATCTCGAGAAAAGGACCAGTGACAAACTCGTTGCGTATCGCTCAAAACGCGAAGAGCTACAATCCAATCCTGATAGACACCGCATCATGGCGCGATGGTGCGAGTTGCACGAACTACCTGAATTAGCCAGGCCTCATCATTTTGGCGTTTTACACCAGTACCCAGACGATACCAATTCACGATCAGCGATCGGCCATGTCTGGTGTCTGGATCGCTGGTACAGCCCCGAAGATGTCACGGAAGCTCGCTCCAATTCCCGCAAGCTGGTCGCGCAGTTAGACAAATGGCTACCAATCGTCTGCAAGATTGCACCCAACTTGGTTTCGGCCAAGTCAAAAGTCAAGCTAGCAAGTGTCGAAGCGTTGCAGAAGATCAACGACCAAGAAGCTATTCCAGCACTCGAGTTATTGGCTTTGAACGCACGGGGAGATGTGCCACGATTCGTAGTGGCCGCCATCGCCAAGTTTCGCTCGCGCGAAGCGTGCCACGCGCTGGCAAGAATTGCACTTTGTGATCCCGATCCAGAAACCTACCAAGCGTCCGTGACCGAATTGCGAACTTATCCCGCTGAGATGTTCGTACCAGAACTTCTGCAAATGCTCTCGTCGACCGCAATCCAAAGCGAACTAGTTGCCGCTCCCAACGGAAAACTCGCTCTG
>SYJV01000465.1 GCA_005798335.1 Planctomycetaceae bacterium | reverse complement strand
GTCGCCTTTCGCTCCGCGAAAGTGCGTCCTTTCGCGGAGCGAAAGGCGACAATTCGGACATTTATTTCTGCGCCGGTCCTAGGTGGTTGCAACAACTCATGACTATTTCCGTTATCAGCCACGATCCTATGGCTCCAGATTTGTTTTCGCGTCCGTGTTTTCATCGCTTAGCATAACACTAAGCGTGGCGCACAAAACTAGTGCCATACCTGCTAGGCATTGAAGCGTTGGAACACAGCCATCGATGGCCCACTTGGCGATGACTGCAAAAATCACTTGTGAGAGCCCGACGACGCTGACCCGAGCCGGCGACCCACTGGTGAAAGCCCGCGTGAGAAACAACTGGCCGACCGTGGCCGCAATTCCAATTCCGACCAGTCTCCAGATACTAGCCGCATCGATGGCTCGCGTTTCCTCGTGAATCGGCAGAACCAGCCACGTCAGGAAGCTAAGTAGTGTAGCAACGCCGGAAAAATGAGCGACGATCGCTCGCTCGTCTACATCACGAATTTGATGCAATCCGATTAGCGCTACACCGCTAAACATGCCCGCCAGCAGCGCCATGGGAATGGCAATCTCGGGCACGTATCGATCGTAAGCCGCAGTGACGGATGGCGTCGTCGCGCTGGTGTACACCAGCCAAGTTCCCAAAGTTGATACCAATAACGCTGTCCATGTTCCGACACCCGGGGCCTTGCGCAACATCGGCCAGCTCAGCAGTGCAACCCATAACGGAAACATGTTAGTGAGGGACAGAACAATCGATACGTCATAATGAGTCATGGCGTAAAATCCACAAATCATGCTCGCCCAACCAGCCAGTGAACGCATCCAAAGTGTCGCTGGGCGCAGCAGCACCAGTACCCGACCGTGCATCAATGCGAGTGCCGCCGCCAAAATTGTCGCGACTCCCGAGCGAATCATCGTGATCCAGGGAAACGAAAAATGCTCCCTAAGTGACTCAGCCAGCAGGGCCATGATCGCAAATGCGATAGACCCCATAAACATCCACAGATAAGCCAAGTTCTAGATCCAAACGGGAGAATTAAATTGAGTCTAGTCGCCTACTTTTCTTCGGGCGTCAGGTAGCGCAGACGCAAACGATTACCGGCTTCCATCGAATTCGGCTCGTGGGCCAGCGCCTCCATCATTTGACTGCTTTTTCCCTGTTGTTGATAGGTACGAGCTAGAGTATACCAAGCTGCAGAAAACCACCGCGCGGCACGAGGGTCTTCCACAGTCCTCTTTTTCAGCCAGCCTTCGGTAGATTCGTAGTTGCCAAGATCGAACTGCAACTGTCCGAGCATAAAATTGGCATCCAGCTTTGCCTCGCCAAAGAATGCAGCGGCCTGCATCAATCGCGCATCGAATATTTCCTGTGGTTCGTTGGGCCTGCGCGTGACTCCGAGTTCCTTTTGAAGCTCAACGTCGACGGTTAACTCCCGCAATCGCTCGTCATCAATGCGGAAGCTCATATAAACCGCCAGCGCACCCTTTGTTTCCAGCGTATTTTCAAACTCACCGCGCAGGTGTTTCCATCGAGCTTGTGCGGCAGGTGTGTCCGCCATCCACACGGCATGATCTTGCATGTACTGGGCGGTAAATGGACCAATCATTTGCAACCTTTCCGCGAGCTGTTCCGAGTACAGCCGTGCCAAGAGCGGAGTTTGCCATAGCGAGACAGGCACGTCCGGATAACGCTGCTTGAGCTTTTGCGCCAATTCGTCAGGATTGTCCGTCAATCGCACGCGTTCATCCGCTAACAATCGGCTCTCCAGCAGTTGCATTTTCGCAGTTAAGGAGCTGGCTTCCGCGTCAATTAGAAACTGAGGTTGTTTCAAGTCACCCAAAGTAACCGCATAAGTAAATCGGCCGGGCAGGCTCAATCGACGCAGAATGCGCTCATTCTTCATGGCTTGATCCAACGTAGCGATTTCTCGGGTATCTGGATCGATGATCGGCAAGCCAAGTTTTGGATCGAAAAGATAGCAATCGTTGCCGACCAACACTCCCATACACCACAATTTCGTGGCCGTTCCGACGTCACGTTTCAAACCGATCCAAATCGTCGGAATATTTCTTTGGCGAGCCATAGCCGCGAAGGCTCGCCCACGTTCGACAAAATCGCCTCGCGAAAAAAGTACGGTTTGCCAAGGCAAATATCCGTAACCATAATTCACATCCATCAGAGGCATTTGAGGATCGTCTTCCAGCCGCTCGATTTCTTTTGCGTCGCCCAATAGCATGACGTTGCGTACGCTCCAATCGAACAGCTTGCAGGCTTGCTCCAACTGCGAGAATTCACCCTCTGGGCGAATTTTTTTCTGCTTGTCCAAAAATGGAGTTAATAACGAGTCCTTCAATGGTCGCTCCACGATCCAGTCCGACAGCATTCTCATCAGCCTGCATTGAAACATGTACTCCACATCGGCATATCCGAACTGCTTTAGTTCCAGATGATCCAGGCTAGTCGGCGCGATCAACTGCGCAGGCAATCCCTCGATCAGCGAACATGGTTGGAATTTCAAGGAACTTGTATCGGCGGATTGCGTCCAGGTGTTCAGTTGCGGTTGAATCTCCTTGGTCATCTGCACGCGATTGAGTGGAGTCATCTGCGAAAGGTAGCGCAGAGCTTCTCGCAAGTTGTCGGTCTTGGTCTTCGAGTCGTCGATATCCTGTTGCACGTTCTGGATGCGTCGCTGCCTCCGGTCTTGACAACCCACCAGCATCGCTCCAATGACCACTAACACCAAGAAATTTCGCATCGCGCCCATAAGAACCAGCTACTAAAAAAAGATGACGATCGTGATAAACTGCGTTGGCAAAGTCAATTCCAGGATGTTACCAGGCTGGAGAGCTGCTGCAACCGTTCCAACAGTTGCTCTACGGCATCGAGCGGTACCATGTTTGCTCCATCACTGGGTGACTGATCGGGATTGGGATGAGTTTCTAAAAACACTCCGTCAACTCCGACCGCCACGGCAGCTCGCGCCAACGGTTCAACCATTGCCCGATTGCCGCCCGTCGCTCCATCGGCCGCGCTGGGCCGTTGCACCGAATGCGTGGCATCAAACACAACTGGCACTCCCATGCTCCGCATGATTGGCAACGACTGCATGTCGTTCACCAATCGCCCGTATCCAAAGAAAGTCCCGCGTTCGCATAGTAGGATACCTGCCCGAGAGCGGCTGGCAACCTTGTCCACGACGTATCGCATGTCTTCTGGTGCCATGAATTGGCCCTTTTTCACCATAATTGGCTTTTCCGTCTCAGCCGCAGCCAGCAACAAATCTGTTTGACGAGCCAGAAAAGCGGGAATTTGCAGCAAGTCGCAAACTTCGGCAACAACGGCCGCTTGCTCCGGAAGATGGATATCGGTAACCGTCGGCAGCTCCACAGAATGATGCACTTCCTCTAGTATTCGCAAGCCTTCCTCAATCCCCAAGCCGCGAAACCCGCCTCGACTGGTTCGATTGGCCTTGTCAAAGGACGCCTTGAAGACCAGTGACAAGTCAAGCGATAAAGCAATCTTTTTAAGCCGCTCGGCGATGTTGAGCGTCAACTGGCGATTCTCAATTACGCAGGGACCCGCGATCACCAACATGGGACAGCCCACTCCACAACGAATCGATCCAATGGCGACAGGATTGATCATCATCACGTGTTCATGCTTGATTGGACAGGTACTGTTCGTCGATCGACCGAACCGCGAGGAATCAGCAGCGGCAGTCGTTCCCGCAACGTCTCAACCTCCAACGGTAAAACACCACCAGGATCGCCATCCAGTTGATAAGGTACAGTCTGATGCGAAGTAAGCCGAAAGTGGCTGGCTCGGAAGTGTCTAAATTCATTGAGCATTTGGTGTTGTCCGCGCCAAACTTTCGTCAAGTACCAGGCCGAGCGCCAAAGCCCGCCGCGGCGAAACGTACACACGTCGATCAATCCATCGCGTTCTGTCGCTTGCGGGCAAAACTGCAAATTGGCGGCATATTTCGGTAAATTGAAGGCAAACAGCCACGCCGCAGGAGTGTTAGTGCGACATGCGATTGCACCCAGGTCCGGCAAAAAATCCACCGGTGCCTCGGTTCTTGTTGCCAATTTGCCGGCAACCTGGTCCCCACCTGTCAACCGGTGGTCGAGTACCTCAATTTCAATTTCCGGATATTGGTAGCTACGCACGGCATCGAAGATTGGTTTGGCATACGACCATCGCCGGATATGTCCCCGCCTGCGTTGATGCAGCCGCCTGACCACTTCCGCATCGAAGCCGCAACCCAACATCACTAAGAATAACCGACCATTGGCGCGGCCAACGTCGACGCGCAGAATTTCTCTGTCCCGCAAACTTTGGAGCATCGTTGATAGGTCACTGGTCAATCCAAAATACTTGGCCAGCAGATTCTCCGTTCCCAGTGGAAACACAGCGATGGGAATATCTTGTGGAATCAAATTTGTCACCGCAGCCACGGTGCCATCACCTCCTGCCGCGACTACGGCCCGCAAAGATCCAGAATCGGACAACTGCTGGCTTCGCTGGGCCAATAATTCCAGAGTGTCGCAAACCTCAACATTGAATTGGTTCGACAACAAACAATCTCGCAGCGCGGAGACCTGGCTGCGGCTCGAATGCGCACCAGACTTTGGGTTTGCAGCGATTAAGATCTGCGATTTATTACACGCTGAATCATCCACAAACTTCGCACACTTGGAATGTTGGGAAATCAGAATTCAAGCGAACGTAAAACAGAAAATTGATGTTGTGCCGTGGTACGCTCCGCATACGATGGTTCGCGGAGCGAGCAAGGGACATTATTACTATACCCCTATATCCTGTGTCGACCAGTTACCGTCGATCAGTCGCCATGTTGCACCGGTCGGATTGCGATCGCGCAGCACGGGCGGCAAACGATGTTGGCGTACTCCATCGAAGCATGTTAGCTTGCCAAATCTCAGCAAGCTGGCTGGGATTCCGACCGCGGTGAAACCGGGATGCCCAGTCGCTGGGAAGGGGCCGCCATGGTTCATGGCTGGACTAACTGCAACGCCAGTGGGCATTTTGTCGTTCAATATTCGCCCCACACGATACTCAAGAAACGATGCGAGCTGATCATAGGCAACATCGTCGGCACCTGAGCGCGCGGAGTAAATACAGCCCGTTAAATTACCTTCCAGCGAACGAATTACGCTGGCGAGCTCTTCGATATCCTTGCCGATGACGATCAACGACGCGTTGCCAAAGGCTTCGGTCTGAAATACCCCAGGCGCATCCAGAAATTCTGTGGCAGAGACAGTCAAAAGTGTGTTGGCAACGCTGCAACGACCTGAGATGGCTTGTCCGCCAGTGACCAGCTTGGCACCCGCGCCGGCCAATGTGCGAATCGCATCCGCCAGGGACTTCTGAACTCCAGTAGATAGCAAGGTGCCTGCCGGTGCGGCTTGGAACTTGCCAGCGATGATCTCCACAAACTTTTTAGTCGTGGGTGACTCGACCAACAAAATAATGCCTGGGTTGGTGCAAAACTGACCAGTACCCATCAGCGCGCTGGTCACAAACTCACCCACAATTTCGTCGAAACGCTCTTCGAGTGCCGCTGGCAAAATCGCCACTGGATTGACGCTCGACAATTCAAGATAGATTGGCTTGCCAGCTTGATCTGCAGCGGCCTTTAGCGTCAATCCCGCTCGTCGCGATCCGGTATAGCCAGTCGCACCAACGCGATGATCGCTGACCAACCGAGCGCCATTTTCATGACTCAACCGATAGATTAACTGTACCGTTGCGTTTGGTAGGTTGCTGCTGGAAAGCGCTTCGAAAGCCAAACCAGTTAGTTGACGTGTAGTTTCGGGATGCGAAGTGTTGGCTTTAGCGATCACCGGGTTGCCAGACGCGATTGCGGCCGCAAAATCGCCGCCGGATGCACTGCCAAATGCGAATGGAAAATTATTGGGACCGAACACACACACCGGTCCGATCGGTTGATAACACGAACGGATATTTGCTTTTACGTCGATCACGGGATGCGACCACGATCCCGAACGAGCCGCAGCGGCTGCTTGGCGCAATTGGCTGGTGGTGCGTGGTAGTTCCACGTCGCACAATCGTGGCTTGAATGGCAATGCGGTTTCAGCGGCAGCAACCTGCGAAAGCTGTTCCGCGCGAGCATCGATCAGCTTGGCATATTCCTCTAGAAAAGCTGCAATGTCTTGCGCCGGCGCGGCACGTAATCGTTCCGCCGCATCGCTCGCCGCGTCGAGGATTTTCTCGCAATCGCTCCACGAACTGACCGGAAATAACTGCCCCAGTCGCTCGCCCGTCGCAGGATTGAAAGAAGGAAATGACTCGTTCGACGAGGAATTACGCCATTCGCCCGCGATCAAAATTTCAGCCAATGATTCGTTTGCTACAACCGACATTTCGTTCTCCGAAAGCTCACCCTTGAACAACAGGATTTCGCAACGTTCCAATTCCCGCAATCGTAATGGCAACTTCATCCCCAGCCGCCAAGGTAAAATCGCTGCCTGGGACGACGCCGGTTCCTGTCAGCAACATGCAGCCGTTGGGGAAACTATTGTCGCGGCCCAGCCACTGTACTAAATCTTCAAATGAACGAGCCATTTGCCCGGCGCTGGTGGAACCTTCGAAGACGCTTTTTCCAGCACGATAGATTTCCAATCGAATCGCCATTTGCTCGCGCTCGGGCATCGCATCGACCAGCGTGATCCAGGGCCCCAAGCCGCAGCATTGGTTGTACACCTTCGCTTGTGGCAGGTAGAGCGGATTGTCGCCTTCGATATCTCGCGAACTCATATCGTTGCCGATCGTAAACCCTACGATCTTCATTGCAGGAGAGATCACGAGAGTCAATTCGGGCTCAGGGACATTCCAAGTCGCATCGGCACGAATGCGCACCGGCTGGCCCTGGCCACTGCATCGATGAGGAGTTGCCTTAAAAAAAATCTCCGGGCGCGGCGATGTGTAAACTCGATCGTAACAGGACGCTGCCGTCTCGGACTCTTCCATCCGGGCCGCTTGGCTGCGTTTATAGGTTACACCAGCCGCCCAGACTTCCTGCGCGTCTATCGGAGGCAACAATTTCGCTGCCGCAACAGATACTCTCTCGCCAGTCGGTTGTAATCGGAGCGCTGCTTGACGGACATCCGGTGCCGCCAGAATTTGCTGCAGCGACGAAAATCCGCTGGATTTCAACTCCAATATTTCGATGTGACCATCGACGACTCGGCCAATCGCTGGCCCGCCCCGGGAATCGATCAATTTGGCCAGTTGCATCGCTAGTTTCCACCAAAGAAATTCATAATACGCACCCAAATCAAAAGGCCGGAAGCCTGACTAGCTGTTAGGTTCGCCGTTATTTAGGCGAGCGGCAGATAGTTTCTTACCAATACAAGCCCGAAGCGCAAGCGAGTGTATGCCAGGCCCGAAGCGCAAGCGAGTGTATGCCAGCATTGATGCACTCGCTTGCGCATCGGGCTTGTATTCGCTTAGGCCTTGGTAAATTCCCATCTGCCGCTCGCCTTATGCTTATTCATTGATTGATTTAGAGCGATTTTATCCAGATTCCGACAGATTGGTAGCCGGAGCAGGCCAACCCGATCGAACCGCTTCGGCAAGCGTGCCGAGCAACAATCATTTTCGCTTTCAATAGAAAGAACTCCTGATTCTTAACGATCTGTTGATCGAATATCATGGAAATCGTCGAAGCAACGGCTGAGTAACAGCAATTCTTGCCACCGGCGTCTGGCGCGCGATTTCATAGACTGAGGTGGTTACTTTGTTTCATGCGGCTTGAAAATGAAAAACTGGTTCCAAGACAAAAATATACTTCGAGACGCAACACTGACCGTTTGCTTTGTACTGTTTGTACCTACGATTTTTGCCGGCGCGATCGAGCCGACTGAATTGGACAAGGCGATCCAACGCTCGATCCACTATTTGGCGGTCGAAGTTCCGCAGTGGCAAAAGGAAAATGATTGCGCATCGTGCCACAATCAAGGCGACGCCTCCAGGGCTCTGATCGAAGCTCATCGCCAAAAACTGTTCAATGGCCAATCCTCGCTCCAAACCTCCATCGATTGGATCGGTCAACCCGGTCACTGGGAACTAAATCGTGGCTTGCCTGAGGCCAACGACCCGACGCTATCGAATCTGCAGTTTGCATCAACGCTCTTGGCTGCTCACAAGGTGTTGCGTCCGATGCCGGATGCCGTCAAACAGGCTGCTGAGATATTGGCTCCGCTCCAGCAAAACGACGGGGCCTGGATCATCGCAGGAGGAAGCCAATTCGGTTCGCCGTTGACACATGGACCAATATTACTGACCGGCCAAGCGACCAGCATCCTCAAGGCAGCCGAGAGTCCAAAGTTTGTCGCACAGGCGCGTCGTGCAGAGCAATGGCTGCGCGAGCAATCCCCTCGCAACACCATCGAAGCATCTTCCTTGCTCCTGATCAGTAGTGAACTCGGATGGGTGCATCCCCAAGCATCGCGATGTTTGCAAATCATTTTTCAATCTCAGAGCGATGCCGGCGGAGTTGGGCCCTATGCGATTGCCCAAGATGAGAACTTCGATACCGCATTGGCTGTATTGGCGGTTGACAAATCCCCTCGCAACCCAGCGAACACCAAATTTCAAGACAACGCTGTAAAATACCTGCTGTCCATGCAAGGTGAAGATGGTTCTTGGAGCGAAACGACTCGCCCCAGCGGCACTGAAAGCTATGCACACCGCATTTCTACAACCGGCTGGGCACTACAGGCTTTGCTGGCTCACCGCGCGAACTAACAGAATGTGACAGAATCTCCCACCAGCATTTTGACGACTGATTCGCGGGAGGACAGCAAGCCTTTGTAGTTTGCCGCGCTCTCGGACATCGTGGCCAGCAACCTGGCCATGCGAGCTGCCGCATGAGGAATCGCGATTACATCGCAAAGAGGCACAATTTCCACTCGGATACCAAACAAGACGCCGTGCGTGCGAGGCAACTTTAGTAATAGTTGGTGCTCGAGCCTCACCCAGACTTCGTTTATGGTCACTGTGGCATCAAGCCTTCTCCGGTGTTTTGCAGTGTGATGATTGCGGTTGGCGTCGCGGCTCAGCCCCCAGTTTTCGCGCCGCCACACAGCTCCCGGTTCAAGCTTGCGCAGAAAAGTCTCTATCTGGCGGCCAAGCGATTCGTTCAATCCCGGCACCGGCGCGTGCACTTCGCTCATCGGCCGCCCGAGCTTGTCGCCCAGCGCCCATGAACTGGGAAAGCAAACGACACCGCCAACCAGGCGATGAATTCCATCGTCGCCGGGAAACATCCACGCAAAATCTGGCTCCCAAGACTCGCCGAGCACTCTCAAACCATCGTGCGAAGTCGATTCGTGAGCAACCAATCGAGTACCTATCGATGTGGCAAACTGCAGCGTCTCTTCCAGAATTGGTTCGCACACCGGTTGCATATCAGCGTACAGCTCAAAGTCTTCCGTCAGCCATCTCTGGCGCTCGTACAGTACCTCAACATTTTCGACAGCGAAATAGTTTTCTACTGAATCATGACGTGCCAATCCCATGGCCCACCGATGATCGCTATCAGCCAGAATTCGATTCCAATCAGGATGCGCGTTCATGATTAATGTCGCTTCGCAAATGCGTTACAATGCGCCCGTATTTACTTACAGAGCTTGCCGCGCGCCGGCGCTACCAACCGATTCAGTTCTACCCTCGCGATTCAACTTGAGGAATACCATGATTAATCGAAATTGCGTCGCGCAATTTATGTGGCTGACCCTGTTGAGCTGTCCAGGCGGGCTGGTGGTCGCTGCCGAACCACCTCGGCATGATGTTCCTTGGCTGGCAGAGATTCAGCAAATACCGCCAGAATTGCCGACACCTACTCGACCGCTGCCGTCGCTGCTGGTCGATCAGAACCGCCAGCCGATCTCAACAGCCAACCGTTGGCAAGCCTATCGTAGTGAGCTAAAGCAGAAATGGCTGGAGTTTCTCGGCCCTATGCCAGAGGGTCGACCATCCTCCACGTACGAAGTTCTGCGCGAAGAGAAAATCGAAGGCTGCATGCGGCAATTCATTAAATACTATGCCGAACACGACGAGCCGGTCGAGGGTTATCTTATCAAGCCTCTGGCAAGCTCGCTGCGAGATGCGCAGGGGCGATTGCCTGGCATCGTCGCGCTGCATCAAACATCGAAAACAAATATCGAAGAGATTGCCGGCGTATCGGGTGGGGAACCGCACGACCTGGGAGTGCAACTCGCTCGTGCAGGATTTGTTGTATTTTGTCCTCGCTGTTATCTGTGGCAGACGCCGCCGAAGTATGAAATCGATGTCAAGTCGACAGTGGCCTATTTCCAGCGTCGCCACCCGCAGACGGTGGGAATGCACAAGATGCTGTTCGACGCCCAACGGGGTGTGGACATATTGGTGGCACTTCCTGACGTAAATCCAGACCGAATCGGCGCGATCGGGCATTCATTGGGCGGTAAGGAAACGCTCTATCTAGCTGCATTCGATGAACGCATTCGCGCCGCAGTCGCAAGCGAAGGAGGCGTCGAACTGGCCTCATCGAATTGGCAGGACCCTTGGTACCTGGGCAAGCGCATTCTAGCTGCTGACTTCCAACTAAACCACGATCAAGTCCTGGCGCTGGTAGCTCCCCGAGCTCTGTTGATCGTCGGAGGCGAAACCGGCCCTGGCGCTGTCGATGGAACTCGATCGTGGCCCTATCTCAAATCCGCAATGGAAGTTTATGGGCTGTACACTAAGCCAAATCGCTTGGGATTGATCAACCACGGAAAAGGGCATACGATGCCTCCCGATGTTCGAAAACGCATGATCGAATGGCTGACAGTCTATCTCAGCGCGAGCTGAACACTATTCCAATTTACTTGTACACGTGAAGGCGACTACGATTGTTTGAAAACAGAGTGAAGCGATTACTAGCCGGTTCTCAATCGGCGTGGGGTGCTAGCTTGCCCGACAGTTCTGAGATCATTGCCAAAGTGACTGCGGACACGGGAGTTGATTTTCTGTGGATTGATTTGGAGCATCGGTCCTTTGAAGTCGATGCCGTACGCTGGATTCCCATCATCTGTCGCCGCAAAGGCTGTGCATGCATGATTCGTGTTGCAGGTCTGGATGCTCAGTTGATTAAAAAGGCGCTCGACGCCGGCGCGAACTGCGTCATGGTTCCGCAAGTCAATACGGCTGACGAAGCCAAACGAGCGGTCGAGTACGCCAAATATCCACCTGAAGGATCTCGCGGAGTTTCACCTTATTGGACGTTGCAAATGGATGTTTCTTGGGATCAGTATTTGCCAGTGGCCAACGAAGAAATTTGCGTGGTGGTACAAGTCGAAACACCGCAAGGCATTCGTAATCTAGATTCCATTGCCTCGGTGCCCGGAGTCGACGTGGTTTTCGCCGGCCCTACGGACCTGTCGGCATCAATGGGACATATCGGTCAACTGAATCATCCCGAGGTTCAACAATTTCTTGCAGACTTTCCGACGCGCGTTGCCGCGCACGGCAAAGCTGCGGGAATCACTTTCGCCGATCCGGACGCGTGTCGGCGAGCTCATCAACAGGGCTATCGTTTCATCGTTTTCGGCAGTGTCCTATCATACGGAACTCGCGGCTTGGTCAGTGACCTGGCCTCGATGCGCAGCCTGGGGTGAGGATCTGCTTAGGCGAGCGGCAGATGGGAATTTACCAATACAAGCCCGAAGCGCAAGCGCGGGAGAGCCGGGGTTGACGCG
>SYJV01000464.1 GCA_005798335.1 Planctomycetaceae bacterium | reverse complement strand
ATGGAGGCTGGTTCCACCGCCAGAGACCAACTCCAATTTGTCGTCTTGGTTCGATTTTCGAGATTCCCTTCTCCGCCCGCTGCAAATTGGTCCCACGGAGTTTTTGGCAGATAGACTCGGACGGATTTCGTCTGCTGATCTAGCTGTTGGCGAGTGGACGCGGATTGCAACCGTGCATGCGGATCGATACCATCGAGCTACTATTGCACTGAGTGCGGCGAGGGCGATTCTGATAAGAGAAAACCGACAATTGGAAGCGGAAAGGTATGCTGCATGGATCGAGCAACTCAAAGAAAAATCTCCATCTGCTCCGTAGCGACGACATTACTCGTGTTGATTGGTGGCAACACGATCATGGCTCAGCCCGCTGGTCCAACTAATACCAGTTCGAACGCGGCGGGCGCGAATCCGGCAAATGCTGACGGCTTCTGGGAAATCGTCTTCAGCGGCGGACCGTTCGGCATCTTGATCATGGTCAGTATCATTGGTCTGTCGATGGCCGCCTTCTATCTGATTGTTGAGCAATTGCTGGCGCTGCGACGCAAAGAGATTATGCCAGCGGGCTTAGCGGACGAAGTGCGATTATTGCTGTCGCAAGGACGACTGCCCGATGCAGATCAACTGTGTCGCAGCCGGCCCAGCCCGTTGGCATTCGTTTTGCTCAGCGGTCTGGCCGAAGTCGACTACGGCTGGCAAGCGATGGAAAAAGCTATGGAGGACGCGGTGGCGGAACAAGCGGCCAAGCTATATCGCAAGATCGAGTATTTGTCGGTAATCGGGAATTTGGCGCCCATGTGTGGACTGCTTGGCACAGTTGCGGGCATGATTCTGGCGTTTCGAGAAGTGGCGATGTCGCAAGGAACTGCTGGGGCCGATGATTTGGCACAGGGTATTTATTCTGCGCTGGTTACTACCGTCGCGGGTTTGGTCGTCGCGATTCCCTCGCTTGGCGCGTTCGCGGTGTTTCGCAATCGCGTCGATCAGTTGATCGCCGAAGCAGCCTACCTGGCGCAGCACGTATTTTCTCCAGTTCGTCGCCGTTCGTCAAAGATCGCCCCACGCGTGGTTGGTCAGCCACCTGTACCACCCAGGCCATAACCAACGAAACCCAGTCGCCATGCGAACTCCTTTTTTGCTCGCCGCTGGTTCGGTTAGCATTAACATGACCCCGATGATCGACGTTGTTTTCCTGCTAATTATTTTCTTTTTGGTTTCTAGCCATTTGGCCAAGCAAGAAAACTCCGTTCCACTCGACTTACCGAAAGCCGTCTCAGTGCTGCCCGATCAAGTTGAACACCAGACCATGGTGATCAACGTAAAGCAGTCCGGCGAAGTCTTGATTGGCGGCACTTCGGTTTCAAAACAGCGCTTGCTGGAGATGATCCACCGGCGGGTGACTCAATCGGAACGCCAACTCCAGATCAGAATTCGCACCGACAGCAAAGTAACCTACGACCGCATCGAACCTATCTTGGGAGCTGCTGCTGAAGCTGGATGCACCGACGTTGTTTTTGCGGCTTTCGAAGATCTTGCGCGAAATCGAGTGACCGTGCGATGAGAACCGATTATTCATTATCGTCAACCAGTCGATCCGGTCGCCCGCGCCAGCCGATCGAAATCATGATGGCGCCGATGATCGATGTAATCTTTCTATTGTTAGTATTTTTCCTGACGAGTTCCAGTTTTCGAAAACCTGAAAAAATGCTTCCCAGTGGTATGGCACAAATCGCCGAGACGACTGGCCAATCGGATGTTCCGCCGGAAATTAGTGACGACAAGATGGACCAGATTATAATCAAAGCCACTTATGAAAACGGGCTGACCACATGGGCGCTCAATAGTGTGCGCCCATTGGATCTGGCCCAGCTCCACAGTCGATTGGACTCACTCGGCAAACTGCAACGCGACGTGCCCGTAATCATCGATCCAGATGGCTCGGTGCCCATTGGCGAAGTAATATCCGCTTACGATTCCGCGCGCTCAGTCGGCCTGACTCGCGTCCATTTGGCGACACGTAAACGCACAGAAATCACACCATGAATTCCGCCGCTAGAGATCTCGCCATCCAATCCAAGAAACAAACCGCCGCGCCGCGCGAAGGCAACGGGCAACGCCAAGCTTCGATTGACGCTTATCGAGGCGTGGTCATGTTTCTAATGCTGGCTGAGGTGCTGCACTTAGCCAAATTGGCAAGCAACTACCCAGAAAATGTATTCTTGCAGCATTTGCAGTTCCACACTTCGCATGTCGAGTGGATCGGTTGTTCATTGCACGACATGATTCAACCCAGTTTCTCTTTTTTGGTAGGCGTTGCCTTACCGTTTTCGCTCGCCGCGCGCCTGGCCCGCGACGCGTCTACTGCATCGATGATTCTGCATGCCTTATTGCGTTCGATCATTCTGATTGCGATGGGCATTGCTCTACGCAGTATGAATCGCGAAATAACCAACTTTACCTTCGAAGATACGTTGACCCAAATTGGCTTGGGTTACTTCTTTCTATTCTGCATCGCCCTGACGTCAAACTGGCAGCGTGTCGGCTGGTGCATCTTAATTCTGTTGGGATACTGGCTGTGGTTCGCGCTGTGGAGCGTGCCACCCGGTTTTGATGCAACGAAAGTGGGCGTGCCGCCCGATTGGCCGCATTGGTTAAGCGGTTTCCAAGCTCATTGGAATAAGAACGCCAATCCAGCATGGGCGGCGGACGTTTGGTTTCTGAATCTCTTTCCGCGCGACCAGCCGTTTCCATACAATGGCGGCGGTTATTGTACGCTCAGCTTCGTGCCAACTTTGGGTACGATGATTTTGGGTTTGTTGGCCGGTGAAGTACTTAAACGTCCGATGAAGCCGAGCGCAAAACTTGCCAGCTTTGCTGTAGTAGGCGTGGGGTTGACCGGGATCGGTTGGGGACTGGGAGCGTTCGAATTATGTCCGATCGTCAAAAGGATTTGGACACCATCGTTCGCTCTGTACAGCGGTGGGTTATGTTGGCTGGCACTAGGTACGCTATTTGCGATTTGCGACTGGGCTCGTTTTCGCGTCTGCTTTTGGCCGTTTATGGTAATTGGAGCGAATTCCATTGCCGCATACATCATGAGCTGGACACTGGAACGACCCATTCAGGCCTTTCTGGAGCGCCATTTGGGAAGAGATTTCTTCATGGCTGCGGGTGAATCCTACCATTCATTGTTGCTCGGTATCGCGACTTTGTTGGTGATGTGGCTGATGCTCCTGTGGATGTTTCGCAAGCGAATCTTCATTCGAATTTGAATGCCGCCGAGCGCATCTCCATTTTGTTTTGTCATCATAAGCTATAGTCACGTTTCTGCTGTTGCAGCTAGTTGAGCTTGATTGCATCGCGATCATGGCCCAAAATCTAGCCTGCTGAATAATGACCAAGTAATCGATTCGTTTGGCCTGTGCGATTCATTTGCGCTGCGAAGGTACGTGTGCCTGTGGTATTGCGACCATTCCTCCGGAATTTGACGCTGGTTTTTCTGTGCATGTTGGCACATAGAGCGAGCGCCCAACAAGAGACGGATTTTTTCGAATCGAAAATCCGTCCGGTGTTGGTTGAGCATTGTTACGACTGTCATTCGGCGGATGCAGCTAAGGCAGGCAAGCTGAAAGCAGGATTGTTATTGGATTCTCGAGACGGCATCTTGCTGGGTGGCGATAGCGGGACGGCTTTGGTTGCTGGCCAACCCAAACAGAGTTTGCTGATTCGATCGATCATGCATGGAGACGGAGCTCCGGAAATGCCACCGAAAGGCAAATTGCCTCAAGCAGTAATCGACAATTTTGTGACTTGGGTAGAACGCGGCGCTACGGACCCACGGGCTGGTACGCCGACAAAGCCTAAGACGGGTATGTCGTTGGAAGACGGTCGCAAGTTCTGGTCACTGCTGCCACCCCAGCCGAATGAACCGCCCTCTGTCAACGACAGCCCATGGAATCGCTCGGCGATCGATCGCTATGTACGCGCGGGCTTAGAATCTTCCAGTCTACAACCTGCGGCAGCCGCCGATTCAGCGACTTGGTTGAGGCGAGTTTTTTTTGACTCGATAGGTCTGCCACCAACCATCGAGCAAGTTGCCGCTTTCGAGGCCGATCCCAGCGATGAAGCTCGGGCGAAGATCGTCGAGTCGTTATTGACCAGCCAACACTTCGGCGAGCGCTGGGGCCGACATTGGTTAGACAGCGTGCGGTACGCGGACAGCAACGGGCGCGATCGCAATGTCTTTTGGTATTACGCTTGGCGATATCGCGATTATGTCATCGCTGCATTCAATCAAGACAAACCGTTTGACCAGTTCATTCGTGAGCAGATCGCCGGTGATTTGCTGCTTTACGAATCATCTCAGCAGCGCGACCAATTGCGCATCGCTACTGGTTTTCTCGCACTGGGCTCAAAAGCCTTTGAAGAACAGAAATCAGAAGTTTTTCGCATGGACGTGATCGATGAACAGATCGAAGTCATCGGTCGCAGTATTCTCGGGCTGTCGATCGGATGCGCGCGTTGTCATGATCACAAATTCGACCCGATACCAACTCGAGATTATTATGCGATCGCTGGAATTCTGCGCAGCACGCAGCCGCTGTATGGTTATGGCCCCAAAGGCATCAAAGCCACTAACCACCATCACTCTGAACTGTATGCAATCGGACCGCTGGCCGACTCTCGTTCCGACGAAGGCTTGCGCTACATCGAGCGCTTAAACGAGCTGACGTTGGTTCAAAATACTGCTCGATCGGATCGCTACCGAGTAGTTCGGCGAGTGGCTGACGCCAAACTGCAACTTGCCAAACCGGATGCTGACAAATCGAAGCTGCTCGCCGATATTGCCAAGATGGAGGCCGAGATCAAGGAATGGGATTTGGTCGTTCGCGCTGCGGAAGATGATCTCCAGTGCGCTATGGACTCACCTCCATCAATGCCTGATTGGGCAATGGGGGCACGCGAGCGTGGCACGGTCGAGGACTGCCGAGTTCATATTCGCGGCGATACGCTGAACCTCGGCGAATTCGTTCGTCGCGGGACTTTGCAAGTACTGCCCAACTCGCTCGAGCCGATGCCGGAGCTGCACAGCGGACGATTGGAGCTGGCGAACTGGTTAGTGGATCGAACCAACCCGCTAACCGCACGAGTCTATGTCAACCGTGTTTGGCAGCATCTTTTTGGACGAGGTCTAGTCGCGACCCCCGACGACTTTGGGGTCAACGGATCGACTCCTTCACATCCAGGGTTACTGGACTATTTAGCGGTTCGCTTTATGGACCAGGGCTGGTCAACCAAACGACTATTGATGGAGATCTTGCTGAGCCGCACGTACGCGGCAAGCTCGCAAGCTCACGAGGCTAACCAACTGCGCGATCCGGATAATGTCTATCTGTGGAGGATGCCGCCTCGACGATTGGAAGCCGAAGTACTCCACGACTCAATTCTGGTCGCAGCCGGTCAACTCGATTTTTCCGTACCCGATCGACCGACTTCCGTGTTTGCTAAATTGTATCCCTGGCGCGATGTCGAGTATCGGAATTTTTCGCCGGAGTTTGCTCCAGAAAAGATCGAACATGCGTATCGGGGTGTTTACTTGCCAGTTGTGCGTGGAGTTCTTCCACCGATTTTCCAGCTCTTTGATTTCGCTGCCCCAGACAGGCCGATTGCAATGCGCGATCAGAGCACCGTGCCTGCTCAGTCGCTGTTCTTGATGAACAACGAGTGGATCATTCAACAGTCGAGACTTTTGGCGACCGCGATCTTGCAAAAAGATTTCACTGATGACAGTACGCGCGTACAGTATCTCTTTAGGTTGGTTTTTGCTCGGCAGCCTCGGCACACGGAGGTAGCCGAAGCGCTAGAGTATTTGCAAGCCGACGATGGTCCGCCGGGCACTGGCCAATCGCACTCGCCAACACAGGCTCAATTCGAACGCTGGACCAGTCTTTGCCAAGCAATTTTCGCTTCCGCTGAATTTCGTTATCTGCAGTGAAAGGGGCGAATCATGGAATGTTCGCAAAATAATCCACACTTAAAGGCTTCGCGCCGACATTGGTTGAAAACGACCTCGGCCGGGTTTGGATATCTCGCGCTAGCCGACTTGGCAAGTCGCGAAGCGCACTCGGCAAATGCAGCCGAATCTGAACCAAGTTCCCAAGGCGGTGGACCAGCAAATCCGTTGGCTGCCAAGGCACCCCATTTTCCAGCTCGAGCCAAGCGCGTGATTTTTTTGTGCATGCGCGGTGGCCCGTCGCACATGGAGACATTCGACCCCAAGCCAAGACTGACAGCCGATCACGGCAAGGCGGGACGCAATGCCAACGCAAAACTGTTGGGGTCACGATGGAAATTTCGCAACCATGGTCAAAGCGGTTT
>SYJV01000463.1 GCA_005798335.1 Planctomycetaceae bacterium | reverse complement strand
TTGTCGTAATCGTCGCAAGTTATTCACTCGCTTGCGCTTCGGGCTTGTATTCCGTAAGAAAGTGGCGCTGTCCAATTAGTTAGGCACTGTGTCCGGTCAACGTCCAGCAGAAATAAAGATGATTCCGCCGATGAACGCCGTTGATACCGTTGTCTTGCCAATTAGGGAGATAATCGATGCCATGGCTACCTATGCTCATCTGTATCGCTGCTAGCGTCCTAGACTTTCTCGCTTGATGATATCTTTGGGATGTTTGGAGAAGGAATCGAACACATCTCCAACGACTCGATCAGCTAGCTTTCCCAATTCTGCGAGAATGATGAGTTCGGCAGCGGGTAATAACTTTGATGTGTTTGGCTCGTAACCACCGACATCGTATGCGGCTGCCGTGGCGATATAGCCGATGTTTCCGTTAGCATAGCCAACGATTATCGGAATGGCTCGATCCGCGATCGCTTGCTCGAGTCGAAATCCATACTCGACCATCGGTTCACCTGGCATCGTCAAGAACAGAAACGGTCCAACTTTCATCGCTTGCAACTCAGTGGGTACCGGTTGAGTTTTTCCGGGCAGTTCGATCGTCGTGCTGGCGACTCGTATTTGGTAATACGTTGCTCGTTTGCTGAGCTGTTCGCGCGTTACGCTTTTGGCGAGCGAACGGACGACCGCTGCGCCCAGGTCGCGCCCTGCCCACTGAATATCGGCTTCATCAGCGCAGCGGTACGGATAGCCCGGCAAGTTGGGGCGAATATCACCCGCACAACCTTGCAGGAACATCGTCTTGGTTGAGTTGCGGTAGACTGCCTCAACCAGCGACTGAGCTTCACCGGGGAAATCGGCGCTCATTTTAGGATAACCTGCGGGATAGGGTTGCGAACCTTTGTCACCCCAAGTAAAGAAACAAGGATGGCACACGGCGTGCATTAACACAGCCATGGGGTCGAGCGATTTGCCGTCATCGAAGCGGATCACTTTGACGCGCGGATCGTTGGGGCCGTCTGGATTCAATCGCACGACAGCTCGTCCATCGATGACTTTTCGACGATTGATGCCGAATCCGATTCGATCTTCACCGTAACCGACGGAGACTGTGCGCATGTTCGCTGCCGCTTCCTTGGCAGCGGCCACTAATTGAACGATCAGTCGATCTGCCCATTTCGGGTTTTCAGTAAATCCCGGACCAGAATGATTATGCGAAGCAGCGATCATAATATTCGCAGATGGAATACCGATTTCGCGTTGGATTCCTTGCCGCACCAACTTGACCAATTCTTCCCAAGCACCAATCGTGTCGAGTGTAATGATCGCTGCTTTGGTTTCGCCGTCGTCCATCACCAGTACTCCGGCGCGCAGCGGGTCGCGCACGCCATTGACTTCGCGCCGGTGGCCGGTCACGACCATCCCAATTACTTCGGTCGGAGTGATGTCAATCTTGGCCACGCCAACTCGCAAGTTCGACTGAACAGCAAACGTGCCGTCTTGGCCAGCCGCGAAGTCTCCCATATCTATCGCCGCGATGGACAAAACCAGTAGGGAGCAGATGATCGAACGAGCTTTGTTCGTCGCTGCAACCAGGATACTGAGCAAGCTGCGAATCATTTCGAAATCTCCGTTGTTAGAATCTGGATTAAAGTAGCCGGGAAGCGAATCTGTTTCTCGACGCATTCGCGCGTAATTCGAACGGCCGCTAGCGGACGAACTGCGTGACATAGTCCTCGCCCAAGCCGACGCTGGCAAAATGGCGGCGACACATTTCGATTTTTGTGTGCACATCGTCGTGACCTAGCGGTTGGTCTTGGTCTCCATAATAGATCAGCGCTCCGAACACATGAAACAGCGTAATCATTTCGGCGTCATTTTCCACGACCAATGTATGCACTTCACCGGGCGGTTCAAATACGTAATCTCCTTCACGAGCAACCCAATTGTGTTCCAAATATCGCCAGGACCCCTTGATGACATAACCGTGCACCGGAGCCGGATGCCGGTGGCGACTGAGCACACCTGTCTTGCGAACTCGCAGCAAATTTACCCATGATCCTCCCGTCGCATCCAGCAGTAACGGACGAAACCACACATTGGTGGCTTGTGGTACCCACAGTCGTTCATCGTTGGGAATGGCCGCTGTTACCAGGTCAGGCACGGCATGGGAAAGCGAATGAAGTGGAATCGGCATTGCCTAGTCACCTGTAAGCGAAAGAAGTTTGCGCTGACCACATAAAAACAACACGAACAACCGCCATTGAGTGGGAAGGCCCACCGATCAGACAGCAGAATAACCGCCATCCACCGTCAATACGGTGCCAGTAATGAACGAGGCTTGTGATGAACACAAAAACACCGCAGCTGGTGCGACATCGCTCGGGTCACCCCATCGGCCAAGCGGAGTTCTGGCTATGATTGTCTCGCGAAAGGCAGCAGATTCAACTAGTGGAGCGGTCAAGTTTGTGGCAATCCAACCTGGCGCGAGCGCATTGACTCGCACGCCATCGGAGGCCCACGCGATTGCCAGCGACTTAGTTAACTGAACCACGCCACCCTTGCTGGAACTGTACGCTGGCACTCGACCGCTGCCGAAAATACTCAGCATCGAAGCAATATTGAGAATACAGCCGCGCGTTTCTTTCAAGCGTGGATAGCAAGCCTGACACATGCGCATCGTGCCCGTCAGATTGACGTCCAGAACTGCTGCGAACACGCTCGGGTCATGCTCGCGCCCTTCGCGAACGATTGTTCCAGCGCAATTGACCAGAATATCCAGCCTCTTCAGCTCGTCGACCAACCGCGCAATCGAATCGCCATCGGTAACGTCGAGCTCGCGCACTAGCAAGCTCCCGTCAGTAACCACTTTGTTCGCTGGTACCAAATCGGTGCCTGCCGATGAATCCTGCGGCAAACCCGCCACGATTACGCGACAACCGTCCTGCACGAGCCCATGCGCGATGGCTAATCCAATCCCTGTGCGGCCGCCAGTTACCAGCGCCACTCGTCGCAACGAATCGGCACTGGTTTCGCCGTTTGATTTCGCAAGCGTATCGGTCACTTTCGATACTCAAGCAGCACCACGGAGGTATCATCCTGGCGGCCACTACCCCGTGTAAATTCATCAGAATCCTCGAACAATCGTGCCAGAGTCTTGTCGAGGCTCAATTGAGCTGTGTCGGCCAGCGTTCTAATTATGCCATCCTTCCCGAAGTGGTTACTTTCGTCATTGTCGGGAAACGCTTCTTCCAGTCCATCGGTATAGAGCAGCAAGCGACAGTTTTCGGGCAGCTCGCAGGTGTATGTTTCGTACTCCGAATCTTCATCGATGGCCAGTGGCAAACCACCCGCATTTTGTCCAGCCAGCGGTTCGATGGAACCAGTTGTCAAATCCTGCACCAGGGGCGGATGATGTCCTGCCGAGGACCATTGCAATATGCGAGTGGCAGGATTCAGCACAGCGTACAGCAACGTGATGAATCTCCCTTTCTGGTTGACGATCGACTGGTCACAAAGACCTTTGTTGATTTCGGTCACAAAATGTGCGGTATCCGTATATTCCTGTCGCCGCATCATGCGCACCAGCGTGTGCATGGTCATGATCGACATGCATGCAGCCATACCGTGCCCCGTCGCGTCCCCCACGAGCAGCGCCATATTTTTGTCAGCCAGCGTAAATACATCGTAGTAATCGCCACCCGCCATCGCCACCGGATGCCCTCCGACAACGCGCAGTTCCGCTGGATCAAAACGAGCGCAAATGCGATAGCCGGGAGGCGAGACAATGTTCTTGGGTAACACGGACTCTTGGAGCTTGCGAACCGACTCGATTTCCACACGCAATTTCTGAGCAAGTTCTTTTTCGCGAGCCGCCCGGACCGCATCTAGCGTGCTCTTCATGACTGCTTGTATCAAAAACATGTAGTCGCCGCCAGCGTCGCGCGACAGATAGGCGCTCATGCCGTGGGCCATGAACCGCACCACGCGGAAGACGTCCGACGGTGAACAGGCTCCTACGATCGGCGCGTCAGGGAACACTTGGCGGGCGTATGAAAACAGCTCAAACGCTGAATCTGAATCCGGCAAATCAATGGGCATCAGGATGATATCGGTTGGCCGTCCTGAACCAATCTCCCGACGAAACCCTTCGGGCGAAGTCGTCATCCGCACTTCGTTCTCTTCGACGTGAAGGTAGGTAGAAATCAGTTCGGCTTCTGCTTTGTTGTCCCATACCGCCAGAATCCTCATCAGTCACCCCTTAGAACCAATCCACAAACCCACCAAATTCGAAGGTCTGTAGGCACGGCAAGAGCTTCCAATAGGCACGATCGCCTACCTCAGCCGCGTTGAACTCCATTACGTCCATTAGTATACGGTTTGCAACGATAGCCGACGTGAAAAATGTTTGCAAGGTATCGCCGACGAGCATAACTTGCCCGTTGGGCATTCCTATCAAATGCTTACCCAGATCCAGTAATCCCGCCATATCAAACTCGACTAGAATTGCCAGCACGCTGTTCGATGGAAACTTTGTGATAGAATTCAGAACTTGATTCGATTTGGACGAAAAGATTGCGAAATTGTGATGTTCGATTCAATTCTTTCTCAGCACGTTTGCAAATCAAGCTGCGGATTGTCGTCGAAGAAAAAATTGCCTTTTGGTCAAAAAAATTAGTAGGAAATGGAAACATCGACCGATAACCAGCCGCCCTTCGTCCTGGTTGATGGCAGCTCGCAGATGCCCAGCCTCGGGTTGGGTTTGTGGAAGATCGACAAATCGGCAACTGCAGCGATCGTTGGCGCAGCGATTGACGCTGGGTATCGCCATATTGATGCCGCTTGCGATTACGGAAACGAAGCCGAAGCGGGCGACGGCCTGCGGACCGCCATCGCGCGCGGCGTTTGCCGCCGCCAGGACTTGTGGATCACCAGCAAACTCTGGAACACTTACCATCGTCCTGAACATGTGCGCCCGGCGCTCGAACGTTCGCTGCGCGATCTGGGGCTCGAATACATCGATCTCTATTTGATCCATTTTCCAATTGCCACCAAGTTCGTACCGCTGGAACTACGTTATCCTCCCGGATGGTTTTTTGACCCTAGCGCCGAACGGCCACGTATGTTGCCGGACCAAGTTCCGCTGGCCGACACTTGGGCTGCTCTCGAAAAACTGGTGGACGCAGGGCTGATCCGCCACATCGGCATCAGTAACTTTGGCACGTCATTGATTCGCGATTTACTATCCTGTTGCCGCCGGCGTCCAAGCGTCTTACAGATCGAATCGCATCCCTATTTAACTCAATCGAAACTGGTGCGTTACTGCCAACAAGAATCGATTGCTGTCACGGCATTCTCGCCGCTGGGCGCCAGTTCATACGTCTCAATCGGTATGGCAACTGCCGGAGAATCGGTCCTAAGCGATCCCGTGGTTACAGCGGCTGCATCGAACCACCGCCGGTCCGCTGCCCAAATTGTCCTGCGTTGGGCGATTCAGCGAGGCACCGCTGCGGTCGCCAAGACAGGCCGATTGGAGCGTTTGCGAGAGAATCTAGATGTGCTTCACTTTCAATTGTCGCCGCAGGAAATGGCTGACATCACGGCTCTCGATCGCAATCATCGATTCAACGATCCGGGCGTATTCTGCGAATCGGCATTCAACTGCTTTTTCCCAATCTATGAATAGCCGTGCGCATGCCTCGCGGATATCCGCGCTAGGTTGACGACGCGCAAAACCTACCACTTTGGTCACGTAAACCAATCGTTGGCTGGACACTTGGTGTACATTCTCGTTTTCGTCCTAACTCAAGTCCGAATCTCAAAAGTCTTGCAGGGACAATATGCCGGTCGCAAGCAAAAAATAAACCGCCACCGGAAATGATGCAAAAAGTAAACGCCTGGACGTTGCCATGGTCGTTTTTTCGGCGCGCGCAGGCAAGTGAATTTTTGAAAAGTAATGAATAATTTCCCGACATTCTGCCCGGAATTGACATAGGTTTAAAATAGCGTTCGATTTCCCCGGACGCTGCATATTGGATTCCCGGCATTTCTCCGCGAAATGGCAAACTGATCGTGAGGTCAGGACGCAAAACTATGGGTCCGCACCGTATCGAGGAATAGTGCGCAAGTTCGATGCTGTATGCATGTGAGCTGTGATCAAGGTATCCGGCCTGCTGCCGCAGTAACGAACGTGCTGCTAACTGGTTCTTTGGTGCACGTCGGATCGCCAAGTTGCCGAACGGGGACCTGTGTGCAACTGATACTGCTGTGCGAAACGCAAGGCAGTAGACAAAGAGAGCCCAGTCGCGATCCTTGGTCAACTCTTGCAGCAGGAGTCGTTTCATCATGAGTTTCATCAGTCTAAGATCCATGTTGGTTGGCCTGTTCTTGACTGCCATGTCGGTTCAGGGCCTCGCACAAGACACAGTGATTCGAGTTGAGGAAGATTGGGAAATGCTAGTCGAGCAACCCGATCAACAATTGGATGCTCCCCAGATTACGACCACACTGATGCCACTGGGCGAGGATTCGAATCTCTTCTTTCAGCTCGATATGAACCATGCCTCAGTTCCCGATTACTCGCCCGGTGGAATCCAAGTCAAAGCGTACAACGGCGACGAGTGCATTGATGAACAGCGGTCGCTTGCCGCGCAGCGATTGTACGTGCAATCCGAACGGATCACTTGGACCCAGGTGCTGATCCAAACGGACCAATGGTTGCATTTCGGTATCGTGTCGGGACAGAGCCAATCATGGGGCGCGTTCGGCGGCCCAGAAAGCTTTGTGCATCTCCAAGCGACCGGAAATTCCCTGGAGAATTACCATCCTGACCATTCCGCCAGGAACTCGGGAGTTACCTACGCAGGAAATCGCGTCGGTTATCTCAGGTTGGTGAAAGTGCGTTATTTCATGTCGAGCGGTGACATTGTCCAGACCGAGGTGAATCTCGAAGCTCAACGCTAATCCGCTTGTCAACGAATTGCCACTTAGTCCCGCGCTACTTTGAGTTCGCTCTTGGTCGCGCGCTCCAACTCCACCGGTACCACGCAATCTCCAAACAACGGCGAATTACATCATGCACATAAACCCAACGCGAACGAGTCAGAGTATGCTGAGAAAGGCCAGCCGGAACCAGCGCGGTTCGGCGCTTATCTTGTCTGTGGCGCTACTATTTGTTTTGTTCTCCTTCCTCGCTTTTAGTATCGACTCCGGATTTTTGGCGGCTACTAAGGCGGAACTGCGGCGGACGGCGGACGCATCCGCAATGGCCGGCGCCTGGCGACTGTATGAAAAATTGGTCGACGGCGTCGCGCTCGACTATGCGACGACGGATGTCCAGTCTGTCTGCGCGAGCACAGCGGCAGGCAATTTGGTTTGCAATACCGCGCCCCAGTTACAGCAATCCGGTGCTTCTCAGGACGTTACCGTAGGATACTTGGCGGACCTCCTGCCATCGACGGCGATCAGTTCCAGCAGCAGCCATCCGTACTTTGCTGTCCAAGTCGCCGTGCGTCGCAATAGCTCGATTAATGGCGAAGTTCCGTATTTCTTCGGCAAGATCTTCGGCAACCCTGGGCAAAACATGGACGCCAGCGCGACGGCAGTAATGGCTCGGCGCATCAGCGGCTTCGAAACTCCGTCCACTTCCAACGATACTTTGAACGTTTTGCCCTTTGCCTTGGACCAGCAGACGTGGAATGCACTGGCCACTTCGACAGATACCTACTCTTACAATAGGACCACCGGTGCAGTATCGTCCGGTTCCGATGGTGTTACAGAAGTCAATCTCTATCCTCAGGGAACTGGCTCGCCAGGCAACCGAGGTACTGTAGATATCGGTGGGGCTAATAATAGTACGGCCGACATCGCTCGCCAAATCGTCTCCGGAATATCGGCTGCGGATATCGCCGCGCTGGGGAAAGAACTCAAGTTCAACTCCTCTGGATCAATGACGCTCAACGGCGATACGGGAATTAGCGCTGGCGTAAAAGATGAATTGGCGAGCATCATTGGCAAGACCAGGATCATCCCGATTTTTTCCAGTGTCAGCGGCAATGGGAATAACGCCAACTATACGATTGTGAAGTGGGTCGGCGTGCGCATTCTCGATGTCAAACTGACTGGTGCGATGTCTCAAAAGAAAGTGATCATCCAACCAGCACCCATCATTGCGCGAGGCGGAACCGTTTCCACGGGAACTTCCACCAGCGACTATGTGTTTAGTCCAGTTATCCTTGCTCGCTAGCCTTCGAGCCTCACCTCGCCGCTACGTGTGCGGCGAGGTGAGGCTCCGGCTCGCCGAATTTTATCACTGCTAATTTGTAACTTGCAAAGAATATAGCCATGGCCCCAGAACGTACTCCGCTTCGAAGAATTCACCGACGTGCAACTCATCGGAATAAAGCCATTAATCGCCTAGGTGCTGCTGCGGTTGAGTTTGCTCTAATTGCACCTTTGATGATCATGTTAACCGTCGGATTGATGGAACTGGGGCGAATGGTTATGGTCAAACAAGTCCTGGTGAACGCCTCGCGCGAAGGAGCGCGTCGAGCAGTGTTGCCCAATGCCGACTCCGCAACGGTAATCTCTGCCGTTCGCAGCGAGCTGCAAAGCGCTACTGTAAATACCGCCGACATCATCGTCACACCCAGCGTGCTAGCCACCGCCGCCGCTGGCACTCCGGTTACAGTAACCGTTTCGGTTCAAGCCAACAACGTGAGCTGGATTCCCAATCCCATGTTCACGCTGAACAGTACCATGCAAGTATCCACGACAATGCGCAAAGAGAGCCTCTAGAGCAGAGCAATTGTCCTAAATTGCTCAGGAAATCTGTCCGCCCCGGTCCTTCACCCTTGACCGCTGGCTCCGTTAAGACAATTTGTCCTCAATCGCCCCCATAAACGATTGGGGACAATCGTTTTACTCTCTTGACCCGCAGTATGTCCACTGCATTGAGGTGCCGTCCACGCATTGCGGACGGAAGAATATCAAATCACAGATATCTGCATTTTGCACTTTGAGATTGAGACTGAATCCGAGCGACTAACGGAATGGTATACCGATTGCACTCGTGGTCGTTGTCGAAAGTGGCGATGGGCTGCTGACGTGAGTTGGGATGGTAAGGGAGTCTTCAAGATGTTTGCTGTGGTTGCGTATTCTCGGGTAACTTATTTGGCGAAATGGGGAGCGCGGATCAGCGCGATCGCCTTGACAGGCTTGTTCGCGATGTTCTTGTTTGGCGACGAAGCTCCGCCAAGATTACTACACGAACCACTGCGAGTTCAGTTGATCTTCGCGTGCTGGGCAATGATATTTTCAGGCTACATGGTCGGTTGGATAAAACCAGGGATTGGCGGTCTGTTAGTTTTTGTGGCGATCGGCCTAATGAACCTGGTCGCTTATACGGCCAGCGGTCGGCTGCTGGGCCCTGCGTTCTTGCTGTGGTTGATTCCGGGTATTCTGTACCTGGTCGCCGCACATTCCACGCATTCAAAAGGAACCAAAGACTGAGCCAATCGCTAATACTATGGCCGTCGCGCCGACCGGCACAACCACGGAAACGACGCCAATGTCCATATAGGATTGCCGGTGAGTCAGTCCGCAGATTATTAATAGAGTGATGACCGCGCCGTTGTGCGGCAACGAATCCAAGCCGCCACACGACATAGAAGCAACTCGATGCAGCAGTTCCGGACTAACGCCCAACTCTAATCCTCGTTGGTAATAGCTGTCGCCGAGTGCTCGCAGGGCGATACTCAATCCGCTTGAGGCCGAGCCAGTGATTGCAGCTAACAGATTCACCGCAATCGCTTCGGAGATTAGTGGATTGCTAGGCGCAATGCTCGTCACTGCCTGCTTGACGATTTCAAATGCGGATAAAGCGGCAATCGTCGAACCATACCCGAACTCGGCCGCGGTATTGAAGATGGGCAACAGAGCGCTTCTGGCGCCGTCCGCTAAACAATCGCTGACGCGCACCGACGACCGAATGTGGCCAACTATCATTGCGAGCACTCCGACCAACATCGCCAGAATCGTGGCCCAAATACCTTGGACTTGCGACAATTCCGTTGCGCCAAATCGAGGTTCTGCCAGGTAGGCTGCGTTCCAGGACGGTATGACCGCGTACGAAAAAACAAAATTGCACACAACAACAATCGCGATCGGCGTCAACGCCATCCAAGCCGATGGCAATCGGTCATCGTTCAGGACCACCTCCGTCGGTTCATTGTGGACGCCATAGCCTTCATTCGATCTTTTGGCCCAATGGGCTCGATAGACCAACCAAATGATCCCAAAGATGAACATCAATCCACCGCCCAGACATCCCAGCAGCGGCGCGGCAAAAGCGTTGGTTTTGAAATACGGCATCGGTATCAAATTTTGAATTTGAACTGTTCCCGGCAGCGACGTCATCGTAAAAGTAAACGAACCCAAGGCAATGGTGGCGGGGATCAATCGCTTTGGAATATCTGCCGTGCGAAATAAGGATCGCGCGAGTGGAAAGACTGTAAAAACAACTACGAATAAGGAAACTCCGCCGTACGTCAGGATGCCGCAACTGAGCACCAGCGCAACAATTGCTTGACGCTGTCCCAAAATATCGACAATCATTTTGGAAATTCGCGCCGCGCTTCCCGAACTTTCCATCAACTTTCCGAAAATCGCTCCCAACAAGAACAGCGGAAAGAATTTGGTGATAAATTCCCCCAAGCCTTTCATATAGATCTGCGTGTAGGTTGCCAGCCAGGGCATCTCCGGCTGAAAAGCGACAGCCACCAAGGCGCACACAGGTGCCAACACAATGACGCTGTAATTGCGATACGCCAAGACGATCAATAATACCAGCGAAAGCACAATGCCCAGCACGCCAATCATGAGCGCCTCTCATTTCCGCTGGTTGCCGTAAAGCAACTGGCCGGCATGGGACGCACCTCACGCATGAGCGGGCGAAATCCCATCGCAGCCACAACTTGTGACTCGATATCGATACCGGGCGCAACTTCTATCAGTTCGAGGCCGGCTTCTGTTAATTGAAACACCGCTCGTTCGGTCACATACAAAACTTGCGTCGCGCGATAAGTGTCGCGCGCAGCGCTAAAGCAAACCTGCTCCACAGCCTCGACAAATTTGCGATTGGCCCCTTCGCGAATAATGCTTAGTTTGCCGTGCGTGACGGCGACCTCCAAGTCCCCAGCAGTCAGCGTGCCGCAAAATATTAACTTACGCGCGTTTTGAGCGATGTTCACAAAACCACCCACACCTACAAATCGCTGGCCGAATTTCGAGACATTTACGTTTCCTTGACGATCGATTTGCGCGGCACCTAAAGCAGCATAATCCAATCCTCCGCCATCATAAAAATCAAACTGAGCCGGTTGATCGACGATCGCGTGTGGGTGATTCGAAGCGCCGAACGAAAGTCCACCTGCTGGCATTCCACCGATCGGTCCGCTCTCGACCGTCAATGTCACTGTGCCTAACAGGCCCCGCTCGAACGCGATTCTAGCGATTCCTTCCGGCATGCCGATGCCCAAATTGGCGATCGAACCGGCTGCAAGTTCATCGCATGCGCGGCAAGCAATAATGCGCCGTTCGTCCGATGGCATGGACCGGGCAGCGGTGATACGACCAGCACTTGCGGAGTCGTGCGCCGGCTCGCAAAAAGCGGGATTGAACGATTCAGCGAAGGTCTGATCGTGGTCATTCGGCTGGGACAGCACGATTCGATCGACCAGCATGCCTGGCACGACCACTGCATGAGGATTTGCGGCCCCGTCGACCAATTGCTTTACCTGGGCGATCACCGTGCCGCCGCAGTTATGAACTGCTTGAGCAATTTGCAACACCTCGCCAATTATGGCCTCCTGGTCCATCAGCAGCGAACCATTAGAATCGGCGGCGCTTGCGCGAATCAGCCCCACGTGCAGAGGCATCGATCGATAGAACAACCACGTTGTACCACCTAACTCGATTCGCTCGACCAGCGCTTGTATGGTGCGCCGATTCAGCCGTCCGCCGCCATGTGCTGGATCGATAAACGTACCCAAGCCAACGCGAGTTACCGTGCCTGGTCGACCGGCTGCAATGTCTCGCAATAATTGACAGATCACGCCTTGCGGAAAATTGTAGGCTTCGATCTGATCGTCGATAGCGAGTTCGCCAAGTCGAGGCGCTAATCCCCAATGTCCACCGATAACTCGGCGCAACAACTTGGGATGGGCCAAATGATTCAAACCACGCGACTTGCCGTCCCCTTGCCCAGCGCCGTATACCAACGTCAGTGCGTTGGGAATGCCGGTGGCAAGAAATCGTCGCTCAAGTGCGGAAGTGAGAGCTTCTGCATGAGCAGCGCCTACGAATCCGCCGCTGACTAGCGTAGACCCCGATTCGATCAACGAGATTGCTTCGTCCGCTGTGCACAGCTTCGCTTGAACCAGGCTGGTCATCCCCACCAGCCTCCATTGACATGCAAGGTTTGGCCGGTCATGTACGACGCCAGTGGGCTACACAGAAACAAAATTGCATGAGCGATATCGTCGGGTTGGCCAAAGCGATTCAGCGGAATTTGCGCCAGCATTTGCATTTGGGACGCCTCGGGAATTGTCTTACCCATTTCCGTCAGCACCAACCCCGGCGCAACGGCATTGACGGTAATGCCACGCTTAGCCAACTCGCGACTGAGCACCTTCGTCATTCCAATGACACCTGCCTTGGTCGCCGCATAGTTGACTTGCCCAAACAGACCAATCACACCGCTGATCGAGGCCAAGTTGACGATGTGTCCCTCATCATGCATTCGGTCGGCAGCGATCTTGCACGTATGAAAAACGCCCGTCAAATTCGTGTCGACAACTGCTTGCCATTCTTCTTCGGACATCTTATTAATAGTCTTATCGCGGACGATGCCTGCATTGTTAATCAATATATCTATCGACCCAAATCGCGCCAGCGCTCCGTCCATCATTTCGGCAACTTGACTCAATGAACGCACGTCCGCGGCAAGTACATCGGATCGCGATCCCAATTCGCTGGCCACTCGATTCGCCAGCCGCTGGTTCGTACCGTCGGGATCGGGAAAATAATTGACAATTACGTTCGCTCCGGCGCGGTGGAGCACCCGTGCGGTCGCGGCACCCAGTCCTTGGGAAGCGCCAGTCACAATCGCGGTCTTGCCGCAAAGGTCGATCTCAACCATCGTCGCAATAGAATCCAAGCTAATAGGGCGGTATTGAGGCGCAAATAATATTTTTCACAAGGCGTTGACAATGATAGACCAGCGACGGAGATTCACAATAACTAGCGTGATAATTTCTCCGGCATCAACAGCCGACATTTTTACACCGCTTCAATTTCTCACTTTAGGAACACTACAATGCGTAACATGATGCGATTTTGCTTGCCGGGGTTGTTCATTTCAGTGGCTTGTTTGTTTCGCGTGAGCATGACTGCCGAGCCGATATCGGGAGTAGGGCCAACCGGCAACGTCGAAAAAGTTCGCGGGGGATTCGAGTTCCTGGAAGGCCCAACCAAAACGCCCGATGGCTCGCTGTACTTTTCCGACATTCCGCCTGAGACCATCTATCGTATGAGTCCCGGTGGCGATATTGCGGAATTCCTCAAACCATCTGGGCATGCCAACGGACTGATGTTTGGTGGAGATGGTCGTTTGTTAGCCTGTCAAATGGACGGTCGCATCGCCTCGATCGATTTAGGCAGCAAGCAAGTATCGTTGCTGGCCGAAAATTATGATGGCAAGCGATTTAATGCTTGCAACGACTTGGTAATCGATCGCCAAGGTGGAATCTACTTTACTGATCCCAGATTTCGCGCTCCCATGCCCTGGCCACAAGGTACCGAAGCGTTCTACTATCGCGCTCCGGATGGCAAAGTTACCCGACTGGCTCAAGACTTAGCAGCACCCAACGGCGTGATCCTTTCACCCGACGAGAAGACTCTCTACGTCATTCCGTCCCTGCAACGCCAGATGTTTGCATTTGACGTGCTTGAGCCGGGCAAGCTGGGTTCCAAAAGAGTTTTCTGCGAGCTAAAACAACGCGAGGGCAATACCAACGGTGGAGGCGATGGTCTGACCGTCGATGTACTGGGCAATTTGTACATCACTTCGGCCCTTGGGATTCAGGTGTTCAACAAAGATGGCAACCTCCTGGGCATTATTGAAGTTGCCGAGCAGCCTGCAAACGTCACTTTTGCCGGCGCTCAGAACAAGACTCTGTACATTACAGCGCGGACAAGTCTATATCGATGCGAAATGGAAGTCGCTGGGCATCAATTTCGTATCAAGTGAATTTCTGAGTTGCTGATAGCATCGTAAGCGATCCAACCAAATTGAAGGGACGCAACGGCATAGGATGACAACATTAGTCTTTGGGCATCGCAATCCGGATACCGATGCCATTTGCGCAGCCATCAGTTACGCCGATCTTTTGCAGCGAACTACGCGTCCCGATGCCGTCGCGGCCTGCTGCGGCGCTCCCAACAAGCGAACCGAGTTTGCCCTGCGCTGCGCTGGTGTCAACGCGCCGCGCATCATCATGGACGTGCGCCCCGAGGTACAACACGCATGCCGCTTGAACGCAGTCACCGCCACTGAGACTGAGATTTTCTCAGAAGTTTACGAACGCATGAAGCACTTCAATATTGGTGCTGTTCCGGTGGTTAGCGAATCCGGCGGACTAGTGGGCATGCTCACCTTGCTCGATTTGTTGAAAGTCGTTTTCGAAGAAGACTCGCAATCGGTTCAGACTCGTCAAGTGGTCACCAGCGTGAATAAGATTCGCGAGGTGCTCAACGGTGAATTTCAACATGTGGTTAATCCCGATGAAAGGTCAGAGTTGAACGTGATGGTCGGTGCCATGAGCGCCGAAGGATTTACCAAACGACTGCACCAGTTTCCGGCGGAACGATTGTTGGTGGTCAGCGGTGATCGCCCGACCATTCAGTTGCCGGCGCTGGAGCATGCAGTTCGCGCAATCGTGGTTACAGGCGGATATCAATTGTCAGTTGGCTTGATGCATTTGGCCAAAGCCAATCACGTGACTGTGATCAAGAGTCCTCACGATACTGCGACTACGACGATGCGTATCAAGTCCGCTCGATCGATCGATGCCGCGATTCAGCGCGAGTTCTTGAGTCTGCCTGCCAAACAGCCGATCGCCGACGCGCGTCAAGTCGTCGAGCGTGCTCGGCAAAAGCTATTTCCCGTCTTGGACGACAGCGGCAAATTGATTGGCGTGCTCTCCAAGTCCGATTTGATCAATCCTCCTAAACCACAGCTTATCCTGGTCGACCATAATGAGCTGGGCCAAGCAGTATTCGGTGCGGAAGAGTCGGATATCGTCGAAGTTCTCGATCATCATCGGTTGGGAGGCGGACTCAAGACTTCCCAACCGATGCGTTTCATCAATGAACCGGTCGGATCGACATGCACGTTAGTAGCCCGACAATTCCGCGCTGCCGGCGTGGCGCCCAGTTCGGGAATCGCGTTGTGCATGGCTTCGGGAATAATTTCCGATACGCTGTTGCTGCGGTCGCCCACAACGACCGACGTTGATCGCGATTGCTTGGAGTGGCTGCGTCCTTTTTGCGACTGCGAATTGGACAGTTATGCCAAGGATTTCTTCGAGGTCGGTTCTGCACTGCGCAGTTGTAAGCCCGAAGAAGTTGTTCGCGAGGACTGCAAAGAGTTTGTCGAGCATGGAATTCGCTTCTCCATTTCCCAGATCGAAGAAATTGGCTTCGAATTGTTTTGGAATCGGCGAGAAGAGCTGCTGACCGCGCTGGCGGAACTGGCTCGTCAGCGTCGATTGGAGTTTTCAGCGCTATTGGTAACCGACATCGTGACCAATGGCAGTTTGCTGCTGATGTCGCACGAACCAAATGATTGGGAGGAGATAAACTTCCCTCGCGTCGACAGCCACCTGTATCAGCTCGACGGTGTTGTCAGCCGCAAAAAGCAACTGTTGCCACTGATCGCGAAACTGCTCGAAAATGTACCTGCTTCAATTGTCTAGTTGGACAGCGCCACCTTTTTGGCGGAATACAAGCCCGAAGCGCAAGCGAGTGAATTTTCATAATCGTCGTAAGTTATTCACTCGCTTGCGCTTCGGGCTTGTATTTGCAAAAAGGTGGCGCTGTCCAACTAGTCAAAGCTACGGGTCGTCAGTTTATCGGATCACGCGGGCACCGGCACCCTCGACCAATCGTTGTACCTCTTCGCGAGTGGCCATCGAAGTATCGCCCGGCGTGGTCATGGCCAGGGCACCGTGGGCGGCACCGTACTCGATGGCCATTTTGGGATCGCCACAAGTCAACATACCGTAGATAAATCCGCTAGCAAAACTATCACCGCCACCGACACGATCTAGGATCTCAAGGTTCTCGCGGTAGGTCGCATGGTGAAATGCGCTTTGGTACCAACAGATAGCACCCCAGGAGTTCTGCGTGGCTGACTGAGCAGTGCGCAGGGTCGTAGCTACTGCCTTGAAATTCGGGAATTCGCGAATCGCGTCTTGGATCATTGCCTGGAAAGCGGAAACTTCGATATTCGAGAGATGTTCGTCCAGTCCCTTGACTTCGAAGCCCAGGCACGCAGTAAAATCCTCTTCGTTTCCAAGCATGACGTCGACATATTTAGCGATCTCACGGTTGACTTGGCGAGCTTTATCGACACCTCCAATGCCTTTCCATAACGAAGGCCGATAGTTGAGATCGTACGATACGATCGTCCCGTGTTTAGCAGCGCATTGCACTGCTTCGATCGCCACCTGCGCAGAACTAGCCGACAGAGCTGCGAAAATCCCACCGGTATGAAACCAGCGCACTCCCAGTTCTCCGAACAGCCGATCCCAATCTACGTCTCCCGGCTTGAGCTGCGAGGCAGCAGTATGGCCGCGGTCGGATATACCGAGCGCTCCGCGGACGCCAAAGCCGCGTTCTGTAAAATTGAGACCATTGCGCACACTGCGTCCGACACCATCGTAAGGCACCCATTTGATCCAAGTCGTATCCACGCCGCCTTGCAAGATGTAATTTTCGATCAATCGTCCGACGTCGTTGTCGGCCAAGGCAGTCACCAATCCAGTTCGCATACCAAAGCACCGCCTAAGTCCTCGGGCGACATTGTACTCGCCGCCTCCCTCCCAAACGGTAAATGTGCGTGCAGTGCGTACGCGCATCTCGCCTGGGTCCAGTCTCAGCATGACTTCGCCCAAGGAAACCAAGTCATATCGGCACTCAGCAGCCTCACGAACAACGATTCTCTGTGTCACAAACACCTCGCTCTGTCCAAATGCTTGAGTTAAATTGTGGGCATGATTCCCAATGGGGTCAGCGTCGAATGCAGATTATAGGATGTTCACTCGCGCGGCAAAGCGACATCGACGGCAATCGCTGGGCATGTTGCATCGATGGTTCTCGGTGGCCTTGCGAGTTTTGGAAGTGTAAGGAGAATGGTCAACCATAGCGATTATCGATAAAGTTAGCTAGACATGCCAACGTTGATCAACATCGAGTCCATTATGGAGTTGATGTCGTTGAGCTGGCCGTGCTTCGAAACTACAATGGCGGCGAAATCACGTTTCTACTTTTTATGCTCGTCCCGCGAAAGTGAGCTCCGATATGCCATTGTCCTATGGTCAGGATGAGGACTGGTTCGAACAAGCGCTAACCTGCGTGCTGCCAGAATCAACTCCTTTAGTAGCCAGCCAATGGTCGGACGACGAGGGGTCGGAGGACGGCGACTTGGATAGCGCCGACGGCGACAGCGATGAAGGAGGCGACATTCCCCTGGGTGACGACAAGATCGTCGAGGATGATCCATTCGACGACTTTGATGACGACGATTTTGACGATGATTTTGATGACGACTTCGAGGAAGAGCTCGAAGACGATTACGAAATCGAACCCGACGATAGCGAAATGTTCCCCGCAAGCGACGGTGAAGAGGGCGAAGAATTATTGGATGGCGATTCCGAGGTTCTCGACGAAGAGACCTAAATTCCTGCCCGGTATCTTGCAGGCTTGCCCGGCAGATCATTCGGCATTTCACTACGAGGCACCAGCCGACCAACATTGATCCTGCGAGATTGAGTATCGATTTTGGCGATCGTGAGAATTGGAGAAAGCAGCGAATGATCATCGGTGTTCCGCGTGAGATTAAGCCGGACGAATATCGCGTTGCCATGCTGCCGGTTGGGGTCGAGGAATTGAAAGCGCGAGGGCATTCGGTGGTCGTACAGGCCGACGCGGGGCTTGGGTCGGGGCTAGCGAACCATGCCTATTTGCAGGCCGGCGCAAAACTGGTCGCAAGTCTCAAAGATGTCTATAACGCGGCGCAGTTAATTGTCAAAGTGAAGGAACCTCAGCCCGAAGAATATTCACTGATCGGGCCGCACCACACCCTGTTCACTTATTTTCATTTTGCGGCCAGTCAAGAATTGACCGAAGCCATGTTGGCCACTCAAGCGACCTGCCTGGCCTATGAAACTCTAGCCGATGACAAGGGGCGCTTGCCGCTGCTGACGCCAATGAGCGAAGTGGCCG
>SYJV01000462.1 GCA_005798335.1 Planctomycetaceae bacterium | reverse complement strand
CGTGCCTGCCTGGATTGACGCACTCGCTGGCGCGTCGGGCTTGTATTGGAAAGAGCCCATCTGCCGCTCGCCTTACCCAACAAACTGACAGCGGTCGGCAATCGAATCGTTGTTCCACGTGAGTGAATTGCATGCACAATCGACGACAGACGCGAACTTTGCACCGCATACTGTTGATCGAATACATGGAAGCTCGACAATTGTTGGCGATCGATCCCAGTGCCTCAGAGCAGGAGCTGATGCAGTTGACGAATCGCTTTCGCACCGATCCGCAAAACGAGTTTCCACGCTGGTTCTCGTCCGCCAATCCCATCAAGGCGCGCGATCCCGTTATCGACTCGACCGTCCAGTTCTTTGGTGTCAATGGAACGGTACTTCAACAAGAGTGGCAAGTCCTAACGCCCCAGCCACCATTGGCCTGGAGCGAACCAATCTATAACGCGGCGACGATCCATAACAATCTAATGCGCGATGCGAACACTCAGTCCCATCTGTTGCCGGGCGAAGCCACACTGCGCAATCGATTATCAGCGGCTGGTTTTACAGGTGGACGCATCAGCGAGAACGTGTATTCTTATTCGAGATCCGTAGCGTATACGATCGGGGCCTATGTCATAGATTGGGGAACAGGTGCCAACGGGATGCAGGATGGGCGCGGTCACCGAGTAAATTTCGGACGGCCAGAATTTAATCGCATTGGCCAGGTGCTGACGACCGGCCCCGGGAACGGCGATGGCGTAAACGTCGGTCCTCTGATCAATACTCAGAACTTTGGCGAATTATTCAACGCAGCCCCCATGATCGTTGGCACGATCTTTCAAGATACGAATAACAGTACCTGGTATGAGGCTGGTGAAGGAATCGGCCGTGTTCAGATCACTTTCGAAGGGAGTGCCGGGAAATTCACAACCTCGTCCATGTCGGCCGGCGGTTATCAGATTGAAGTGCCTGCGGGTACTTACCGCGCGACCGCCGTTGGCGGCGGATTGCTATACCCAGTGATAATTCCCAGTGTACAAGTTGCGGATAAAAATGTTTGGCTGAATCTCGTCTACGATCCTTCAGCGATTCCTCCCGACCGCTTGGAATCCAATGACTCCCAGACGCAAGCAACCTTGCTCAGCCCCGCCGGCCAAGCCATTGATGATTTATCTATTCATGTGACCAGCGACGTCGACTACTTCAAGATTGTCCCAAACTCAAACGGTCCACTTGAAGTTGTCTTGGCACACGCGAACGCTGCTGGAAATTTGAATCTCTATGTGCAGGATTCTGCCGGGGCGAATTTGGCCAGTTCGGCTACTACTGCCGACCAAGAAATTGCTAGGGTCAACGTTCAGCGCGGCCAGACATATTACTTGCTCGTGCAACCAGCGCCGGGGGCAGCCAATCCGTCCTATCGCTTGCAGGTCTCCGTGCCCCAGCCCCAACCGCCGGTTGCTGTGGGAGATTTCGCAAGCATGGAGGCCAATGGTGGGCCGATCGATATTGCGATATTGGCAAATGACTCTGATCCTGATGGTCCGCTGGCCTCAGCACAGGTTACTGTGGCGGGCAGCGGCGTCGGCTCGTTTCAGGTCAACTCCAATGGCACGTTGCGCTATATTCCGTCCAATGGTTATTCGGGCGTTGATCGCATCAGTTATCGACTGACCGATGATCAGGGGTTAAGTTCTTCCTCTGCGACAGTTCAGGTGTTTGTACTCGATTTTTCTCGCGAGCGTCCATTTCAAAATCTCGGAAATGCGTTGGATACTAACGCTGATGGCGCGATCTCGGCAATCGATGTATTACTGATCATCAACGAGATCAACCTGCGCAGCGCCCGATTCTTGCCGACCAACTTTGCGGGCGCGAATGGGATCTTTGGCTTTATCGACACCAGTGGTGATGGATTCCTGTCCGCGATCGACGCGCTGCTGACCATCAACTTATTGAATTCGCGCACCGCCACCGTCGGTCAGGGAGAATCGACCGCATTCGCCGATCAGGTCGTAGCCACCGATCTCGCACTACTGACCTTTAATTTCGACGACCCAGTAGGTGAATTGCCCAGCAAACGCAAGAAACGTTAGACCTAATTCCTATGACTTATGGCGTATGTCGCTTGGCCTTGGAACGCCCACCTTTCCATAGGTCGTATTGACTATCAGCGTAATGTTCAAAAAAGCTGGTCAGCTTTTGTGCGAGTTGGTCGCGAATGGTCTGAGTATTGGGCTGGCCATAGAGGTTGAATCTCTCCATTGGATCGGTTTGCATGTTGTACAGTTCAAATGGCCCGTTGGGAAATCTGGCTACGTACTTCCAATCTTCGATACGAATGGCACGCGTGGTCTCCATTTCATAAAACGCTACGTTTTCCCAGTCGAGTTGCTGTTCGCGCAGTGCCGGTGAAAAGTCGCGCCCAGGCGATTTCGGAGACGTTGGCATTTTGTCACTCAAGCCAAGTTGTCCAAGCACCGTGGGTAGAAAGTCGTAGTTGCTGACGATCAAGTCGTTCGACTTGTTCGCTGCAACTGTTCCTGGTTGGCGAAAAATCATGGGAATGCGCATCATCATTTCATGGGCGCCCGTTGGTCGCAGGTGATCGCCCATTCCCCAGATTCCGTTTTGTCCGCCCATCCAACCTTGATCCGCTGTATACACGACCAGGGTATTATCATCCAATTTCAATCTTTCGAGCGACTCCATGATGTGGCCGACTCCGTCATCGACGCCGCTGACTTCACACGCCGTTCGCTCCATAGCAATTTGTTGATTATGAAACTGCTTGTTCGCAAATTGCCAAGGGTGCATGGAGTCAACGGGAAAACTAGTAAACCGATGACCGCGATATTCCGCCGCATGACGATTGCGAGACGCGTTGAGCATCAGGTTGCCAAGTACATAGGGACCGTTATACGCCAAGAACAAACAGAATGGACGATCTTTGTTTTGTTCGATGAACTCAATTCCTTTACGAGTCCATAATTCCGTGGTGTATCCAGCTTCTTTACGAACTTGGCCATGTTCAATGACATCTTGGTCGTAGAATTCGCGCGTCGAACCGTCAGGTTTGGTAATCCAAAAACTAAATCCTTCCGACGGTTGGAGGTTTGCTCCCAAATGCCATTTACCGCTCAGTCCACAAGTGTATCCTTCGGCTCGTAAGATTTCGCCCAGCGATGTGAATTCTGCGAGAGTGTTATAGGCTCTCGGTCCCATCATGTACTGGGGATCGAGAAACGAATGTACACCGTGCTGACTAGGAATCAGGCCAGTCAAGAATGTCGCGCGAGTCGGCGAGCAAACCGGGTTACTGCTCAAAGCACGCGTAAACTTGGTGCCTTCTCTTGCTAACCGATCGATGTTGGGTGTGCGAATATCGGGATTACCGTAACAACCAAGAGTCCATGCGCCCTGATTGTCTGTCAAGATAAAAATCAGGTTCGTCCGCGTTGGCTGAGCAGACCAAACGAGTTTGTCCAAAAAGAGTGCACAACAAACAACTAATACCGCGATTCTCATGGTTGACTCTACCTATCGACAAGCTAGAAGCTTTTCCCACGTCACTTCAGCCGTAGATAATTTCGATGTAATGGTTATGTTATAGCACCCAAGAGCGTACTATAGTGCCGGAAAGTAGACTGGGTTCGATTCGAACAGCACCTAACAGCATTCGTAAAGAATCGGAGAGCCATATTGAATGAAACAGATTCAGACGACCAACCGTCGACCGGCTCGGTTATCGTTAGGCGCGCTGGGGCAGCCGACGTTTCTGCTGTTAATGCGCTGCTGAAACCATTCGTGCAACAGCGAAAGTTGCTTAAACGAACTCGGGCTGAAATGCAAACTTTGGTTCCCAGTGGATTTGTTGCGGTGGCTGGCGACCGAGTGGTAGGCTTTGCGGCGGTTGAGATTTATTCGCGAAAGCTAGCTGAAATCCAATGCTTGGCGGTTGATCCTGAATTCCAGCGTCACGGATTGGGCAGCCAATTAGTACGTCATTGCGTTGAGCTGGCGCGACAGCGTGGGGTTATGGAAGTGATGGCGATTAGTTCTTCCGATCATTTCTTGCACAAGCTGGGGTTTGATTACTCGTTACCCGACCAAAAGCGGGCCCTTTTTTGCCAATTGCGCAGCCGCGAAGAAGTGCACCAAGAGCCCGACGAGTTCGACCAATAAGACTTCCGATTTGCGAATCGTAAAGTAGACTACAATACAACCTATTAACGATGATTCCTTCTTGAGCGCATTTTACGATTATGGCAGCTCCCAATACTGCGTTTGGTGTGTTGGAAATCGCTGGATGGACTCCTGCGGTTGTGGCACTCGACGCCATGGAAAAAGCGGCTCCAATTCGACTTTGGCAGGTCGAATTGAACGACATGTTAGGAGTGTGCCTGAAAATCGTTGGATCTGTCGCCGCAGTGTCCGCTGCGATCGATGCTGGATTCCGCGTCGCCCAGGAATTGCAAGGACGCCCCGTCAAGACAGTTATTCCAAGATTGAGCGATGGGGGTGCGAAGGGAATTGCTAGTCCAGTGGAATTCAATCCCTTAATCCAACAAAACGTCGTTAAACAGTTTGACTCGAACCCATTTGAACTTTCACATACAAGCGAGAAAACTCAAGTGTCCAACGATCCTGTACAAGCATTAGGTTTCATCGAAACTCAGGGTTTCACCGCCGTTTTTGAGGCGATAGATACTGCCTGCAAGGCCGCCCAAGTCGATGTCGTCGGCAAGGAAAAGCTCGGTGGTGGTTACGTAACCGTTGTGGTTCGGGGCGATGTTGCAGCAGTTCGCGCTGCCATTGATGCCGCCAAACTAAAGGTCGAAGGGCTGGGCAAACTCATTGCTGCTCACGTCATTGCTCGCCCCAGCCAATCAGTTTTGGCCTTGCTGCCGAAGTAGCGTGTGGCGCCACCTAATGGAAGACCGTCGCAACCCTAGCTGATTCACTGAGGCCGCCTGGCCAAGAGCAGCAATCCCACTAGAAACACAGCGGCCACACCGATCGTACCCAGGCCCAGTGCAAGCAACCCGACTCGTTGCGCGTCACTCTGTTGCAGCTCGTCAATCGCATGCATCTTTTGATTCGCGGTCGTCGCTGTTGTCGCTGGCGGCTCGTGCACGTTGGTTGATGCGGCCAGCGCGCTCGGAGCTGGCTGCTGGGCGTCTGCGGACGTCTTGTCGGTTTCTACTTGGTTCGGCTTTGCGGGTATCGAACTCGCGATCCCCAATCCCACCAGATCGACGTCGACTTCTTTAGGTTGCGATACGGTGACTAGCGAACTCCAGTTTGCCGACAGCAGTAAATCAACGCCGGGGTTCTCGGCCTTAACCGTACATTGACATGCACCGGTGAGAAATCGGCAAGCATCTTCGATGGTAGAGGCATTGATACCTTCGCCCGTCAACGCATACAGCGCCCGGCCTCGACCAAACACCGGAAATGCCATCGTCAAGTTTCGGACTGACTCGTCACGCAAGTCCGCTTCTACGGATAGCAGCATCTCGCGCAGGGTGTTCTCCTTCAGATCATTTGCAGCAACGCGCAGCGCTGAAAATCTAATTTTGAGCTCGGCTGGAGCAACGGACAGCGAAGGCAAATCGGCCTCTTCAATTTTTGGCAGCTCAATTTCCTTCTCCAACCGTTGCAGTTCCTTTTTCAGCACTTCAAAAGCTAGATTGTCTTTCTCGGATTGGCCGCTGTCTAACTGTACCCAAACGACCGAATCGCCGTCAAGCAATCGTTTCTCTATCTCCGATCGCATCGGGGATCGAATCAACTGCTGGACACCCATGGCAGTGAGTTCCCCTTGCCAAATTGGGGTCGCCCGCGCTGGTGCACTGACAGGCATCTGTACAATCATGGCGGGCAACGCGTCGCTTGGATGCGATTTCCACACCTCTGCCGAATCACCTTCCAGCGGTTGATCGAGATTGACGAGCAGCAGATTAATGTTGGGCTTGGACTCCGAGGAATCGTTACCTCGGAGTTGATTCAGCCATTGATTCTGTTCAGCGGATAATTCACCTTTGTAGAATACACGCACGACGTAGCCATCCGGGTTCCAATGCTCGATCGCGTACCTGAACACCGGCACCGAACAAGCCAGACAAACAACCGGGAGTACGACCAGCAACAGCACGCTCGCAAGAAAGCTTCGGGAGGGAATCATCGACGGTTAACCTCTCTGTCCAAAATTGATGGACCGCAAGAGACTTCGAGAACGTATCCGTGACTGAAAAGAATGTAAATATCTTATCTGGCAGGATTAAGAAATGACAGGGCGTCTGCGATTACTCGCTTATCACCAAGCGTTGCTGGGCGTTTACAGCCCATGATTAAGGCCGGTAAAATGAAAAACCAATTAGTTGCTGTGAGCAACGCCTTACGAGCAATCAACCGCTTGCGGAAAAACTCCTTATGAAATACGAATTTGAAAAACGACTGTTTCGATTAGCAGAAACCGGTTTCTTGATTGGGTTAATCGCGCTGGTTGATGTCTCATGCGTAACTGCTGAGAATTCAATTACGGCGATCCCGCTGTGGATCGATGGTGCGCCAGGTTCTGCTGCTCGCATGTCTGAGCCAGAGAAAGCCGATGTTGGCCCAGGGAAATGCAACGTGACCAATGTTCATCATCCATCGATCACGCCTTATTTGCCCACCTCTGCGAAAGCGACTGGTACGGCGATCATTATTGCGCCAGGTGGTGGGCACCGCATGTTGTGCCTGGGTCATGAGGGCGATTCATTAGCTCAATGGTTCGCAGATCATGGCATCGCAGGTTTTGTTTTGAAGTATCGATTAGCCCGAGAAACTGGAACTACCTACACAGTCGATGAACATGCCATGGCGGATACGCGTCGCGCTATTCGAATGGTGCGAACGCAAGCGAATCAATGGAATGTACAATCCGACCGCATCGGTATCCTTGGCTTCTCCGCAGGTGGCGAACTGGCGGCGCTCGCGTCGATGAAATCGGATTCCGGCAGTGCACAGGCGCCTGATTTAATCGAACGCGCAAGCTCTCGACCTGATTTCCAAGTGCTGATCTATCCAGGCAGTTCCCAGCGATTTAGCGTAGAATCAGGCATGCCACCAGCATTTATCGCACTCGGTGCCAACGACCGTCCAGACATTTCATTGGGTATGGCCCAGTTGTATTTGAAATATCAAGCGGCCAAGGTCCCGGCAGAATTACACATCTACTCCAACGCGGGACACGGATTCGGATATCGACCCAATACTCGATCTGCGGCTGGTGCCTGGCCGAAGCGTTTGGTTGAATGGCTGGCGGACAGCAACCTAATGACTGAGCCTAAGAGCTAGGAATTGGGTATGGTCGCTTGAGGATTTAGGCAGCGACGGTAACATATCCAATTCAGCGTCGATCATAACTTGGTCACCGGCACCGGGAGGGCGAGGCTCCCGCCGAGCCAATTCCCATTGGTTTTGTCTCCCAAAAAAGCCAAACTGGTTCGGCGGGAGCCTCGCCCTCCCTGTGCCGGTGACCAAGTTATG
>SYJV01000461.1 GCA_005798335.1 Planctomycetaceae bacterium | reverse complement strand
TTTGGATACTTTTCTTGAGATCTTTACATCGATTTTCTTTGCTAGCGAGGTAACGTTTGGGAATTTATGAAAACTGGTCATTGTTCAACTTATGTCAAAAAAGATGTGGGGTATAACAAGGCTTCCAGCTTGTCAATCTGTAGCGGAGTTTCGCCATTGCTTGCACAAGATATTGACAAGCTGGAAGCTTATCCCACGTTCGTTGAACGGTATTGGGCCAAAACGGCAAGTTCTCAACGCGTGGTTGCAGAGGTCACAAGATGGGTATAGATTATCTGACAATCGACAACTGCCAACGGCAGGCAGTCGGACGGAGCATTGCCCATTCCCTACTTCCCCGAATTCTTCTACTCCCCATCGCCGATACTCCCACTCCTATTCAGTTATGCCTACAGTTGCCATTACCGACTACACCTTCCCGAACCTCGATATTGAACAGTCGATCGTGACCGCTGCAGGAGGTCAGTTGCGGAGCGGCAACGACAAGCAAGTTTCCGCATTAAAAGCGCTCGTTGCCGACGCCGACGCCGTGATCACGCAATTCGCGCCAATCAACGCGGAAGTCATCGCGGCGATGCAGAGAGCGCGCGTCATTGTACGATACGGGATCGGAGTTGATAACGTCGATCTGGTCGCGGCGCGCCAACACGACATTCCCGTTTGCAATGTGCCAGAATACTGTATCGACGAAGTCGCCGATCATACCTTGGCGTTCATTCTCGCGGCAACCAGGCAGGTGGTGCCGAATACGCTGCGTATCCGCGATGGCAAATGGGGATTGGCTACGCCGCTCGATCAAATGCGAACGCTCCGCGACCAGACAGTGGGCATCGTCGGTTTCGGACGCATCGGACGTGAAGTCGCCGCACGGTTGGCTCCATTCAAAAGTCGCCGGTTGGTTTTCGATGCCTTCGTTCCGAGCGATACGATACGCAGCGCGGGTTGCGATCCTGTTTCGTTTGACGAGTTGCTAGCCCAATCCGACATCGTGACGCTGCATTGTCCTTCGACGCCTCAGACAAAGAAGCTGCTTAACGCGACTTCTATTGCGCTGATGAAACCAGGATCGCTGGTAGTCAATTTGGCTCGTGGTGATCTCATCGACACTGCGGCAATGGTTGCTGCGTTGCAGTCGGGGCATCTGGCCGGTGTGGCGATTGATGTGTGCGACCCCGAGCCAATTCCGCTCGACAATGTGCTGCGTTCAATGCCCAATGTAATTGTGGCCTCACACATCGCTTCGGCAAGCCCTAGAGCTTCACGAACGCTTCGCGAAACGGCGACCAGCATCGCGGTCATGGCGCTGCGAGGTGAGCCATTGCCGAACATTGTCAATGAGGTGAAGCGTTGAACGAGCCGATCGTGCTTGTCACTGGCGCCAGCGGTTTCATCGGGACTTGGGTTCTGCGCGAGCTAGCGCAACGAGGCGTGCGCAGCATCGCACTGGATCTACGCCCGGCACGCGATCGCTGGAAGCGCGTTCTGGGGGCTGACGGTTCGGATGTTCAGTTCTTCGATACTTCGCTGACCGATCGCGACGGTCTTGCGAGCTTATTCGATCGCGAAAGCGTCACCCACATCATTCACTTAGCCGCTCTTTTGACACCTGATTGCCAGCAAGACCCGTTCCGGGGTTGCGAGATCAACGTGCTCGGCAGCACGGCAATCTTTGATGCGGCTCGGACAACCGGTCGCATAGCGGCTTTCAGCTATGCCAGTTCGTTTGCGATCCATGGCGACCTACCGTCCGGAAGCGAACAAGATAATTCGCTGGCTCCGCCCATGTTCTACGGAGCGTTCAAACTGGCGGTTGATCTCGTGGCCGAGCAATATTGGCGGCATTTCGGATTACGTTCGATAGCGCTGCGACCGCATGTCGTATTCGGGCCGGAGCGCGAACTCGGACTGACGGCCGGACCGTCGCTGGCCTGCCGCGCAGCCGTCCGGGGCGAACCGTACACCATCGGCTACACGGGAAGTGCGGGCTACGACTATGTCGAAGATGTTGCACGAGGTTTCGTTCGAGGAGTTTTCGAGTGCCCGCAGGGTGCGACAATCGTAGATCTCCCGAGCGAGCCCGCTACGCCAGAGGATTTCGTGAATCTGATCGAATGCCAACTCCCCAGTGCCACCGGTTTGATCAAAGTGGCCGGTCAGGCTATTCCCTCCAATGTTTCACCTTGTCCAAGACCCATCGCCAAAATCCTGACTGATTGGCAAGCGACCGCGCTCGCGTCCGGAATTGCACGTACGCTACATTACTACCATGAATTGAACGACGCCTGAATCCACCAGCAACGTGAGGTCCTAACATGCAAAGGCCCCAGAGCACAAACCGAATGAAGATTGCTGTGGTTCGCTCCGCGATCCATCGTTGGATCGGGAAACAATCCACAACAACTCTGGCAGAACCTTATCGAGAGATGCTGTGGTTATCGCTCACTCGAATTCGACGATTTGCCGCGTCGGCATTGCTGATGGTCCTTGCCGCTTTTGCAACGGTACAAGCCGATGAACCCCGGCGGGACCAAAGTCGTTTTATCGACAACTCTCTGCTGATCGCTCCAGAGTATCCATGCACCTGGCCGAGCTATCCCTTTCCGCGATTCGCGATCATCCATTCGCGAACGATAGGGCCGGAGTCAGTATTTAACATTGATACACTTCTAATTGATGGCAACACTGGCACGCAACTCGATGTCCCGCCACATTCGGTTGCGAGGCCGGAACTAAAGCGGGAGAAATCGGGACCGCTTGGATTGGCGTATACGGATAAGATTGAACCTTGGCAATTCGGTGGCGAAGCGTGCGTAGTGGATGTGCTCGATCTGCTCGACAAAGCGCCGAAGGGAGTCAGCCCGCTGGTCAAAATCGAACACGTGGAACGGTTCGAGAAGCAGCACCGGCCAGTCCGATTTGGCGATGTGGTTCTGTTTCGCAGTGATTACTCGGACACCTACTATCGGCCGCTGCCAGAAGGGAGTCGATACATTGCGGATATGCTCGACCGCAAGACGCCCGGTTATCCCGATCCCGATCCCGATTGCATGGAGTTTTTGGGGAAACGCGGTGTCCTTACGCTTGGTACCGACAGCGCCAGTATGGGACCACTCCCGGATCTGCAAGAGCCGACACATTATGCGGGGTTGAAGTACGGCATGATTTGGACCGAAGGAGCAACCAATCTTCGTGAGTTGCCAGCCACTGGAGCGTTCTACTGCATGCTTGGGCCAAAACACGAAGGCGGGCCGTACGGCGAAGGCCGTGCCTTTTCGATTGTCGGAGGAGGTCTGCCGAAACGATTGATCGAGTCGTGTCGTCAAAAGCGAGCGATCGATCTGTCGCCCACGCTATCGCCCAAACTGCCACTGACATCACCTGGATACGGTTCTGGAAATCATCGTCAAGTCTATTTGAAGTTCGACTTCCTGTACTCTGAGTATCTCGATATGTGGCACCATGGGCATATGATGGATGCCACGACCGGTACGCATCTCGTCCCGCCAGCGTATGCGCTACCTGGTCACGACAATCCGATCCCCTATGCGCCCCAAGTGCGAGGATGGCTGGAGGAATTTGAAAAGAAGTATGGCAAACGTGGATCGAGCACCCTGACGACCGAACAGATCCCAATCGAATGGACCTGCGGTGAAGCACGAGTCATCGATGTCCGGTCGCTGGTCGGTTCCACTACGCCAGCCAATTGGCCCATGTCTCCGGAGATCACCGCCGATCATGTGAAAGCCTTTGAACGCACCACGAGCGCACTGCGACCAGGAGATATCGTCATATTTCGCACAGGATATAACGACCGCCATCTTCAACCACCTTTGGACAACCCTGCGATGTGGCTCGATCCAATACGCGGTAAAACTGAAGGTTGGCCTGCGCCTGGACCCGACGCGATCCTCTACCTCAAAGAGAAAGGGATTCGCTGCGTTGCCAGCGATGCACCGGACCTTGGCGGAGTTGATCCGCGTCGAGCCTTGATGACCTACTGGGCACTTGGCAGCCGCGAGATGGTCGGGGTTGAGTTTCTGATCAACGTCGGCAAGATACCAGCTTCCGGCGCGTATTTTCTATTCGCTGCCGTCAAAGTGCGCGATTGCCACGGTGGTCCTGGAAGAGCAATTGTTTTGTATTAGGCAATAGGCAGTAGGCAGTAGGGGAAGGCAATAGAAGAAGGCAGTAGGGAATAGGCAGTAGGCAGTAGAAGAGTATTGAACATGAAGGAAAAACAAGACGCAGCCGATACCCTACTGCCTACTGCCGATTCCCCACTGCCTTCCCAACTGCCTACTGCCGATTGCCTATTGCCTTCCCAAACTCTTCGCAGAGTGGCTTGGCGGATCATTCCGTTTATTTGCTTGTTGTACGTTTTGAACATTCTCGATCGAGCCAATGTCGGTTTTGCGCGGCTGGCGATGCAAGATGATCTCGGGTTGAGCAAGGCCACCTTCGATCTCGGCTATGGGATGTTCTACGTCGGTTACATCCTATTCGAGGTCCCGAGCAATCTCTTGATGCGCCGGTTTGGTGCGCGCAGGTGGATTGCGCGAATCATGATCACGTGGGGATTGATCTCCGCGGCCACGATGTTTGCCCGCGACGTCTGGACGTTCTACGGGTTGCGAATTCTGCTGGGGATTGCCGAGGCGGGTTTTTTTCCGGGAATCATCCTTTATCTCAGCTACTGGTTTCCAGATCGCGAGCGAGCCAAGAGGACCGCGTTCTTTAGGCTCGCCATTGGGTTATCGAACGTGCTGGGAAATCCGATTTCAGGTTGGATTATGGATCAATTCAACGGCGTCATTCTCTTCATTTATCGCAGAATCCTACGCCGTTCCTAATGATCGCGTAAGAGATAATATTGGCTGGAAAGCTGATAGAAAAATGTGCGATATTGGCACTCTTGCTTGG
>SYJV01000460.1 GCA_005798335.1 Planctomycetaceae bacterium | reverse complement strand
TCAGCCTGTGGACTTTGCGGCTGCCGACTGGTCGGTATTCGTACTTCACTTGCCCCTGGAGATCATCGCCTGGGGCAATCGACTGAATCCGGTGATTGCTGATGGCGACGCGGAAAATGTAAGGTGCCAAGTACTTCATGGCTCCTTGACCGTCTCCGACTGGCTTGCAGTGAACTACCCATTCCGCCTGCCATACGTCCGCTGGGAACTGATCGAGCAGTCCGGCTTGACGCTGGGCTGCGCGGACCTTGGCTCGATAGACCAGCGATAATGCCAGGACTGGTACTAAGTAATCGACTCGCGATGGCAACCACTGGGAACCATCGTCACTGAGAGCGCCACCGGCAACCACCATATGCACATGAGGGTTGTACGCCATGTCGCGTCCCCAGGTGTGCAGCACGGCGGTCAGGCTGAGCTTTGACGAGCCGATGTGTTTGGGATTGCTGGCCAGTGTCATCAGCGCTTGTGCAGCCGCTTCCATGAGCGCGTTGTAGCACTCCTTCGGATGCGATCGCATGATCAGTCTGGCGGATTCCGGTACGGTGAAGCACAGGAAAAAGTAGCTGCAAGGCAAGAGCTTGTCCAGTTGCACTTGCAGCCATCGTTGGCCCTTGTCGGCCTGACAAGTTGGGCAGTGTCGGTTGCCGCACGAGCGTGATACGCAACGCGACTTGCCACACTGCTGACAAGCGTAGAGGGCGATCCCCAAATTACCAGTCCGACAATTCTCGATAGCCCACATGGCCTTCAGTTGATCTGCGGGCATGCTCAAGGCAAACTGCTGTCGGTAGGCTTGGCCATAGAGCTGAAAGACTTCAGCGACTGAGTGCATGATGGTCAGCTTCAGCCCATCAGCGCTCGAATCTTGTCGATGGCCGCTTCTTCACCGAAGGGCAGGTACGCTGAAAGAAGAACTTGATGCCCGAGTAGGCCACGCGAATCGAGCTAGCTTCCCAGAGTTGATCGTTGCGGATGTAATAGAAGTAAGCTCGCAGTTCCTCTTCGTCGATGAGATCGGGAGACTTGTGAGTATAGGCAGCCAGTTTGCGCACAGCACGAATATAAGACTCGGCCGTACGCTCGGCCATACCAGCCAGTTGCAGATCTTGCTGCATGCGAACCGCCAGAGGAGACGGCTGAACGTTCTTCAGAGGTTGAGGACGCTTGAAACCCAGTGGTCAGATGGAAGGAAAAAAGACGCGCTAGGCAAAGACGTATAGGCATTTTGATGCGCAACTAGTAAAAATCACCTTCGTGTAAGCTAGTTGTTTCAAGATTCACAGCATTGGCGTTTCTGATTTCTCGAGGAAGATCGCATCGTGCCCATTTATGAGTTCTATTGTCGAGATTGCCACACCATTTACAGTTTTCTTTCACGCAGAGTTGACACGGACAGCGTTCCCAAGTGTCCCAAAGCTAGCAAGCACAAGTTGCGGCGGCAAATGTCGCGATTTGCGATTTCCAAAGGTCGCGCGGAAAGTCCCGAAGGTGATGCTCCACCCGATTTTGATATGGATGAAACAAAGATGGAGCAAGCCATGATGCAATTAGCCGGCGAAGCGGAAGGCATGAATGAAGATGATCCCCGCGCTATGGCTCGCATGATGCGCAAACTGATGGACTCGACGGGAATGCATATGGGCGATGGGATGGAAGAAGCCATTCGCCGAATGGAATCTGGCGAAGACCCGGACAAAATTGAGGAGGAAATGGGGGATATTCTGGAAGGCGAAGATCCATTTGCAACCGGTGAAAAGAAACTCAAAGGCATTCACCGGCGAATGAGCGAAGCTCCAAACGTCGACCCCGAGGTCTACGATATGTAGCCACCACTCTTCAAAATGCCGTTTGCCTAGGTCGCAAATCTACTCGATCAATACTGCTCTATTGGACCAATACTGCCGATCGACGGAGTTGCTCAAGGACCTTGTCGATCGCTGCGGCATGAATCATGGTCATATCGTCGGGTGCTTTCCCCTGCACATTGACCGAGATCTTTCCTTGAGCCGCCAAGTCAGACATGAATTTTACCAAGTCAGCTCGAGTGCGCGATCCGTCGAGCACTTGAATGACGATGCGGGTGAGTGGATCGGCATTGAGCATATTGTGTCGCTGAGTGGTAATGTTTCCCGACTGCCGCGATTGAAGTCGAGCTAGCGATGTTACAATGGGGCGATCATTGATTGAGTGCGCATAACGATCTGGAAGATATCGAAAATCGATATCACCACGAACCATCATCTGCAGGATGTGCGATGCACTGACATTGGCGATTGATATCTGTTCTTTGGCACCAACCACGATCGACTCAGATAATCGCTTTTCAACGCTTTGGCAAATCTCGGCCAATGTCAGAGAGTTGGGCCAGGCGTCACCAAGAGCAAACATCAGCGCCTTGAGCGCCGCGTTGGCAGTCTTGATGCCGCGACCATTGGCGCACTTGAATGACACTTCGACGGTCGGGCTTACATCCTGTCCTTGGGCAGGATCATCGGGCCGAATATTGCCAGCAAAGTACATGCCAGGTAGTCGATTTTCGTCCAAGTGACGATGAACCTTTACGTCGCGATGGCATATCAGTGATTGACGGAACAGGCGATTGGTAACGAAATCTGTGTATTGGCTACGATGATACAGGTCATTAGTGAGTTTCGTTAAAGACTCGGCAGCTTTGGGAGGCAAGTTGCTCGTTACCATGCTGGCCAAACTGCTTTCGCTCAAGAATTGCAGATTCTTGGCTTGTGCCATCTCCATAAACTCATAGAAGAACATGGGATGGTTGTTCTCTTCGAGATGTTCGTGGTAGAGATAGTTATCAGTGTGTTTTGATAACATCTCCAACTCATTCTTGAGGAACACGGCGTAGGGAGTGGTTTGCCCGTCCGTACTTTCCACGATAAACGCCAGTAGCGCTCTGGCCTGTTTTACTTTGTTGATCGGGTCGCTGATATGCTTGGTATGGTGCAGCATCATTTGCCGAATCATCCCGCGCATATACCAACCGGGATTGCAGTTGTAGCTGATATATGCCACGCCATTTGGCGATAATCGGTCGCGGCAAATTTCGAATATCTTTTGTTGGGCTTCGTGTGGCACCCACGAAAAGACGCCGTGGCAGATGATGTAGTCAAAACTGCCATAGGACTCGTCAATCGCGCGAAAGTCTCGCGCAACCAAACGAATGTTCGGCAGCTTCAACGCATCGATCGTTGCCTGCCCTTCTGCGATTTGCCGGCCCGATAAATCGACACCGACAAGTCTCGCCTTCGGCATCTGCACCGCTAGCGGAATGATGTTGCCGCCACTGGCGCAGCCCAATTCCAGAATCGAAGCATCGTCAGGCAGTTTGGGTTCCAGCCTGAATAGTGTGGCGATAGTATACAGATGATCCGGATGCGACGCCTCGTATGGATGGCTCGGATATGGCAGTGCGTCATAAGAATAGGTTCGACCAGTTTCAGGAGCTTCAAGAGTTAACTCGGCCAAGTTTCGTATCTCCTGTCGAGAAAGTGCAAAAGACTTGTATGTATCGTGTCAGGTTTTGAGGAGCCCATTTGGCTAGCAGCGACGCAGCACGTTGGCGACTACACTAGGCCCTAATTCTACGCATCATTTCACTTCCGTTGTGCGAAGGTACAGGAAAAAAAAGCAATCATGGCACACCCGGCAGCTAGATACTCCGTCTGCGTAGAATGGGCCTTTTGCGCAAAATTTACCTCCCGGCAGATTCGATCCGCTATTCCTCTGCGTCCTTTGTAAGGAACATTTCGCTGACCAAGGTACAGAAGTATTAGCCCAGATAAAATTTCCACTCTACTCCGATGTTGACTTTTTTGCCGCCAAATCATCGTCGACGGACTCCAACAGGTGAATCGCGGAAAGCGCCCGAAGTTTTGTTACACACTCAACTACTGCTCAAGGATTTTACGATGCGAGACAACAAGTATTTCATTCCCAGCGTGCTGATCATCGCCTTCATACTGTCGTTGATTCTGCTGACGCGATTGTCCAGCTCGTTGTCGGCCAGCACCGCGCAAGAGGTTGCAAAGGCAAAGCTGACCATCGTCTGGACCAGCGGCGATCCCGAGGTCGCGCATCGAATGGTGTTGATGTACTGCAAAGCAGCCAAGAGCAACCAGTGGTTTGACGACGTGCGGCTGATCGTCTGGGGACCCAGCGCCCGACTGGTCGCAGCGGATAAAGACATTCAAGCCAAGCTGACCGAGATGAAAGCAAATGGCATCGTACTAGAGGCCTGCGTTGTTTGCGCGGACTCGTACGGTGTGTCCGAGCGGCTTCGCGAACTCGGCTTGGTGGTGAAGCCGATGGGGAAACCATTGACGGAGACGATTCGCGATCCAACCGCGCATCTGGTCACGTTCTGAAATGTTGAAAGAACTTCAACTGCCAGCAAATTGCGCAACTTTGTCAGCAGGATTACCGCCTAACGCGTTCCGGCTGACAAAGCTGTCGCAGTCTGCTCAAGCGTGTATATTGCATCGAGCTAACGTAACATTCCTATGGGAGTTCACTGTGGAAGTGCATGATTCTAATTCTTTGGCGAGCCAGAAGTGCAAGCCTTGCGAAGGTGGTGTTGAGGCATGTTCGATCGACGAAGCACAGCGTCAGCTTGTCGCTCTAGGATCGAATTGGATTCTGAGCGACGACGGCAAGTTGATTTCGCGGAGTTGGAAATTGAAGAATTTTGTGCAAGCCATGCAGCTCATATCCGAAGTAGCGAGAATTGCAGAAGAGGACCAACATCATCCCGATTTGCACATCACCGGTTACCGTCTGGTCAAGATTGAACTCACGACTCATGCGATCCAAGGCCTCAGCGAAAACGATTTCATTCTGGCAGCAAAAATCGACCAGGCGTCCGCGAAACTCGGGTTCCGTTAACGGGGCATGTCGTGTGTGGCCTTGCCCTGGCTGTCCTGCCCATTTTTTGCACCCCGGGAGCTACAGCGTGATTCGACAATTGATCCGTAACTCTCTGGCGTTGTGGCTGACGCTGTGGCCGATGTTCGCAATGGCGCAGTCAGCCGAGTCAGAGGCGATCTTCTTCACGCCGCCGGGTTTTGAGAAACCCGGGGCAGTCAAGAACCTGCCGGCCGGCGCCGTGAATTCTGGTGCAGTGCGATTGGAAGTGCGCGACAAGGCTACCGGAAAATTGACGCCTTGCCGTGTGAATATCGTTGGCGTGGATGGCAACTACTATCAACCGGCGAGCCGATTCTTGTCTCGGTTTGATATGACCGCGGTGTGGCCCCAGCCAAACGCATGGGGCAACCGACCTGGCAAAGCCCCTTTTCGCTACATCGGGCATTACTTCTACTATAACTCTGAGACTGAAGTTCGAGTTCCTGCTGGACAAACACGCGTGGAAGTGTGGAAGGGCTTCGAATATCGCCCGGAGACAGCTACCGTGGAAGTGCTGCCCGGCCAAACGGCGGCGGTGTCGATTCTGTTGGAGCGATCTGCCGCGATGACAGAACACGAGTACTTTGGCGGCGACTTGCACTTGCATTTCCCAAGGACCAGTGATCGTGACGATGCGGCGATCTTTGATCTGATGGAGGCAGAAGATCTGTGGTTTGGCACGCTTTTGGGCTACAACGAACCCGCCGGTCCGTATAACGGCGCGATGGAGAAAATGGACTCGCCGCAGTTGCGGTCTTTGGGTTTTGAATCGATCCGTTCGCGCGGCAACCAGACGATTTTGTCCGGCCAGGAATATCGCAGTGTTCACTTTGGACACCTGAACATCTATGGGCTGCCAAAGGTCGTATTCGAAGGCAAGAACTTCAATCTGGACGACGGGCCTGCGTACGGAGTTGTGGCTGGCGAGGCAATCGCGCAAGGCGGCTTCGCCATTCAAGCTCACGGTGGATACGCCAAGGAAATCTATGCCGACGCAGCCTTGGGGACTGTCAGTGCCGTGGAGTTATTACAATTTGGAATCTATCGCGAACTCGGATTGGCGGGATGGTATGACATGCTCAATTCGGGATATCGTTTTCCTTGCGTGGGGGCGAGCGACTTTCCTGCGTGCCGATTCATGAGTGACTGCCGGACCTATGTTCAGTTCGAACGCAGCGAGAACGCTGTGCTGGCGAAACCAACCTTTCAGCAGTGGTTTGGGCAAATGTCCAAGGGCCGCAGTTTTGTTTCCACCGGCCCATTGTTGTTGCTAGATATCGATGGACATAAACCTGGCGACATCATCGAGCAAAAAGTACCTGGTCAGCGCTATCGGGTACGCCTTCAAGCTCGCTGTGAAGTAACACCGATCACGCGCATTGAACTCATTCAGTCGGGAAAAGTTGCCAAGACTTTTGAATGGTCGCGCGATTCTGGGCAAGGACGATGGCTGGACTGCCAGTATTCCCTGGAACCGCAAGAATCTTGCTGGATCGCATTTCGCGCTTGGTCAACGACTTCTACTGGACTGCCGGATGCAGAAGCTCATACCAACCCTGTCTATATCGACATCGCGGGCAAACGAACTTACCATCAAGATGCCCTCGACCGCTGGATTGAAAAGATCGATGGTCAGATATTGCTGCATACGCAGAGAAAATTCCAAGACAAAGCCAACGTTTTGGCCTATTTTCAGCGCGCTCGAGACACCCTGCTGAGAATTCGAAGCCAGCGAGGATTGTTGTCGCACGAAGAACCCTGGCGCCAAGGTGTTTCGCTTTCGAAATCCTCTGGCAAGTCGACGGACCAAGAAAAGCCGTTTGACAATTCGACACTCAGCCAGCAGGAACTAAGAGATTTTCTGCAACCGGTACCACCAAAGTCGCCGCAGGAGGCGCTGCGCACCTTTGAAATCGCTGATGGTTTCCAAGTCGAATTAGTGGCAGCGGAACCGTTAGTAGTCGATCCTGTCGCGGCTGCTGTGGACGAAGAAGGGCAATTGTATGTCTGTGAAATGCGCGATTACCCGTTCAAACCGTTTGAAGGTGGCGAGCCACTGGGTACAGTTCGATTGCTCCGCGATACCAATGCGGATGGGGCATTCGACGAAGCACATATTTTTGCCGACAAACTGCTCTGGGCGGCTGGTGTCGTGCCGTGGAAAGGTGGTGTGTTTGTTGCTGCCGCGCCAGACATTTGGTACCTGAAAGACACCGATGGAGATTACCGAGCCGATGTCAAGCGTCGAGTGTTTACGGGTTTTGGAACTGAGAATCAACAGGCCATGGTCAATAACCTACAGTTCGGTTTGGATCAATGGATTTACGGTACGACTGCTGGCAATGGCGGAACCGTTTCCAGAATAGACAATCCAAGCGCGATGCCAGTTGCCATCCATGGCCGCGACTTTCGATTTAATCCCGACACCGAGCAATTGGAGGCGATCACAGGCACCGTACAATTTGGTAACACGTTTGATGATTGGGGAAATCGATTTACGTGCAGCGAATCGCAACCGGTACTGCACGTCGTCCAACCCGATCATTATTTGGCTCGCAATCCCTTCTTGGTTGCTCCTCGAGGTGTATTGAACATTGCCCCCGGTCCAGTACCGATCTTTCGGATCAGTCCGATTGAACGTTGGCGGCTGATACGGAGTTCCCGGCGCATCGCCAAGAATGAACGTTCCGCTGCGTCTCCCGGAGCCAGTCATTACGTGATCGATGCTGCCGCTGGAGCAACTGTGTATCGAGGCGGCGCATACGGCAGCGAGAATCTTGGCCAGATTTTTGTTGGTGACGGACAAAACAATTTGGTACACCGAAGGCGACTACTGGCCGCCGGTGTTACCTTTCGGACAGAGCGCATCGATGAGAAAAGCGAGTTTTTGCGTTCGTCCGATATTTGGTTTCGCCCTGTTAACTTCGTGAATGCTCCTGACGGAACTCTGTACTGCTTGGATATGTATCGTGAGGTGCTGGAGTCGATTCATATACCACTGGATGTTGCTCGCCACTTAAACTTCGCCAATGGGCGCGAACACGGCCGGATCTATCGACTGGCTCCTCAGGGTTTTCGCTCACCGGCTGCTCCACGTTTGCGAGCAACACCTAACAGTGAACTAGTTAAACATCTCGAGAGTCCACATGGATGGTGGCGAGACACAGCGCAGCGTTTATTGGCCGAGCGCCAAGCAATCGATGTGGTAACTGATTTACGGCAATTAGTTCGCACAAGTGAGTTTCCTCAAGCGCGGCTACATGCGCTGTGGACTCTGGTTAATTTGCGAAAGTTAGATCACGAGACATTGCTGTTTGCACTGCGTTCACCGGATGCTCGGCTGCGCGAAAGTGCAGTGCGTCTCAGTGAACCGCACGTGAATGAGAATAGGGAAATTGCTGCGACGCTGGTCTCGCTGGCTGGCGATAGGGATGTTCGAGTGCGCTATCAAGTGGCTTTTTCTTTGGGCGAGTTATCCGATTCAGTTGCCGCCAAAACGCTCGCCGATCTCGCTCGACGTGATGGAGCCGATGCGTGGATGCGAACTGCGATTCTCAGTTCGTCATTACGATTTGCACCACAGATGTTGAACGAATTACTCGGCGATCGTAGTACGGTCCCGGCTGATATGTTGCGCACACTCACCGAAGTCGTTGGCACCCAGTTGCGCGACCCCGAAGTCCGCAAGTTCGTCGATCGGCTCGAAGCTGGACAGGTGGCAACCAAGCAAACGATAATCGAGCCATTGTTGGTTGCCTTGGGACGTGGCATGAAGCAAGCTGGAAGAAATCTTGGCGGCCAACTGATTAGCCCGTGGGTTGTTTCACAACAGCGGCTGGCGATCAGTATAGTCAGTGACCCCGCGCTGACCATCGCTCATCGACTTGTCGCCGTTGAATTATTGGGGCTGCTGCCGTCCGGCAGCAGTCGCGTAGCTTTGTTCTCGCTGATCAACCCGGAACACGCTGACGATTTGCAGATCGCGGCAATTTCCGCTTGCGATGCAGATAAATCTGAGGAAGTTACTAACCGTCTGGTGGCGCTGTGGAATGTCATGACTCCGAACGTACGGCAGGTGGCGCTCGACATTATGCTCGCCCGCGAGGCCCGCGCTCGCGCGTTTTTGACAGCTGCCAGTCGCGGGGAGATCGTCGTCAGCGAGATAGATTCTGCTCGACGTGAGTCATTGCTCCAACATCGCGATGCGACGATTCGACAACTGGCCAGTCAAATCTTCGCAAACACCCCCGTGCGATCACGGCAAGAAGTAATTGGCGAGTATGCGGCAGCGATGCGCCTGGTCGGCCAAATTCCCGCAGGTAAGATCGTGTTTGAGAAAAATTGCGCAGCCTGTCATCAAGTAAACGGTTTGGGTTTTCCGGTTGGTCCCAGTCTTTCGTCGACTGCGACTGGACAACCGCAAGCGTTGCTAAATCATATTCTCGATCCAAACCAATTCGTGTTGCCCAATTACGTGCAGTACCGAGTGCTCGACAAACAAGGCCGAGTTGCCGCAGGTATGATTGCCTCACAAACCGCAACGAGCATCACACTGCGCAAAGATCGCGACCAATTCACAACAATATTGCGCAGCGAGATAGAGGCGATGAGCTCTACTGGCAAGTCACTGATGCCGGAGGAACTAGAAAAGAACATATCGCTTCAGTCGATGGCCGATCTCATCGTGTTTCTCCAAGCGTCAGCTACCAAAGGCAGTCTCGATCCGCTGGAAGTCCGTGATTTTGGAACGCTGCCCGGATTGGTTGAACCGAAGTAGTGATGCTGAGTTCGCCACGCCCGGCGTTCCCAAGCAAAGCTTGGGAACGAGAGTCAAAAAACGAGGATCAACTGTCTACATGAGCGCCGGGCCCGACTCCCAATGGACATCGCTTACTTCAGTTGCGTCAAATACTCGAGGATATCGCGTACTTGGTCTGCGGTTAATTCGGATAAGAGCAGTTCGGGCATTAGCGACTTGCGTTGTGGAACCATTCGCTCCACGTCGCGAGCCGCAACTCTCACTTCGCGGCGGTCGGCTTGCATCAACACAACTTCGCGGTCGTCCTGTTTGCTCAACAATCCGCTGACGACACGGCCGTCTGTCGTTTCGAGCAAATAGGAGGTAAACAACGCGTCAATCGTTTTCGATGGGTCGACCAAGCTCTCAAGCAGTTTCTCGCGATCCAATTTCTTGCCAATCTGCGTCAAGTCCGGACCCAGCGATTGTCCCTGGGTACCGATGCGGTGACAGTTTTTGCACTGGATGCCGCCAGTTTCCAGCAGCAGTCGGCGACCATTGTCCGCGCTGCCTCGCTGAGACAGAATATCTCGCGCATCAACGACGCTGCCCAATCGTTTCGCTCGTTTTTCTTCCGGCAAGAAACGCTCAAACAGATCTCGCACCGCAGAGTCCGCGTGTCCAGTGCCAAGCTCGATTGCAACCTGCTGGGCCTGCGCTGATAAATTGCCTGAAACAATTTGGTCCACTAATAACAATGCACCGCTGGGCGTAGCCATTTGCTGCGACGCCAATTCAGCGATTCGCGCCGAGTCGCTACTGGCCGAAGCGATCTGGCGGACGCGATCCTGTTCGTCGTTCCGCAGTTTTTGAACACTCGGCGCAGTTGGTGATTCTGTCGACGGAGGCATTGAGGCGATCCAATCGTGAATCAGTCGCAAACCTTGTTGATCGACAAGCTGGGCGCCAAACTGCGGCATATGTCCATGTCCCAGTTTGCTCATCCGATAATACAGTACCGATCGATAGGGATCGCCTGGCGCAACGACTTCAGCGCCTAGAATACTGAATGTCCCTTGTGTCGGTCGAGCTGACAACAGCCGCGCTTTGTCAAGCGGAATGTGGTACTGGACGTCAAACGCTGCCGAGCCACCACCTCCACGACTGTGACAATGGCCACAGTTGACTTGCAAATAGGATCGCGCTCGAGCATCCAGGGGCGCATGCCCGTCGTATGGATCGGACCACGACTCGACGTTTTTGGGAATGGGTTTGGCAAAAATGCTCAGAGAATCCAATTTTGAGAGTTGATCGATACCGTCACCAGTCGAAGCGCGCGCGAGTTTGAGCTGCGGAGGGCGAAATCCGTGAATAGTGCCAACTCTTGTAGTGTGGCACAGCAGGCATTCGGTGCGCGATACATGTCGCCATGTCTGTTGCCGATGGCCGCCCGGACGCGGCGAATCGGATATCGAGAGCACTGTTTGACTGGCGACATCGTCTGCCAAAAATGCGTCGCTTTGTTCTTCGTTCCAAATATAGTTATAAGCTCTCCATGTATCGACGTTGAAGTGCAGGATCTGAGTCTCCAAGCGTCGCGTAGACTGCGGGTTACCTCGCTGTAATTCCATGGAAACGGTTTTCGCTAAGACTCCACCGTCCGGAAATTCCCACTCGCCGGCGATGTATCCAACTTGAACATTCGATGTGTCGTACACGTCCAACTGCGATGATTTAGGCAGCCCGATGAAGCGCTGCGCAGTCGTGCCGTCGGCCCACATCGCAGTGTTAATGTTATAGGGAATGACACCTGAATCCAGCTTGTGATGCTGAACGTCTGAGAACAAACCCGTTTGGCTCAGCTTTCTTGGAAACTCAGAATTCGAGCTGCGATTGGGGTTGGCCAGCAACCGATGCAACGTGCCTGTTGGATAGTCAATAATCAACACTTCTCCCCGAGCATCGATACCAAAGCTGGAGATTTGCAATGTCGAATCCACCAGCTCTTCGCGCCACTGTACCTTGCCTGCTTGGTGTCGCAGCGCCCAGATCTTGCCGGTGACGTAATCTCCATATACATAGGCTCCTTTCAGTTCTGCCAGCCGATCGGCAGCATAGAAATAACCGCCGGTAATGGACCGAGATTCTATGTGACTATGTTCGACCGTTGGCGGTAAAATCGGTGTTGGACCAACGGAGCGTTCCTGGTGGACACCTTGCGAGCCCTCCATAACGCTCCAGCCATAATTACCGGCTTTCTGGATTGCGTAAACCATCTCCCATTTTTCCCAGCCTACGTCCGCGACCCACAACGAGCCATCTGCAGGATCGAAGCACATTTTCCAGGGATTGCGCAATCCATACGCCCAAATTTCGCCTCGCGTTTTGGCGCGACCAACAAAGGGATTGTCATCAGGAATATGGTAAGCGAGTCCAATGTCCTTTTGATTTACGTCGATTCTGAGAATCGATGCCAGCAGGTCCGATACGTCTTGCCCCGTGTTGAGCCCGTCTGGAGGAAAGCTGCTACCGCCATCGCCAGTGGTAATGTACAGCATGCCATCGGGCCCGAATTGCAAATGAGCTCCGTTGTGTCCGCCACCGCGCCAGGTGATCAGTACTTCTTCGGACGCCGAGTCCAACGTTGGTGGCTGAGTATCTTTGACAAGGAAACGCGATACTCGCGAACCGGCCGGGTCATCATTTTTCAAAACGTAGGAAACATAGGCCAAACGATTTTTTGCAAATTGCGGATGAAAAGCTAACCCGTATACGAACGTAAAGCCTGGTCCACACTGATCGATCTGTGCGAACAGTTCCGCCTTCACCGAGGCATCGTGTGGACGATTCTCGAATGAAAATAACTTGCCCGTATTGGCTTCCAGCACCACAAGTCGATTGGTGTGCGGTATCTGAACAAGTTCGCACGGACCATCAAAGGTCAGCGACGGAAAAACTCGCTCAGTTATATACGGGCGCGGTGGTTCCGGCGAACCTACGATCTTTGAATTCGTCCAAGCTATTCTGCTCGTCGCAGCACTCTGCCCAAAGATAACACTTGGGAGGGCTAGACAGAACCATAAACTGGCGGAGCAAATCCACCCACCAGTACGCATTCTATTTATCAAGCTCGTATTGCCATTTGTCATGATGTGCTCACACGCTAACGTTCAATCGATTCGAAAAAATGCGATCAAAGGCTCCATTCTTGTCGTGGTCTAAGACTGGGTAAAGTTGCCGGAAGGACCCATCGAGCGCTTGGCACTGTCGCAACCGAACCTAATTTAGGCCAGGCTATTTTTGGAAGTATTCTAGCTGCGGCGATTCGATACGCAAACGAGTGGCGGCCACAGCGTAGCGCGCTGTCCGGGGTGGCGAGCGCGGCAATAAATTGACTTGCTACTAAGAATACCCCATAATACCCTCTGTTTGTTGGCAACCTCTACTGCCGGTTTCATTTTCATACAGTTGAGTGCGAGAAAGGGATGTGACTTATGCGTATTCGTTATCAGCCACAACGTAAACAAAGTGGCTTTACGCTCGTTGAGTTGCTGGTCGTTATCGCCATCATCGGTGTGCTGGTTGGGCTATTGTTGCCTGCGGTGCAAGCTGCCCGCGAGGCCGCGCGGCGGATGCAGTGTAGCAACAACTTGAAACAAATTGGATTGGCGCTGCACAACTACCACGATCGCTCCAGGATTTTTCCGATGGGTATCTTCGGCATGTTCATGCATTCGTGGCAATTGGCTATCTTGCCCGAGGTCGAGCAAGGGAACGTAGTCGATAAAGTTATCATGGGAGTGAATTTCGGAATAAGTGGCTCCGGAGCGCCGGAAGGGCCGAACCGTTTGTTGCTCGACCGCTGGACGCCGTCATTCAATTGGTGTCCATCCAGTGCCGCTAATCGACTGATGGTTCGCGATACTCCGGCTCCGCTGGTAAAGTTTGCAGCTTCGTCCTACAACGGCATCGCGGGAGCTTCGACCAGCCCAACAGTTTTCACTGATCCGACCGGCGGAGGGCGATGTGTCACGGGTGGACAAGGTTATGCGTGCGCCAACGGAGTTCTAGTACCGAATCGCGCGGTTAGGATTGGAGATATCACCGACGGTACTACCAATCAGTTGCTGGTGGGTGAATGTTCGGCTTGGGGCAAGACGACGGCGGGCGCACAGGTCGAAATTCGCGGCAGTGCGGAATGGGGCTGCTGGATTGGCTCGGGGGCAAATGCTGGACCACCCGAGGCAGGCGGGACCTATCGTTGGAACGCGTCTCCCTGGGCGAGAAATGTGACGACGATTCGCTACGGCGTCAATATGAAGACGCAATTGACCGGTGCTGGTGGCAATCACCGCGATGGCACGAATAACAGTATTCACTCAGAGCACCCCGGAGGCGCGCAAGCCGCGCGTGCTGACGGCAGCGTTCATTTCTTAGCAGAGTCAATCGACATCCTCGTGCTGCGCAATGTCTGCATTCGCGATGAAGGTGCGGTTATCCCCGGTGACGCATTTTAGAATTACGAAAGAATAGGACTATGTTAAGTTGTTTATCGCGGTCGGCGACCTGCCACCGATCGCTCGGTTACATTGCCTTGGCGGTTATCGCAGTAATTGGGTGTTCGCCACAACCGTACGAAGGTAGAACCGCGAAGGTATCTGGAAACGTCTCGTTAGGAGGTGCTGCGGTAACAACCGGCAATGTTTTGCTGATGATGGAAGACGGTCACGCGGCAAATTGCGCGATTGGCTCGGACGGCGCGTATGCTTCGGAATGCCGGCCCGGAAAATACAAAGTTGCGATCACACCGCCAGAACTGATCGATCCCTTGGCAGGTGCCAGCGGCGGAGCAGGTCGCGTATCAATTCCAACCCGATACCAAGACCTTGGTACCAGTGGCTTGACCGTTGAATTAAAAGCGGGGGATAACACGTTCGATATTGCGATGAATAAGTAGACAGCACGTTCAAGAGGTGCTTGCGTCACAATAAAACTGAACGGTCAGTTGGTGCTGCCGAAGAAATTAAGAATTGCGGTGGCTGACACAAGGGCAACGATTGCTCGCAGTGATACACATTGCACGGCGACTTGATGGATTGCCCATTGCCAGACCTTGCTCTCGCGGCTCATCTGAGTGAAAGACGATAATGTGTCTTCATCTTTGTCAACTGCGCTAAAAGGTACGAAATAACGACTCCGAGTGCGCGTCCTCCACTGGCAACGATCATTGACAGCTTCCACTACCCCGAAATTTAGCTGTGACATTGCACTCGGAAGAATAGGCACAACCTGTCGGCGCCCTTGCGTGTGCGACTCGTCTGCCGTTATCGTTATAACGTGTTGGTTGTACGCTCATGCCCGGTGGAGGTTCCAAATGACATTTTACGTTCGATCGCTATGCCTATTGGGCACATCTGCCATGCTTGTAGTCGCTGCGTTTGTCACTCGCGGTGCGACTGCTCAAGAGGTTAGGAAAAGTGAAAGCAAGAAGCCAGTCGCCAGTAAGCCCAACACCGATCAAGAGTTTGTTCGCTTGTTGAAAAGCGACAAGAACAAACCGGTGGCACTGCAAACGGCGGTGACAACTTATGTGGCCGCAAATGGACGAGCGGAGGGATTGCAAGTTGCATTGATTGGCGCGATTCATATTGGCGAAAAGGCATACTACGCCGAACTGAACAAGCGATTCAAAGAATACGACGCAGTTCTGTACGAGATGGTGGCCGACCCAAACCAAGTTCCAACCAAGGCCAGCGAGGCGGGTTCGCGCAGCGCGGTCAGTTCACTGCAAATGGGAATGAAAGATCTGCTCGGCCTGGCCTTTCAGCTCGACGAGATCAACTATCGCGCCAAAAACTTCGTTCATGCGGATATGAATCCCGAGGAATTCGCCGACAGCATGAAAAACCGACAAGAAGGCATGCTGCAAATTCTTATGCGCTCGATGGGATCGGGTTTGGCCCTGCAGGGATCTGGAAAAGCGAACGATCTTGGCATGATTACCGCTTTCTTCTCCAGCAACCGAGAATTGGCGCTTAAGCGAGCGCTAGCAGAACAGTTCGAACTGCTCGGAGGTCAAATGGCGGCAATCGAAGGGGACGACGGCAAGAGCACATTGATCACTGAACGCAACTCCAAAGCACTTGATGTTCTGCGCGGCCAAATCAAGGCGGGCAAGACCAATTTAGCGATCTTTTACGGTGCCGGTCATTTCAAGCATATGGATGTCGAACTGCGCAACGAATTCAAATTGCGCCCAACCAAAGTAGAATGGCTGGACGCTTGGGATTTAAGATAGACCAGAAAGTCGTGGTTCACTCCTCAAACCAACGTCGACTTAGTCGAACACGTCGATTCGGCTTGTGAGCTTCGTTTCGATCACCTTGGATTGAACTTTGCTTCCCGAACCCGATTCGGTGGATTCGCGACTCGATGGCCAAGCCGAACGTCCAGCCGCAAATCGAGCGTCCACCAACGCGGAGTTGGCTATGCTGCTACGGTTTGAATAGAATTTTCCTCACCGCTGCTGACTCTCCATCAGTCAACACTGGTGGTGGCACGGGTTGCGAATAATCGATCCGAGCATCGTAGCCCCCGCGTTCGTATACAGTCGACACGACTTCACCTAGATCGACAATTACATCGGGATCGGGATCAGCTAGTGGGATAGGCACGCGTGGCAATCGCGAGTCGAGGTGCATCGTCCATACGTCAAGACGCGGACGAGCCTCGACACGGCTGAGCGAAACGTAGTACGAGGCAGGCGCGACGGGCGGATCCAGAGGAGTGCGTTCCCCACCGCGCAGCAGATCAATCTCCATGAAATGCGTTTGCGATCGCAATAGTTCCCGGCGTTTGCGCAAATAATCGCTACGCGCTTCGTGGTTTCGTTTCTTGTTCAGCGGCGCCAGTATTTCAATCGCGGTTACCAATCGAGCGGTACCTACTTGCCGCACTTCAATGCTCATAACCTCTAGCGGCAATTCGATCTCGGTCATGCTGACTGCCTGCGGAGGATCAGCGACCAACGTAACGGCTGGACTCGATCCATCTGAGGCCGATCGCAGAACCCCAACATCGGGACGCACACCATGCGGTTTGGTTGCCGAGATACCGATCACTTCGTAAGTGACGTAGGGAAGTAGAGCAGCAAAATAGCGCGGTCGAATCCGACGATTTAGCTGCGCCCGAATCTCGCCCGCCAAGTCACTGTGAAAATCGGACCACACGAGCCGATCTTCAATAAAGGGATCCATGCCGGGAAAAGGTGAACTCATGCGTTCGCCCATTCTTCTAAAACGAACACTCATCGGTTGTGAGCTGTGTTCGATCGCATCAAAGGCGGTACCACAACTATCCACGAGGGATTGTAACAGCTCGATTCAACTTGGACGAGAACCAAGGATTTACTTCAAATCGATCTTCAGATCTTCTAATCCGTCGCTCGGGACCTCTTGCGTGATGCCGGATTTTTTGGGGTCGCCGTACTTCGCGGGAATCTTGACTTTCGGTTTGGGAAGCTTGGCCGGATTGTCGATGATGACTTCATTTCCGGGTTCGCCTGTGTCGGGCGGAGCAAATTGAACAGCAACTTCGCATTTGCCAGGCGGGGCACCGTCGCCAGCAGTATTGGTGCCCATTTTAAAATTCCCACTTCCGTCGGTAATGCCCGTTGCAACGCGCCGTCCGTCCAACGGCATAAAGACAACTTGGTAATTCTCCAGTGGCTTGCCCTGAAAAGTCAACGTTCCATTGACGGGTACGACAGCCTCGATATCACCGGTTTGGTATCCTCCACCACATCCCACAAATGCGGCCAACAACAGGCAACTAAAAATATTTGGTGTCGTGTTCGTTTGACTCTTCATTTTCCACTAACTTGTATTTACCAATCGATCGATGAAACTTCACCGCCAGCTCGGCTGCCAATCGCTCGCCAAGTAATATCATCGATGGAATTGCTGGCGAAATGGACGCTGCCATCACACAGGACAATCTGCGCACCACCGGTGTGAAAACTGCGCATCGCCAAGTGCCCTCGATCCACGCCTGTACCTCGGATGCAATCGCGGCGTTTCGAATTGGGTGGCAGCGTATGCGTATAATAAGTCGAGACGACGATTCCACGGTAGTATTGTTTACCACGGTACAAGTAAGCCGATATCGCACGATTGTCGCATTCCGGCACGGCAATCGTATCGCCAGTAGCGCTGGCATCCCACGAGGCGAATGGCAGATTGGTTGCCACATGCAAATCAGTTGGTGAACCAGCGGCTACAATACCCGTAGTGGCGCTGCCCGTGGATGGACCAAGAATGATCTCTCCAAACAATCCAGTATTGCTTAGACCATCGCTGATATCGCCAAATCTCGCTCCATAGCGTCGGCCGAATGGTCCAGCGTTACTCGCATAGTTTCCGTTGTTCCCCAGGCTTTGTACGTAGTTGGTTAATCCGCAACCAGTGGGACACTGTGGGGGCGTACCGGCAAGCACAAACGAGGACACGCCTGACTGTGATGGACATTGAAACGCAGGGACATTCTGTTGCCGCGCGGCCAGATTCACTGCGTGAGTATTCAGATCGACATCAAAGTTGAACAAAACGAAGGCGTTGGTCTGTTCGATGAAAGGCATGAGCATCGGATGGGGCGACGAATTATTGGCTGTACCACGAGTCGCATCGTTGAAAGTACCTGCCGGCAAAATTCTGAAGGTCGATTCGTAATTATGCATTGCCAAACCAATCTGCTTCAAATTATTGGAGCACTGCATTCTGCGAGCCGCCTCGCGCGCGGATTGAACAGCCGGCAACAACAGTCCCACCAACACGCCGATGATCGCAATCACGACCAGCAGCTCCACCAGGGTAAACCCTCTGGACTTCATGAAAACTCTCCTCAAAAATAGACGTACGAAAACAAAGCCTCGACATTGATATCATATTGAGACGGCGCGAAAAGAGTAGTGCGGAAGCCACTTTTACCTTGTGTATTAAGCAAACTTCACCTGCCTGAATGTACCGAGATGCTTGGTTCCGGGAGTGTGTTATTCAGCAGTGCTGATACCTCGAAGACAAATGTTCCGCGGGGCAAGGCGGTAAGCGGGAGGGATTCGCCTAATGGAGCTGTGGTCGACGCCGAGTAGCTCGAAGGACTGGATGCTACCTCGCGCAATAATCCACATGACTGTTCGGACAAGTCGCGTTGCTCTCGAGTCTAGACTTGGCCGTCAATCAGGATATCAAAAGCCGCGTCACCTACGTGAGCGCCATCGGTAGCCATCGTTGGGCGTGGTGTCTCTTTGTGGGTAGGTTGAGGGGATTGGTTTCCAATCTCTCAACTTAGGAGGATCCACATGGCACGTGCTGCAAATGCTGAGCAAGTTCGGCTTTGGCGACAGCGCATTGATTCGCAGGCTCGATCGGGACTTTCGGTCGTTCGCTTTTGTCAGGCTCATGGACTGCAACCGTACAACTTCTACTTTTGGCGGCGGAAGCTTGCCAACTCTGGTCAAAGTGAGCTTGCCAAGTTTCGTCAAGGTAATCGGGACTTGCCAAATCGCAGGCTCTCGGGTGGCGGTGATTCAAAGCGCGGCTCCACCCGCGATACTCGCAACTCGGACGGCGATGGCCGAGTGAGCTGTCAAGCAGCCAAATGTGCATTCGCTCTGCGTCAGGGGTCATAGTCGAGGCGTCGGCACAGAGATCGCGTGTCGGGCGATCGAACAGATCTTGCGTACGGAGCAGGCTCTGCGTTGGGCTAGCGAGCAAGCTCTGCGGGATTCGGCGGGCCATGGGTCTGTGCGGGCCTCGGTGGGCGGGCTGGGGCGAGGTGAAGCATGTTGAGTTTCTCGTTGCAGACGAAAGTCTTCATGGCGGTCGAGCCGATCGATATGCGTCGTTCGTTCGACTCGTTGGCGGCGTGGGTGGATCAGCGGCTGGGGCGCAAGGTGCTGGACGGGGACGTGTTCTTGTTCCTGAGCACGCGGCGGGATCGGCTGAAGGTCTTGTGGTGGGATGGCGATGGTTACTCGTTGTTTTACAAGAGCCAAGAATCAGAAGACACCCATTTCAACATCTTTACAAGAGTTGAAATACATCGTACTTTCTTTGGATTCATTGACGAAACTCGTTCAACTTGTTTCTGAATACCGCATTCAAAACGGAGGAATGCAATGCCAGCTAAATCAGGAAGAACCGCTCCCCCCCGCGCATAGCCAGCCAGGAACCAAGGCCTCAGGTTCCTCTCTCAAAGTTGTGGGAAGTGCTCCCACCAGATCAGCGTCTGAAAACACTCAGCGCATTGAGCAAGATCGTCAGCAAGCATCGGTTGCCTCCAGAAAGCGTGGAGATCGATCATGATCACGAGTGACCGTAAGAGCGGCGTGCTCTCACGCGTCGACCGAGTTCAAACGGTAAACTCGAACCAAACATCCGTGCGGATCAATGTCTATCAGGGCGAAAGCCGGATGGTAAAAGACAATCTAAGAATCGGGCAATTCGAAGTAAATGGAATTCCAAGTGGTGCGGCTGGCCAAGAAGTGGATGTTCGATTCACTTATGATCTAAATGGTGTCTTTGGAGGTGGAGGCGACTATCGTAAAGACCGGAATGAAGGAGGCTCACGTGATCACAGAACATGCCGGTAAACTTGACCCCAGTGAGGTTTCTAAGTCAATTGAGCAAATGCAATCGCTTAAGTTGCATCCTCGAGATGATGCAGCTAACCAGACTGTTTTGAAATGGGCAGAACGAGTTTACAAGGAATTGGCACAGCTCGAAGGCTGCGGCGAGTGGATGACCGCCGGTCGGGAGCGGAGCTTCTGAAACTGGTGTTCACAATCCAGCGCTGCGGAACGAGATAGCCAGAGTTTGGGAACGAAACAACAACAATCAATGACTGGCAAACTCGGCGGTTACTGTAACAGTGCCAACAGCCCCAATCCGTAAAAGGTATATTCTACGTCCTCGCCGGGATCGAGTTCAAAACCATAAAAGCCACCGGCGGGGCGCTGCATCTGTAAGCCAAAATCGTAGGCAGCGCGGCAATCGATCGAGTCAATTTGGTCGAGATCTGCCAGCGTGACGCAACCCGTGAAGGTGCTCAGCAAATCCGGCATGGGAATGCGCGTGTTGGCCTGCAAGCCACCTTCGTCGGATTGCAATTGGGAAATGAAATGTGCCACATTGTTGGCAATTTGGCTGTCCAGCCGGTTCAACACTCGCAGCGCACCTACCGCAGCAGCAGTAGGGTTTGTACCCGAACGTTTGGCGACTCGCACTTCCAGAAATCCTCCGTCAGCTTGCCGCTGGGCCAACAAGAACTGAGCAATTTGATCGGGGTGCGATATGGGCTGTTCGATTAATTCGTGGCACAGCAAAATCAAGAATGTTTGATAAGTGCTCCCCGCTTGACCTTCGATGCTCTTCGAATAACCACCGTCGGGTCGGCGGAAAGTATCGAGCAATTCGGCCAACCTTCGTGCCCAATCGGGTCGAGCCGCGTCGAATACCGAGATCCCGCACGAGGCGTCGATTAACTTTGCAGAATAGACCAGCGAAAGTAGATCCACAACAGTTTGATGGGAAGTGAATCGTTCTCGTAAAAAGTTGGTCGCACGCTGAGCCAAGTCGCCCTCAAGCAGCCCTAGAATCGCCAAGCTGCGCAGTGCAAAACTGGTGTAGTACAGATCACTTTCGCCTTCGCGTCCCGCCCAGCCTCCGTCGGCGCGCTGTAAATCAAGAATGTATCGAGCGTGCAATTGCTGTATCTGCTGCGGTAGGTTGGCCGCTCCAATTGTTAGTCGTAAAGTAAGTCGTTCAAGATATCCAAGCGATTCGACGTCCACGGATACCCTTCCTGCCAAGATCTAGCGTTGGAGGTCGCGTGTTCAAAATTCAAAACCGGCGGAGCTGCTTTCTAAGGACCGCTGCGTTCAACTCCCGCCAAATTTGAATTTTGAACGCGCGACCCCTACAAACGAACAAACGGTTTGAATTTTTCTCTTAGCCAATCGGGAATTTCCACGGACTGCATGGGAGAGCCGATTCTCACGCGGCTGAACACAGCGGTTGATTTTCCGGTCGCAATGGGGCGCTGCTCGCAACGAATATCGAAAGCATAGGTAATGCTTTTCGACCCCAATCGTTCAACGCTGACAGTAATATCTAGCTGGTCTTCGAAACGCGCCGGTCCTTGAAAGTCGGCTTCGACGCGAACACGTGGCCAGCTTAAGTGCGATCCGTCATTTTGCTCGATCATGACGGACGTTCCGACATGCCGCTGAAATTGATGCTCAGCTTGTTCCATATAGCATAACAGCCAAGCGAAATGAACTATTCCGGCAGCGTCCGTCTCGCAGAACTCAACTCGCCTGGTCGTACGAAAAATCTCGGGCATATTACGAGACTCGCAAACTCAGACGCACGCGCATTACTCGCCACTATAGGGCAACAGCGCCATGAAACGTGCTCGTTTGATCGCCGCAGTGATCGCATGCTGACTGACGGCTGAGCAACCAGTCTTGCGGCGGCCGACAATGCGACTGTGCCGGTTAACCAACTTGCGCAGCAAATCGACGTCTTTGTAGTCAACGTACATGGGACGCGGACGCTTGCCATCGACGAACAGTGGATCGCGTTTCTTCGACCTAGAGCGAATACGTGAACGCTTGCGAGCCCGGCTTTTTGCGTTGGGACTACGACGCACAGTGGACATGAACTTCCAACCTCGTTCGATGGTTTCCAGTAATCTACATTAGTATGGAACGGAGCAATGTAGCAGCACCGCATAGTTTCATCAAGGCTCAGTCGCCAGTATGTCACTAGGAATCGGTTGTGGCTGGCCAATTCCGCCCCCGTGCGATTGATCCCATTCGATTCCACGAGGAATTCCACCAAAACTGACCTTAGGCTCGCCAATATAGTCCGGCACCTCGGACCGAGAACGGTTTGCAAACATTGGATGCGTCGGCAGCCGATGAAATCTGGGGTGTCCCGGTGCTTTCGGCAACTCTTTTTCGGAATGCCAACGCGCCAGCCAACCTGGCATAGCTGGAGTCGGCGGCAGCGGACAATAGCTGCATTCGGCGGAATCTATTTCGGTGGGTGAGATTGAACCGCAAAATTGATCGCTGTATCGCGCGCTGGGAATTCCCAGTACTTGGCAGCCCAAACATGCTGGAAACAGAACTGCCGTCAGCATTGCGACGATACAATTCAGGGCGGTGCGAGTTTTCGCGTTGCGGGGAAATATTGCTACGATGGTTAGCTGCATATGAACCGTTGCCGTCAACGGATAGGTGCGTTGTTCCAAAAAGCTCATGCTTAATCTTGTTTGAAGCACCGCTGCGATAATGTTACTTGAAACTTATTGAACCGCTGCCAAGTTGGAACTCCCCTTGATTTAGATCATTCGACGTGAATTGATTGGTAACTTGAGTTGAATTTACAAACTTTAACGGATGCGTCGATTATACCGAACGGTGATCTCGGTGTGGAGTCCGCTGAGCAAACCGTGACAACTACCCAATCTTGGCGCAAGCTATTGCGACCGCTAAAGATAGGCGAATTAGAAATCGGGTTTCCGATTGTTCAGGCGGCTTTGAGCGGTTACAGCGACTGGCCAATGCGATTGTTGGCACGGCGTCATGGTGCCAGCTATTCGTTGTGCGAAGTAATGTTGGATCAGTTTCTAGTTTGCCTCAAAGACCGGGAGAAAAATCGCCACTTCCTATTCAATTCGGCTGATGAACAACCGGTTGCTGGGCAGTTAATGGGTGCAGAGCCAGCTCAGTTTGCATTGGGGGCACGGCGGCTCGCCGAAGCGGGTTTTGCTGTGATTGATATCAACTTTGGTTGCCCCGTGAAAAAAGTTCTCGGCCGTTGCCGGGGCGGATTCCACTTGAGTCAACCGAAGGTTGCTCTCGAGATTGTCGAGCGAACACGTGAAATGGTGCCCAGCCACATTCCGGTAACCGTCAAAATGAGGCGTGGAATCGATGACACTGCCGAAAGTCGCGATCATTTTTTTGAAATTCTCGATGGCGCCTTCTCGGCTGGCATTTCAGCCGTTACGGTGCACGGTCGTACGGTGAAGCAGCGCTATAACGGTCCTAGCAACTGGCAGTTTCTAAAAGAGGTCAAGCAGCACCTTGGAAGCCGAACGATGCTGGGGAGCGGCGATTTGTTCTCGGCGGCTGATTGCCTACGGATGATCCAGCAAACTGGCGTGGATGGGGTGACAGTCGCCCGCGGTGCTATCGGAAATCCTTGGATTTTTCAGCAGTGCCTGACTCTTGCCTCTGGGGAACCACTCCCCCAACCGCCAAGAACCGGCCAACAGCGCAATGTTTTGGAAGAACACTGGAGATTAGCGGAAAGCCTTTACGGACCCTTGCGGACCGGGCCGTTGCTCAGAAAATTTGGCATCAAATACTCGGCGAGCCATCCAGATTACCTATCGATTCGCGGCGAATTTGGAAAAGTTCGTACGTCGGCGGATTGGTTTGGAGTACTAGATCGATGGTACCGCGACGATATCCCCGGCGTTTTTCCGCCCCCGGAAATCCACCGTGTCCAGGGATCAACGTGTAACGACCAATGTGGATAAGCGAAATTATGTGATCACCAATATATGACCAAAGGTCGCAGGTTCCTCGCCTGCGGCTGCGGCTAAAACGCAAAACCGTTCAACGAACGTGGGATAAGCTTCCAGCTTGTCAACCTGTAGCGGAGTTTGCCATTGCTTGCACAAGATATTGACAAGCTGGAAGCTTATCCCACGTTCGTTGAACGGTATTGGGCTAAAACGGGCTAAAACGAATTTGATGGGTTCTGGCTAAGATTTCTTGGCCCCAATCGTTATTTATTGTGTGGATCGGTGGCAGATGCAAACTGAATTGCCAGTAAAAAGTTGACAACTGCCTATCCCTCCGGATAGTTTATTAGTGGGCGCTTTTCTTTTCACATGACTTCGGGATTCAGCTTGCTCAAGCTAGTTTCGTTCGCATGTCGCGATTTTTGGAGATTGTAATGTCAGCCATCAAGCGATGGATTTTCTGTGGATTCGCAGCTTATTGCTTGGCGAACATTGGTCCAATGTCAGGCAAGTATGTAGCTGGGCAAGATCCCGCCGCCGCTGAAAAGGCAAAGGCTGATAAGGAAGCTGCCAAAAAAGCCAATGATGCTAGAAAAGCGGCCGATGCCAAAATTCGGGCTGCTGAGCAGCTTGTCAAACGAGGCGGAGTTCCGTCGGCAACGGACAAAGCCGCCATCGATCAGCATATTCTGGGACTGATGCGCGCGCTCTATCTAAACGCGGACAACTTTAACGCAGGTCAAGCGAAGGAGCGCATTTCACAATATTTGGCGCTCAATCCACGGTTGGGGCCCGAGATGCGTTCGATCATTGTCGAATCAATCTTCCGGGAAGCTATGAAAGTTGTAATTGCTCCACAAGCTACCCCAGCCTCGAAGATCAATGCACTATGGTTGATTGCAGAGTTGGACCAGTCCGCAGCAACGTCCAATACGCCCCCGAAGCCTTTTGGTAAGTCGTCCGCTGAACTACTGAGAATCGCGCAGTCAAAAACTGCGCCGATTTATTTGCGCTGCATCGCCATGGCGGGTTTGGACCGGCACACGCGTCTACAACACGTGGACTGGACTCCTGCCACGAAAAAGGCAGTTACCGATTTATGTAGCAGTATCGTTCAGAGCCAACCGACATCGAATCTTGACGCAGCAGGGCACACTTGGCTGGTTCGGCGCGCTATGGGTACTCTCGGAGTCTTGAAGTCCGAAGCTGCCAAGGACTTTGCGATCGCCAAGTTGTTGGATCCCACGGTGCTGCCGAGTCTGCGACTAGAGTGCGTAAGATATCTCAACACATTCGACCTCAGCAAGGAAACGCCAGAAAACAAATCTCAGATATTCATTGGCGGTGCGCAGTTGTTGTATCAAGAATGTGGTGGCTGGTTAGATGTTCGTAAAGTCGTGGCAAGCCTGCGAGGTTCCATGGATGGCGGAATGGGGATGGGCATGGGAATGGACAGCGGTGGCGGGATGGGAATGCCCGGCATGGACGCAGGTATGGGAATGGGAATGTCCGGTGGTGGCGCGATGGACGGTGCCATGGGGATGCCCGGGATGGAAGGTGGCATGGGAATGCCCGGTATGGACGGGGCTACGCCCGGGATGCCGAAATTGAAAGCGACCGATCGACAAAATGTAGAAACTCAAATTGCGCGAAAGAAGTTGAATGCGTTTTCGCAAGCCGTCCACATACTGCTCGACGGAGCGCCGTACAAAGACTACAAGAAACCGTCCACCGCGGCTGTTCAAGGAGGAGTTCTCAACGGCGTGACTGAAGACGGATTTGAGGTTCCCAAAATAAAAGTCATTGGTGCTTTGGAAGCATTTCAAACGGCTGTCAATCGATCAAGTCTTTCCGATCCGATGGGGACTGGCGCCGCCTTGGTTTCTGTACTGGAAACGGTCCTGCCAACACCAACTCTCGAACTGAAGAATGAGATTGAAAAGATCCCTGGATTCGCCAAGTTTATTCCACCGCGAAAGATGAAAATGGATCCAGTAACTGGGGTTATTGTCCCCAATACTGAATCACCCGAAGCAGGCAAAGGCGCCCCCTCACCAGCGCCCGGCCCCGCAGTACCACCAGCCGCCGTTCCCGGCATAGCCGTGCCGGCTGCCGCAAAACAACCTAATGCAGTTCAACCGAATGCAGTTCAACCGAATGCAGTTCAACCGAATGCTGCTGTGAGACCCCCAGCTCAACCCAACGCTGCTGTGAGACCCCCAGCTCAACCCAACGCTGCTGTTGGCCTACCCAATGCCATTCCACCCAACGCGGCTCAACCCAACGCAGCAACAGCCGTAGCGCCAGCCAACGTTTCGGCGCCGGTCAGCGGAGTACCAGCGGCTCCGGCGAAGGCACCATAATTTCCATTGTGCGGCTCACGCCAAAGGGGCTTGTGGTTGGAATTGGTTTGCGCTAGTGGGCTGGACCCGTAGACTGACAACCAACCTGACGGTTCGCGCCGCCGTTTTGGCGCGCTCAGCGGAGTCTCCGTTGCTAACGGAGTCGTTTATTTTTCCGCGTTGGACGGAAAACACTAAGCGCTGCACTCAATGTCGGCGCGGGCGATTCGATCACTAGCTTTTTTCTTTGGCGTTCTTTAGCCAGGAAACATCGTCGCCCCGGGCCGGCCCCCCGGGCCTGCCTGCCTGACCACCAGCACAGAAACAAAACCAAGGTCGGTCGTGAAACCTGCGTCGCGGTCACCGCCGCGTGCAAGCGTCAAGAGTTCAAAAAACATCGACCACGGGAAAAAAGTGTAACACTTTTGAACTCTCAAGGCAATTAACTGTTAGGGGCAACTGGTTTGCTTTGAACCCCAACACGTTTTGGGGAGCTCAGAGAGTTGTTCCCGTTGACGCCGTAGTTGTATTGTTTGAGGACATAACAACTGAGAGTTAGTTATTCCGGCCAGTTTGTCATTCTTACGTTTTGCTGGGAGCAAGGTATGAGTTGGAATAGTTTCGATCAATCGGTCTGGTGCGGGCAGGCATTCTGCAGCAGAACCCGCTGGTTACTCATCGCAGGAGCCAGTTTGCTGTTTTTTCCCTGGAGTTCGAGCGCTAACGCGGACGATCCTGGCGACTCGTCAGGCGCTCATGCGGCATTTGTAGAGGGCCGGAGGCTGTTCGAGGAAGAAACGTTTGGCGGCAATGGAAGAACCTGTGCGACTTGTCACCCGGGGCCATTTGGCACGGTTTCGCCTTTGGATGCCCAACTGAGGTTTCTGGCTGACCCAGACGATCCGCTGTTCCTGCACGATGGCAGCGATGACTTTCAGGGAAACGGTGTCAGCCGCATGTTACAAGACGCCACGGTGCTGGTTCGAATTCCCTTGCCACCAAACGTTGCTCTGCTCAACGATCCATCCGCGACACACATAGTCGTTCGGCGTGGCATTCCGACCACACTGAACACACCCGCACTCGATCCGGTTTTGATGTACGATGGTCGCGCGCCAGGTTTGGACGAGCAGGCGCTCGATGCCGTACACGATCACACGCAAAACACTATCGAGCCCACAATCGAGCAGTTACAGTTGATCGCCGCTTTCCAAACCACGAAATCCTTTTTTTCCTCCAGCGAATTGCGCAAGTTTTTCAGAAAGGGCACTCGGCCAAAACTGCCCAATGGAAAAACCGCATCCGAAAAGCGTGGTCGCGCGTTTTTTGACGACTTCGCCATTCCCTCGCAGTTGAATCCGGGAAGTTCGCGCACAGGTATTTGCGCTATCTGTCACAGCGGTCCGATGCTGAACGAAAGCAACGGCTTCAATCCACTTCCCGTGCCACCATTCCACGTTCCCAAGGGAACGCGGTTCCAGTCCGTGCTCGTTTCTGAACTAAACACGGCCAACAATCCCGTCTACGATTTCGTGATTCACAACCCCGACAGCTCAACGACTGAAATTAGTAGCCCCGATCCCGGCATTTCCTTGATCAACGGGAATTTCACGCCGTTTCCGTTCGGCCAGTTTTCAAATTTCAAAATTCCGATTTTGTGGGGCATCCAGCATACCGCACCTTACTTCCACGACAATTCCGCGAAGACACTTGAGGAGGTCATAGAACATTATGCGACGTTTTTTGCCATCGCGACTGACACAAACATCGACGGAGACCCGCCAATGATTTTTACAGACCAGGACAAAGCTGATCTGTTAGCATTTCTCAAGCTGCTGTAGTCGATTCTGGAGCGAGCTAACAATCCTGATGAGCTGATCGATGTCGAGCGAGTACTCCGAACGACTTTACAGCGTGGGACGGCTTTGGTGGTCGCAGGAGCGGTGCTTATGGTGTTGGCCGATTCGGTGGATTTGCAACTCGATAGTACAAGCCGAGCGTCCAGCCTAAAGTCGTGCGTCCACCAACACGGGGTTGATGGAGCGATGATACCAATCTACCGAGACACCTTTCTGCTTTCACGTTGTGATTGAGTTGTGCCTCGAAGGCAAGATATCACGCAATTAATTTGTGCGCAATGTGGGCCTCGGTCACTCCGGTCAGTCGCACGTCCAGACCGGCATAGTTGATGCTGAGCCGCTCGTGATTCAAGCCGAGTAGAAGCAGAATCGTGGCGTGCAAATCACGGACATGCATTTTATCTTCGACCGCGAAGAACCCGTAGTCGTCGGTGCGCCCGTAGGATAAACCTGCTTTGACCCCTCCGCCAGCCAGGAACATTGAATAGCCATACGGATTGTGGTCGCGGCCATCCTCGCCTTCGGCCATGGGCGTTCGACCGAATTCGCCGCCCCAAATCACGAGTGTGTCATCCAACAGCCCGCGTGTCTTCAGGTCTCGAATCAACGCGGCAACCGGTTTGTCCACTGCCATAGCATTCCCTGGCAACGCGCCGCGAATCCCGTAGTGGTGGTCCCAGCCCGTGGTATTGCACTGGACAAAACGCACACCGCGCTCGACGAAACGACGAGCCAACAAGCATTGGCGTGCAAAGTCGGCTGTCTTCGGGTGGTCGATTCCATACGCTGCAAGCGTTGCGTCGGACTCCTCGGAAACATCTTGAATTTCGGGAGCCTCGGTTTGCATGCGAAATGCCAGTTCGTAACTTTTGATACGCGCTTCCAATTCACCGTCGGAACCCGTTTGCTGCAATTGTTCTTCATTGAATCGTCGAGCGAACTCAAGCTCCATTTGTTGCAACCTCGCATCTTCGTGCCGTCGCTCGATCGATTGAAATTTGGCCTTGTTGGCAGGTGTCTTACCATAGCCTAGTGGCGTGCCTTGGTAGACAGCGGGCAACATCGCGGATCCGAACATCCCCGCTCCACCCGAATCCAATGGCTGAGACAACGTAATATAGCCCGGTAGGTTTTGGTTATCCGTCCCAAGTCCATACAGAATCCAAGAACCCAAACTGGGGCGAACCAAGTTATGACTGCCAGTGTGCCATTCCAAACAAGCCGCGCCGTGCTGAGGATTGGAACAGTGCATCGAACGGATCACGCACAATTCGTCAGCTATCGTCGCGATATGAGGTAGCAAGTCGCTGATCCACTGGCCGCTTTGCCCGCGTTGGCGAAACTTGGCCAGCGGTCCAAGTATATTGCCCAGGCGATCGGTATTCGACAGCACGCGCGGCAACTTCAACGGCAATGGCTTGCCCTGGTCTCGCACTAGCAATGGTTTGTGGTCAAACAGGTCATGCTGCGATGGTCCGCCGTCCATGAACAACATGATCACGTGCTTCGCCCGAGCTTTCTTCTCAGGCACCTTGACTGCCATCGGATCTCGTCCGGTGCTCGAAGCCTGCTCAGCCAATAGACCTGCCAAAGCGATCGAACCGAATCCGGCTCCCATGTGTTCGAGCAATGTCCGCCGCGTGGGCCGAGTACCCATCAACGATTCTGCGCAACCGTGCAGTGAATGCCTCATCACATTACTTCCACGATGTTCAATGGACATAAAGGAACTCATTGGTCATCACAATCGCGTGGCACAAAGCTTCCAGCGCCTCGATCCGTGTAGCGCTGGCTGTTCCTTCATTAGTCGGCCGAATTGCAAGTTGTTCGCGATATTGTCGCAGAAACGTGGTGGCCTGATCGGCTTCAGATGGATTGGGGGTACGTCCGAACGCCAGGCTGTATAATCGTCGAACTCGCTCGCCTTCGTCACTGCCCTCCTTGTACAAGCGCTCGGCGGCGAATTGGCAGGCTTGCCACACCAGTTCACTATTCATTAGGAACAGCGCCTGCGGAGCAACCGTGGTTACACTTCGTCTACCACTGGTCACACTAGGATCTGCGAAATCAAACGCTTGAAACAAATCGTACATGCCACTACGCACCACAGGCAAATAGACCGCGCGCTGGCGTGAAGTGTAGGCTTGCTTGAGCTGGTTCTGCACCTTGGAGAATTGCTCGTGATTGGTCAATGGAGGTAGCAACGATCCGCCGACTGCCAAATCCAGTGCCCCGCCTAACGACAGCAAACTGTCGCGAATCTCACCTGCCTCCAGTCGTCGTCGATTCATGCGCCAGCGCAGGCGGTTCTCTGGATCGCGCGCCAGTGAGCGCGCGTCGCCACGGCTGCTCAATTGATAGGCTGCTGAGCCCATGATCAGCCGATGCAGCCACTTGATCGACCAGCCTTTGTCAACGAATCGCATTGCCAAGTAGTCGAGTAGCTGCTGGTTGTCGGGTCGAGCACCCATGACTCCGAAATCGTCGGGAGTCCAGACGATACCCTCTCCCATGTGCCACCGCCAAACACGATTAACGACTACTCTGGCGGTCAAGGGATTCTCGGAATTCACCATCCAGCGCGCCAACTCCAGTCGTCCGCTCTGTGAGGTCGGGATGGCTGGCTGGTTGGCACATTCGATGGCTTGTGGGAAACCTCGGTGTACGAGGTTTCCGAGCGTCTGCGGATTGCCGCGCAAGTGAACTCGTGCATCGCTGATTGTGCCACTGTCCCGCACGGCCATCGCGACGGGAAGAGGTGCCATCTGGGCACGCACTTCTTCCATTTGCTTGATGTATTTCCGTTGATCGGAGTTTGCGTCACTCAACCGACGCATATCATCGCACCACGCAGCCTTTTCCTTTAGCTCGCGAAAATGCTGGTCGTCCATTTCCGATCCAAGTGCTTTTTCGGTCCAGGTACGGCAAATGCGGACATCAAATCGGTCGACAACTTGCGTGCTCTTGAAGATTCCTGCCAGAGCGTAGTAATCGTCAAGCGTGATGGGATCGAATTTGTGATCGTGGCACCGCGCACATCCCAGCGACAATCCGAGGAATGCGCGACCGACCGTCTCGATCAGTTCGTCGACGACATCCATCTCGACCTTGGCGGCGTCGTTAGCCAGTAGCGGCTTGGGGCCGATGGCCAGTAATCCGGTCGCGATCCACAACCGATACCGCTCTTCAGAACTTTGGGCGTCCAGTAAATCACCGGCCAACTGTTCGGCGGCAAATCGATCGAAGGGGACGTCTTGATTGAAACTCTCAATTACATAATCTCGATACCGCCAAGCATGCGCATGAATGCGGTTCTCGTCACCACCGTTGCTGTCCGCGTAACGAGCAACATCCAGCCAATGGCGTCCCCAATGCTCGCCGTAACGAGGTGCTGCCAGGAGTCTCTCAACCAATCGTTGGACGGCTTCAGGATGGTCGTCGTTCAAGAACTGCTGGACCGACTCGGGAGTTGGCGGTAGGCCGTGCAAATCGTACGTCATGCGACGTACCAGCGATCGCTTGTCGGCCATCGCTACTGGCTCGATGCCCAAGTGCTCCAATTTGCTGAGAATAAAACGGTCGATTTCATTTTTCGGCCAATGGGCATTCTTCACCACCGGAATTTTCGGTCGAATGGGCGGAATCATCGACCAGTGTTTAGATGGCGGGTCATGCCTAGACTTTGACTCAGTGTCAGAATGTGCAGGTTGATTGCGATAGTCTGTTCGGTTCTTCACCGCAGCTTCGGCAACTCCGTCCGCCGTTCTTGCCGTTTCTGGCCAAGGCGAGCCGACTTTGACCCATGTCGTCAGCGCATCAATGTCGGCAGTTTGCAACTTGTACTGAGGTGGCATTTGCACGATGTCGCCATGATTGATCGCACTGACTAATAGACTTGCATCCGGTTTGCCGGGTTCTATCGCGGGCCCGGAATCACCACCAGTTAGTATCGCGGTCCGCGAATCGAGACGTAGATTCGCTTGTTGCTTCTTTGGGCCATGACACTGATAGCAGTGCTCGCTCAGAATCGGTCGCACGCGATTCTCGAAAAACTGAACGGACAAGCGAACGTCGGAGGATTCGCCTTGCTGAGCCCACGCATCGTCAAGTGCGCAGCAAGCCACGAAAATAGTAAGAAAAAATCTCATAGATTCGTGCCGGTGTTTAGTTACCTGCCTCCACCGGGTCGCATCGCAGGAGTGTCCTTGTCCAGCTTGATAACCAAGTTGGTCATTTGTTTGTCAATGACCACTTTGATCTCGGATGTTTCTGGTTGCAAGTACTTCAGTGCCACTCCACCACGAGGCGGTGCCGTACGACGTTCTTCTTCTGTCATCGACCAAGGACTGGGCGGCCTCACGGAGACGCCGTAAGTTCCCTTGGGCAAACCATCGCGAGGATCGTCGTAGGTAATCTCGAACGAACCATCGGGTTGCAACGGACCATAGCCACCGGTCTCTCCCTTTTCATCAGTAAAGATGACCATACCGCCAGCCAGTGGTGAACCATCGCTGAACTGAACTTTGCCTCTGACCGGATACTTGCCGTCGCATCCAAGAGTTGCAACCGTTACGCAGATCAATAGACAACACCGAAACATTTCCCGAATACCTCATTCCAGGCTAAGCACTTGTCCGTCACGGCGATCACCGACTTGCCACAGGACTCGCAGCGCCGTGTTGGTTGCCAGCGAACGCACCGAACCGTCGCCGAAAACAAACTGGCTGACGCCCGGATGCCAACTGCCGAACGACGCCCAGTGAACTCCAGAATTTGGTGCGGTAATCGTAGCGATAGCGTCCTGAGGACCGCGAGTCAGCGGGAACTCCAGGTAGCGCACCGAGTGCAACTGGGCATAGAATCGCATGCCGAGCACGGACCCGTCGGCACAACCCACGTCGGCATTCCCCGTACCGATATTGATACAGGTTGTGGAGATGTGCTTTTCTCCGATCAACGCAGTATTGCTGGTGCCGTCAATGATTGAACCGAAGGTTGTGCTCCCCTTAAGGTCATTGAGAATCGCGGTCGACGCCGTCCATGGATTCAATGCAGGTGGCATTGCTTCGGCGCGATTGTTCGCGCTGACGACGAACCCATCGGGCAATGGAATTCGCTGGTCATCCCCAAGTCCCACGCAGGCATAATCCGAGGTCGTGCCACCAGCAGCGCCCAGCGCCGTCAAACCGCGTGAGGAAGTGGCTCGCATCACATTGACGCCACCGCGCCGCGAGGGACAGAAGAAACCGGGTACGTGGATTTGAGCCAGCGTGGCCTGCGAATTCGGAGCACTTGCGAAGCGAACCTTCAAATCGAACAGTCGTGCGGCATTGGTTTGTTCCATAAACGGCAGCAAATGCGCGAACCACGTAAAGTGACCGTCGCCGCCAGAGGCCGGCGGAGTGTGCAAGTTGTACGCTGGTGGAAAGTACCGGTAAGTGTCGTGGAAGTTATGAATAGCCAACCCAAACTGCTTGAGATTATTCTGACACTGCATCCGCCGGGCTGCTTCCAGCGCTGCCTGCACAGCCGGCAACAACAATCCCACCAACACGCCAATGATGGCGATCACCACCAATAGTTCGACGAGCGTAAAACCGATCACCCTCCGGCCGTTAAAGCGATTCATATCATACTCCTAAAACAAAAAAGCAGAAAAGCTACGAAATCGCACTAAATCTAGTTGGACAGCGCCATTTTGTGTGCAAGGCATGGCTTTTCGCCCTAGCCATTTTGTCGTTTAACCCGCAGCCGCTAGGCGAGGATTGGGTTGAGCTTGGCTTTGCAATAAGTTCGAAAAATCAACCCAATCCTCGCCTAGC
>SYJV01000459.1 GCA_005798335.1 Planctomycetaceae bacterium | reverse complement strand
GTCATAACCGCCAACGGACACTTCACCGAAAACCGATCCAGATTTGTCTTCCCTGACATAGCTATCAATCTCCACAAATCCATGAAACTTCCATGTTCCACAAGGATTTAGCAGATTCTCAAACATGTTGAAAGGTCTGGGTCCCAGGGGCCTCACCGTACCTCCCCAAGCGGAAAATCAAAAAATTTACAGCCGATTGATTAGTCGAATACGCGAAGAGTGAGCGGAAGCGAGTTGGCTTGTACCTGTGCCTCCAACCGTTGTGCTTATCGCCGGAGTCGTACATTTTCGGCTTGGCGAATTCGGTTGGCCGGAGAATCGGGTAGTTGTTCTTGACCAACTACTCGGGCATTTTTTCAAAATCTCCCAAAGCAGTGGCTCCCTCTGTGCAGACGCGTAGTCAGACTACCGTTACACCACAGGGAAATCCTTGCCTGCCGAACTAAACAGAGGATTATTCGAAAAAAGAGCGCATGCTCCCACTACAATTGTCGTCTAGTTCATGGGGAAGTCCGTACAGATTCCGCGCATTCGCGGTCCCATCGGTTACATGACAAGGGTTTCTTATCAATGCTGGACTCGTCGTATCACCGCTGGATATGACTTGCTACCAACGCAATCGCGACCAGTGGCAATTCATCGCCATTTGGAGCGAACAGGCGAGCGAAAAAGAGGAATTCCATCTCGTATTAATGGATCTCCAGGAGAACTGGCAGCATACCGTCAATACACTCTACGCGCAGCGTTTCCGTCCGACTACGGTGCAAGTTTTTTATACAGCCACCAAAGAGGCTCGCCGCTGTCAGGTATGGAAGAAGCACATCTCGGAATCCTTCGACTCGCATCGAAGCTTCCGGTCGTTGGAAGCCACCAAACGGATCCCTACGGGCAAACCGCACTATGATGTGGCCATTTTAAGCCGCGCTGGAGAGGGCCTTTCCTACAGCAGCCTTAGATTTATAGATCAGGATACAGAATGCCGTGTCGAAATGGACTTGGGAGCCGACAAATTCTTAACGTTGTGCCGAGATTTGCAGAGCGTCGATTTTAAGCCGATCGCCATTTCCATCTTACAGCCTGCGTCGGACCAGCCAACCCAGACAGCTTGCGTATGGCATAGGCCGAAACGGAGCGATGAAGTGAGGGCGCGCATTATTCGAGAGAAAGCGAACTTAGCCGTTGCGCTATTCCATCTCGGCGAACTCGATGCAGTCTTACCGTTGCTCAAGTCAACTGCCGTGGCGCAGCTGCGCACGGAGATCCTCTTGCGGCTGGCACCCTCGCGTGCCAACCCGCATCACATTATTCGGCTGCTGGACAGTCCAGAACTGGGCGCCGATATCCGGCAAGCGCTCCTGCTGGCGGTAGGAAAATATCCGGTGCGTTCATTGTCCGTATCGAAGCATAAGGAACTTGTGGACCAGTTGCAGGCAATTTTTCAACACGATGTAGATCCCGGCGTTCATAGCGCTACGGGCTGGGTTCTCAAACATTGGCTTGAGAGCGAACCGCTTCATCACGGACCAATTGGGAGCGCTGCGGTCGCAAAACGCGGTTGGTATACGAACGAGATAGGGCAATCGATGGTATTAGTAAAGGTGGCCCCAACGCCGCGTGAGTTAGCAGACAATATTGGGACGGCTCCTCTGGATGGAAGTAAGATTGCGGTTAGTGCCCATGAGATTACGCACGCACAGTTTCTCAAATTTCGTCCAGACCATAAAATCGCTGAAGGCTCGGCACCAGAACATCCGGTTCGTCACGTTTCTTGGTTTGATGCGGTAGCGTATTGCCAATGGCTAAATGAGCAGGAGGGGATTCCGGAATCCGAGTGGTGCTATCGACCTAATGAGCATGGCCAATTCGAACAGGGAGTGGAAATCGCCCCAAATTTCCAGCTCCGCAAAGGCTATCGTCTGCTGACCGAACGAGAGTGGCTTCAAGCGGCCGCGTGCGGCCGTGGCAGGCATTTTTTCTTCGGCGATGATCCGGACTTGTTGGATAGTTTTGGCTGGTCCGCAAAGCTGGCGCGGAGTAGCCCAGCCAAGGTGGGTCAGTTCTATCCAAATAAGATTGGGTTGTTTGATGTCCATGGAAATGTCTCGGAGTGGTGTCACGATTCGGTTTCCAATCCGGATTCTGCCGTCGAACAGTTTCGGACGATCGGCGGCAGCTTTTATCAGTTGCCTTGGCAACTCCAAAGTGATTATGGTCGATCCAGCTCAGTGCCTGGAGACCGAAGCCCGACTACTGGAATTCGGATTGCCCGAACGGTAGTTGGCTCGACGCTGGATATGTTTGCTGAGGTGGAGAAATCCGGTCGTCGAGGTGACTGGCTGGCCGTCGAACGCGAACTCGATTCCGCCCTTAAAGAGCGACCCAACGAGTGGTTCTATAGGTTGATTCTTGGCCGTCTAAAACTATACCAAAGAGATGCTCGAAGCGTTAAAGAGATTTGCTGCACGGTGGCTGACCAACTCGACGATTTCAAGCGGCGCGATGACCTAACTCCGCGAATGACCGATGCACGAATTGCCAACGAGGTCGCCACAATATGGCTCCAGCATCCTTGCAGCGTCGAATGTATCGAGGCGCTCAAGGCGATCACCGAGAAATCTAAGGATTATCGTAATTCAGGCAAGCGAAACATGGCCTTGTTGGACTATCGCATGGGAAATTTCGCGCAGGCTGCCCAGCGGCTCAAAGAAGCAGCGATCAAAGATCAACGTGGAGGATTGGTCGCCAATCTTTACTTTCAGGCTATGGCCAATCACAAACTGGGTCGCGCAGAGGAAGCACAGCAACTGTTTGATGAAGGTCGCACACAATTCGCAGCGATTTATCGAAGCGCCTCACAAGGTGACTATGGCGTGTTCTGGCGCGATTGGCCCTACTGCGTCGCTCTCGAACGCGAAGCTCGCGAGGTACTTGGTATCGCACCCTAGAATGTCTGCATCCATTCTGATTCTAGATGGACAGCGCCACTTTCATTGGCATTGGAAAGAACAAGTCGTTACAGCGAAATCGTTTAACCCGCAGCCGCTAGGCTAGGATTGGGTTGAGATTTCGAACTTATTGCAAAGCCCAATCCTCGCCTAGCGGCTGCGGGTTAAACGACGAAATGGCTAGGGCCAAAAGCCATTCCTCGCACACAAAATGG
>SYJV01000458.1 GCA_005798335.1 Planctomycetaceae bacterium | reverse complement strand
TCCTCGCCTGCGGCTGCGGGTTAAACGAGGTTTCTACCAAACTAGGTTAAGTGCAGCATTGTAATCGTCTCGCTCGTCCTTGTCTCTTAGGCTGGAAAACGGCCAAGAAAATTGAATTTGCGAACCTGGGTTGTGTAGATAAAGCCTGTCGCTTGTAGCGAAAGATTTGAATATTCCATGCATAACAGTTCGATCTGTGGGGTGGGTAACGAAACTGTAGCCCGATGTTCTCGGGTTTTGAGCGATTTGATTGGAGAACGGTAGATGAACGCAAGTCGGCTAACTTGGACCCTTGGGTTGGCGATTGGAATAGCTAGTGCAAGTTCATCCCAAATCTGGGCACAGAAATGTGATGGTGCATGTGACAGCGGCACGTGCACAACCTGCTGCGATGATTCGGGCCTGCTCGACCGACTGGGCGCAGCCACTACGCGGCTTGAATCTAGGCTGCGTGCCCAATTACTGCACATGGCACATCGAAATCCCAATGCGTGTGACAGTCCCTTGAGCCAATGCGACGCGCTGCCCGGAGGAAATTGCTCGCAATGTTCGTCTCAGCCGTCGGAAAATCGAAATAGCGATCGTTCGCCGACTGATGTGACTGAACCCAATCACTCGCACTCGAGGCCGGTGCCGTCACCGATCCCAGCACCCCAAATTACACCTCGTCCAAACTCTGACATACACCACGGCAGTCCAGTACCTCCGCCACATCACGGCGATCCTATGGATGATTCGAAAGTCGATCCGTTCCGCGACGATACGGCTTTATACTGGCGATCATCGCCCGGAGGCCAGCGCCGAGTGGGCTACATGCGACGAATCTCTGGCGGTAGTGACGCAGCCACCGGCAGCGATTCTCGCTACGCAGATGCGTTCAGTCCTCAAGCTTCGTCCGGCTACCACAGATCGATAGCGAGTGGCCATGGAACACGAGACCTGAGCAACCATAGTCGGTGGTCTAACGAACAGTCAAGTCGCCATTTCGCTCGTCAGCAGGCTGATGAATATGTCGATCAGGATCAAGTAGTTCCGCCCTCGATGACTGAAGTCGTACCTGCTTCTGCGGTCATCCCTGTATCTCAAATCGCCACAGCCCGCATCTCAGACGTCGACGACATACAGGCCACTGCACCTCGGCCAGCGACAACCATTCGCCGGGCAAGCTATGGCGAGCAAGTGCCTCACAATCCTCTGCGAACGCGTGCGCAGCCATTCGCTTATTGAATTCGAATATTAAGTGCAAAGTGGATGCAGATGCTGCACGCCACACTGTCGGATGATCTGGTTGGCATGGTCGCTTCATGCAAGGCTGTCAACTGAGGTTCGCCTCTTGGCAGCAGGCAAGAAACGCTAAATTCGCGTACTCTGAGTTATCAGTGTCGTGAGATTCGTCAAATACCTCCAGGGAATTTTCGGAAAGAGCCACTCCTAATATTCCCGCCGCAGCACGAAGGGGATTCCCGCCCCCCTTCGTGCTTTTTTTGTTTGAATTTCACCACCGGCGGATCGACCACAACGCTCACGAGCAGTCCGTCAGCCGTCTTGCGGAAGCTCCTCCGGATCATTCGAATCGACCTGTCGGTAGTGTTATCCGACGCGCGTACGAACTCAACTTGGTACTCGAACGTGCCGTCCTTCCATGCGCCGCGGTAGCGTGAGATCGATGTTGGCTCTTTGACTTCGGTAGTCGAGCCGTCGAGTGCGATGCGCACATCGCGATGCCCGCAGCCATGTCCGTTCAGGACGACTGCGCCTTCCTCGACGTGCATTGAGAACTTCGAGCTCATAAGAGGACCAAGCTGCTCGAGGGTGCGGCCTTCGGTGCGGTCCTCGACGAAGATCTATTCGCCTTCCAAAACGCGCAACCCGTCGGGCTGCGCCGAGGAATCCGAAGTGAGTAGTGCACGCCGAGCTCCGTTGGGTGCAATCTCCACGACTTGACGTTGGTCGTAACATGCCACGATCAGCCCATTGGGGCCCATCACCATACAGTAGAGTCCCGTACCAATGTTAGCGGCCAGGGTCTTTACGGTACCAGCCGCTTCGATCGCGTAAATGGTGGAGCCGGCTGCGATATAGGTAGTCCCCTGATGCCATGCTATCGCCGAAATGTCTGTAACGCTTGCAAGTTTGGACCGCTCGCCATTCGAGCGCAGGATCTCGACGCTCTGAGCCAAACCATGTTCGTTTATCGGAGCCAAGAGGAAAGAACCTCGGTCTGCGGCTGCCGTCAGGCCCTCGAAGCCTTCAAGCACGAACGTTGGACGGCCCTCTGCAGAAAGTCGCCAGATGCCAGCCCCTCGTTGCCACGAGACGCCGAAAACAGTCCCTTCAGACGAAGTCGTCAGCCCTCTAACATCGCCGACGCCAGGCACCTCGCGCAGCGTTCCGCCCGAGTCAATCTGCAGAAGACGTAGACCGAGAATATCACCGACAATGACAGTACCATCCCGCTGGGTGACAATCCCGCCGGAGTGCGGATGTGCCAAAGCAGTTTGGGTTGCGAGCAAGGTACCCACAATTGCGATGTAAGCTAATTTCATGGCATATCGAATCGCACGTTTTGAAGAATTGGCCAACATGCTGAACTTCCCTTCGAAGTCGCAAATCGAAATGCAGCGACTCCCAACCCTAAAGAGTGCTGTTCACGCTCTCGATCGCCGCAGCATCTAATCATTAAAAAATGTTGGTCGTTTGTTTGTAGCGATTTAGCGATTTCACTGTGTGCGCTAGTATTGTACAATGAACGCGACGCCATAATCCATCAAGGAGATGGAGCATGTTAGTAGCGGAATCTGCAAATGTAGCTTACGAAGAAGACTTGCAGTCTCGCCCTGAGCAAGAGCACAAGGATGATCTTATTGCGATCGAACCATCATCGAGAAGCTACTTTTTGGGGAAGACTTTTCTTGAAGTCGCATTGGCCGCGAAGAAGACATTCCTTGAAAGGAAGTCCTTTGTTATTCGGATTGGTCATCAAGCATCCTTCCCCATCGGAGCATTTTCCTGGTGATGGGATTCGTGGACGACCGAAATCGAGCCCTGTTCCTGTTCGCGTTTCCAGCGGTCTGAACTCACTAGTCGTTGAAGTTCTTGCTTGGATCGACACTGCTGTTGACGGTCATTTTGTTATTTCAAAAGAGCCCTCAACTAGTTCCGCTACCGTTTCAAGTTAGGTCCACGCTAATCGCCTACGATATTTTTCAGAGAGGATCAACTTTGGAACAGTACTTGAAAGTCGCCATCGAAGCCGCGCGCGTGGGCGGCGAGATTCTCAAGAGCTACCAAGGCAGATTTACATCTCGCGAAAAATCACCCAAGGATTTGGTAACCGATGCCGATTTGGCGTCTCAGCAAGCTATCCAAGATTACATCTTCGCGAAGTTCCCCGATCACTCGTTTCTAGGGGAGGAGTCTTCGGCGGACCATTGCCGAGAAGCTAGAGCTAGTGAGCGGCCGTTGTGGGTCGTCGATCCGTTGGATGGAACGGCAAACTACGTTCATAACTTGCAAAACTATGCAGTTTCTGTGGCACTAGTGAAGGGAACCAAAGTACTGGTGGGTGCTGTCTACGATCCCACAAACGATTCCATGTATAGCGCGTCGGCAAATGGTCCAGCCATGTTCAACGGTCGACAGATTCAAAGCAGCCAATGCACACAATTGGATCAAGCGATGGTGGCTTGCAGTTTTCCTGCGGGTGTTAAGCGTATCGATCCTGAGGTGAGCCAATTTTTGTCCGTGCTCGAAAAATGCCAGTCGGTTCGTCGGCTTGGATCAGCAGCACTGAACCTTTGTTACGTTGCCGCCGGGTCGCTGGATGCGTATTGGGTTCAGACGATTCAAACTTGGGATGTTGCTGCAGGCTACTTGATTGCCGAGCGAGCTGGTGCCAAGCTAACCAACGTATCGGGACGCGATTTCGACCTATGGCATCCGAATGTCTTGGCGGCCTGCACATTGGAATTGCATCACCTTATGCTTGCATGCTTGCAGGAATAAAAAGGAAATAATGATGTCGCAAGATCAACCATCACCCTACGAGCCGCCTGTTCTTCAGGCGCAAATTCTTGACGACGAAGGGGACGGCACGGGCGGATTGATCCCGTTTAAGAACCCACAAGCTTTGACTGCGTACTATCTCGCGGTCTTTTCGCTGATCCCGTGCTTTGGCATTCTGCTTGGCGTACCGGCGGTCGCCTTGGGGATCATGGGATTGGGCGCCCGTAAACGTAATCCTGCGATTAAAGGGAGCGTACATGCCTGGATCGGGATCATTCTCGGCGGAGGCACCACCTTGCTCTGGGTTGGCTCGATAATCGCTTTCATCATGTACACTCGAGTTCGCTAACACAGCTACTCCCATGGGCCTTGTTGTGGCCGGAAGCAATTTGAACTATATTCGTCCCAAAGCAGCCAAAGTAGTTTTGATGGAGTTGTAGTTAGGAAGGTGCATGATCAGCCACAGCGGAGAACAACCGCCGACCGGCAGCGCTATTGACCGCTTGCAGAATGCTCGGCAAGGGATCTTGGACGAGCTGAGCAAGGTTATTGTCGGTCAACAAGAGGTTATTGACGAGCTGCTGATTTGTCTATTCAGTCGTGGACATTGCTTGTTGGAAGGCGTGCCGGGACTGGCTAAGACGTTGATGATCAGCACGCTCGCCAAAACGCTGAATCTCTTCTTCAGTCGGATTCAGTTTACGCCCGACTTGATGCCCGCGGACATCACCGGTACTGAAGTAATCGAAGAACAGCAGGGGACCGGGGCGCTGCAGCGGCGATTCATGGAAGGACCGCTATTTGCGAATGTCATTCTGGCCGACGAAATCAATCGAACTCCTCCGAAAACGCAAGCGGCTCTATTGGAAGCGATGCAGGAGCGTCAAGTCACCGTCGGACGCCAGCGGCACCCATTGGGAGATCCTTTCTTCGTCTTAGCGACGCAGAACCCCATCGAGCAAGAGGGAACTTATCCACTGCCCGAAGCGCAGCAGGACCGATTTATGTTCAAGGTCCAAGTGGATTACCCAAGCTTTCAAGATGAGTTCGAGGTTGCGCGCCGAACCACATCGCGCGGCCAACCTCAGGTTAATCCGGTGCTCAGCGGCGCGGATATACTAGAGTTACAAGATTTGGTGCGCAGCGTTCCGGTGGCCGATCACGTAATTCGCTATGCTTTGGCGCTAGTCCGGCACACGCGCGTTGGTACTGAAGGAATTCCCGAATTTGTATCCAACCAAGTGGGCTGGGGGGCTGGGCCGCGCGCGGTCCAGTTCTTGGTGCTTGGCGGAAAATCTCGCGCTCTGCTGCAAGGACGGGTGCACGTGACGATCGAGGACATTCAAAAACTTGCCAGGTCGGTCCTGCGGCATCGTATGGTCGTAACGTTCGCTGCGCAGAGCGACGGCATCACGACTGACGATGTCATCCAGCGGTTGCTCAATGAAACACCGACCACCGAGAACGAGTTGACTCAAGATGCCCGTTTCAAGAAGATTTTTGCATCCTGAAGCGGCCCAACGGGTCGCACGTTTGGAGCTGCGGGCAAGGCATATTGTCGAAGGATTTCTTGCAGGTCTGCACCGCAGTCCGTATTTCGGTCAGTCCGTCGAATTCGTACAGCATCGGCAGTATGTCGCCGGCGACGACGTCAGGCACGTGGACTGGAAAGTATGGGCTCGGCAAGATCGGTTGGTAATTAAGCAGTACGAAGAAGACACGAATCTGCGTTGCACACTGCTGGTCGATTCGTCATCCAGCATGCGATACGGTCGTGGGTCGATTAACAAGTTTGAATATGCCTGCACACTTGCCGCTTGCATTGCTTATGTCGTCCTTCGTCAACAAGATGCCGTGGCCAGCGTGATGTTCGACAATCGCATACGCGCGCGACTGCCCTATCGCACCAATCGAGGACATCTCAACGATATCTTGGCGTCGTTGGAAGAACATCCACCGGCCGAAAAAACCGATCTCGATGCAGTCTTCAAAGAAGTTGTGAATTCCTTGCCAGGTCGCGGACTGATGGTTTTGATCAGCGATCTATTGGGCGCCGAACAAAGCGCGCTGCGCGGCATCGATACACTGCGCCGAGCCGGCCATGACGTGATCGTCTTGCACGTGCTGGATGACGATGAACTCGATTTTCCGTTCGCCGATCCAACTCGATTCGAGGGCCTGGAATCGTCGCAGACATTGACCTGTAATCCACGCGCTTTGCGACAAGGATACTTGGATGCGCTACAACGATTTCTCGATCACGTGCGCCGCGCATGTGCGGCGTCCAAATGCGATTATATGTTGATCCGCACCAGCCAGGCTCCCGACGCGGTGCTTTCCAAGATCCTCAGCGATCGTATGCGATTAGTTCGCAGGAGATAGACCGGCCACAGACATGCAGTTTTTGTTTCAGCCACTCACATACGGATTTCTTTTGGTCGCGGTGCCGATCCTTGTGCATTTGATCAACATGCTGCGCCATCGCAAGCAGAGTTGGGCGGCTATGGAATTCCTGTTGGAGAGCTATCGCAAGCATCGCCGATGGGTACTGCTGAAACAGTGGTTGCTGCTGGCCGCGCGGATACTCATCATGTTGGTATTGGTGATGATGCTAGCCCGATGGATCAGCAATGCTCAATGGCTGGGTATCTTCGGCGGGCGCACCACCCATCACTATGTCCTGCTCGATGACAGCTACTCCATGGCCGAGCAAGATCAAAATGTAACGGCCTATCAACGTGGCCTGCAAGCCTTTGCTGCCCTGGTGCGATCCATATCCGACCAACCCGGCCAACACCAGCTTACGTTGCTTCGATTCAGTCGGGCTGCGCTGGCTGCGCGTGGCGGTTCGGACAATGTGCGCATGGATGCTGCCGCGGATCTAATTTCCCAAACAGTTCCTCGAGATCCGAGTCGCTTGCTGGATCGCGTAACCGCTTCGCAACCCAGTTCGCTGCAGTTGTCAGCCGAACCTTCATTAGATTTAGTGGTACCGCTGGTCGAACAACACGCTGGCGAACCGGCTGAGGTTTACATCGTTAGCGATTTTCGTCGCAATGAATGGGGCCAGCCAGAGACGTTGCGCAACAAGTTGACGCAGCTCAAGAACGCGTCGGCGCAAATTCAGTTCATCGATTGTGCTCAAGGGAATCCTGGAAATCTCTCGCTGGCTCTCATTGAACCGCAACAGGAAGTGCTCGCTGCCGGTGTCCCATTGATGGTTCGTTTGCAGGTGCGCAACCAATCATCACAAGTCGCCAGGAATGTCGTCGTGCGGGTCAAGACGATCCAATACGCGCAGGGGCAAACGGTTCCAGTCGGCGAACAGTCGTATTCCGGACAAGTCTCCGATTTACCTCCGCTGGTCATCGAACAAATTGGTCCCAACGAATCCGTCAGTCGCCAGGTTCAAGTTGTCTTTGGCATTCCTGGTGAGCATGCCGTCGAAGCGTCCCTACCCGATGACTCGCTCGAACCTGACAATCGGCGCTGGTGCGTCGTGCGAATTCAGCCGTCTCTGCGCGTGCTGCAGATCGATGGGGACGTAAATCAATCCAATGCTTTTTTTCTGTCCACGGCCCTGAACCCAGACGGTCGTTCCAGCACTGGGATGTCCATCGAGGCTCGAGATGCCAATTATCTGCGCGATGTCCGCCAGGAAGAACTACGTTCCTGGGATGTCATAGCGATGCTCGATGTGCCTCGCTTAGATAAACAGGCGATCGACAATCTAGAGAGCTTTGTGCGCGCGGGTGGAGGCGTGGTTTTTTTTAGTGGCCCCAACAACAACTTGGTTGAACTGAACAATCAATTCTATCGCGGCGGCGAAGGCTTGTTCCCGATCCCAGTCGAGGGTGCAGTCGAATTACCGATCGTGGATGGCCAGCAGGAACCGCAGGTTTGGGCAGAAGATCATTTTATTCTCGCTCCTCTGCGCAGCCTATCGACGTCGCCATTTCCCTTGGTGCAAGTTCGACAACTGCTTCAGATTCCAAGCGACTTTGAACTTGAGCAAGCTGGCGTCGAAGTCGTCGCTCGAGCAACTGGCAAGCGTCCGCTGGTCGTCGACAAATCATTTGGTTCGGGGCATGTCGTCGCCGTTCTAACTGGGTTGCAGCCGGCGTGGAGCAATTGGGCGCAAGATCCAACATTCGTCGTTCTTGCGCTGCGGACCGTCGGTTATTTAGGCAGCTTCCGTCGGGAGGTCGCCAGTGAAATCGTCGCGACGCCAATTAACACCACCGTGTTTGGGCAGAATATCCTTCCTGATGCCGAGATCTTCTTTCCCAGCGCGAGTGGGCCTCGCATGCGAGTTCAGCAAAAAACGGAACCGCAAACTGATCAGCAACTGGCCAGCGTGAAGCTGAGTATCGATGTGACTCGGCAATCGCCCGAGGTGATCGATGCGCTGATGCGTGCCGGAGTCTTCGAGACTTGGCTGATGACGACTGACGGCAAAACACTGGTGCGTAATTTGGCTCGTAATGTCGCCGCCGCCGAAGGCGATTTGGCTCGAGTAACCTCTCAGGAAATGGAAGAGAAACTTCGCCCCGTCGAGATTCGCTTCCGGTCCGCTCAGTCGATGAGTGCCGCTGGTTGGGCCACGCAGACTACATCGCCCAGTGTGCTGCTGATGGCCTTGCTCGCTGGCTTGCTATTGTGCGAACAAGCTCTTGGATATGCAGCCAGTTTCCATCCTCCGCCGCTAGTGACCGGAGGCACGCGATGATTCTTCAGTCGCTTAGCTGGACAGGATTACTCAGTTGGCCGGCGTCGCTTGCGCAAACTCGCGTGATATACGAATGGACTCGACTGGAACAATTTGACCAGTGGTGGCATTGGCTGCTGTTGTTGGCAGTTGTTTTGGCGGTTGTTGCCTATGTAACTTGGTGGTACCGGCGCGATTCCATCGAACAACCGCGTCCGGTGGGCTGGGCTCTCACGATTCTGCGAATGGCGGCCTTTGTCGGACTATTGTTGTACTTCTTACAATTTGATCGACGGACCGAGCAGCGTGTGGTGCGCAATTCACGAGTCGCAGTCCTAGTCGACACTTCGCTCAGTATGACGCTGCCTGGCACTCCGTCGGCCAGCGGAATTTCCAGCACGATTTCACGTTCTACCGAAATCGCGCAAATGTTCGCTCAGTCGCCAGTGTTGTCGGAACTGTCGCGCGAACACGAAGTAGCGGTCTACCGTTTCGATCAATCGCCTCGCCCGGTTCTGGTGGCGGCATTGAATAAGGCTGACGCACAACCACAAGATGTTGCGAAATCAAGCAACGACTCTGCGGCTACCGTTTCTCAGGCGCGAGTGCTGTTGTGGCTGTCCTGTTTCTTAGGAGCAGTGGCAAGCGTCCTGTTGGTTATTTCATTCGCAGGACAACTGGCTGGAAAAAGAACTTGGGCGCCAGGCGCCTGGATGCTGTTGGTGGGCACAAAACTCATGTTGATCTCGCTGATCGTATGTGCTTGTGGGATTCTACCAGCCAGTGAATTCTCACTTGCCGAAATATTGGGAGTGAGTACCGAACCGCTTGGCTCGTCTAGCGCTAGTTCTCCTGTAGACCCGCCGCTTCCGATCGATCGCGATGACTCAGTTCCCGCGTTCGCGCCAACCGATTGGGCAAACGCTCTGGCGCCGACAGGCATTGAAACTCGTTTGGGAGAGGCCATCAAGTCGACTCTGGATCGTGAGCAGGGGAGTCCCTTGGCGGCAATCATCATCATGACCGATGGTCGCAATAATGGTGGCCTCGATCCAAAATCCACATTGATCTCAGTACAGAATTCTCGAATTCCATTGATGATCGTCGGAGTCGGTTCGCCACACAGCCCGCCGAATGTGAAACTGGTCGAAGTGGATGCTCCCAAACGACTCTATCCAGGCGACAAGTTTTCGCTCAGTGCTCTGGTCCAGTCGTCTGGCTTTGCCGGGAAAGTGATTACCCTGCAAGTTTCCGCGGGGCCAAAGGACACCGACCCAGCGGGCTTTTCGATTCAAGATGAAATTCAGCTCACGCTGCCCGACGATAATACGCTCGCCACCGCGCGTTTTGAGTTGGCGCCCAGGACGGTCGGGAAATGGACGTACCTGGTCAAAGCCATTCCGCTCGACAATGATGCGGACTTGCGAGATAACGAAGTCAGTGCGGGGGTTGAAGTTGTCGAGCGCAAGAATCGAGTCCTGATTTTTTCGGGCGGCCCCAATCGCGAGTATCAGTTCGCGCGCAATCTGCTGTATCGTGACCGCGACGTCGAATCGCATGTGTTCCTGCAGACCGGCCGCGATGGTATGTCGCAAGAGGCCGCGAAATTGTTGACGGATTTTCCAGCAGATCGAGCCGCATTGTCGGCCTACGATGCAATTCTCGCATTCGATGCCGATTGGACCAAAGTTCCCGATGCGCAAGTCGAAGCTGTCGAGCAATGGGTGGCCGAGCAAGCTGGCGGTCTGATGTTAATTGCAGGTACTGTGGAAATGCCCAAATGGCTCACGCGATCAGCCAGTGGAATGCGCACCACGTTGCTGCGCGGTCTCTCACCTGTGGTCCTCGAACAACGCGGTAGTGTTCTGCTGTCCGGTGGACGCGCCGAAGCCGAATCATCCTGGCCATTGAAACTAACGGCCGATGGATTGCAGAGCGATTTCTTGTGGCTCAATGACGACCCAGTTTCTAGCGGCCGGCTGTGGGAAGCCTTCAAAGGTGTGTACAGCTATCACGCCGCATACGAACTGAAACCAGGCGCGAAAGCGCTGGCATTGTTTTCGGATCCAACCGCGCAGCTTGACGGCCAGGCCCCGATCTACTTGGCGAACCATTTCTACGGTGCTGGCAGAGTTCTGTACCAAGGCGGCAGTGAAATGTGGCGATTGCGAGAAGTGGGCGATCAGTATTTTGATCGCTATTACACAAAACTCGTGCGGTGGATTTCGCAAGGTCGGTTGCTGATGGATTCGGACCGAGGAGTGCTGCTGGTCGATCGAGAGCAAGCTCTCTTGGGCGATCAAGTTACGGTGCGTGCGGTATTGAAAGACCAACGATTTCAGCCTTTGATTCAAAGTGAGGTCGTAGCTCGCCTGTTAGATCCGCAGAAACGCAGTACGCCGCTGGTGTTGCGACCGATGAGCGATGGCTCGCAACCGGGAGTCTACACGGGGCAGTTTCCGATTCAGTTCTCGGGCGAATACTCGATACAATTGCAACTCGGCGGTTTAACCTCCGAAGAAGTATTGACGGCCTTGGTGAAAGCGAAAGTCCCCGCGATGGAAATGCAACGCGGCGAACGTTTCGATGAACTGCTGAGCCATTTAGCCGTACAGTCCGGTGGCAAGTATCTGCTTGGGGCCAGCGAAGCCATCGCGCCGGCGGCTGATGGCCAACGCAGTACGCTAGTGGCAAATATTACAGCGCAGGATCAAATTACGTTTTTGCCTGGGGCACCTGATCGGAATTTCCAGTTGCGTTGGCTTGCCTGGTTGATGGCCTGGATCGCGGGCAGCTTGTCGATCGAGTGGATTGCCCGGCGCTTGCATCGCTTGGCTTGAGGCATGAGTTGTCGTTTCGGCTCGCATAACAAAATGAGTTTTTGCGTGAATAATTTGACGCAATGGGAGTACATGAAGATTCCATGTCTGCTCACGTAGGTGATCGACTTTCCCAAGCGGTTCAGACTCAGCTAAAGGCGGTGCGTAGTGCGATTCGCCTCTACATCGCCTTGGACGGTTTGTTGCTAGCAGCGCTGCTGACGATGCTCATCTTCTGGATCGGCGGTGCGATCGATTATTTCCCGGTCACCGTCGGTTCGAGTGAAACTCCGCAATGGGTGCGGGCGACTCTGTTATCCGCAATCATCGGGCTGGTGGCATGGATAACACTGTGGCGAGCCGGGCGACGATTGATCGCGAACTTGCCCGATTCGAGTCTAGCCGTCTTGCTCGAACGACGATTCCCTCAGCTCAACAATGAACTTGTTACCGCCGTGGAACTGGTAGGGGCAGTTGATCGCGATGCCTCAAATCCAGCCGCTTACGGGCAGATGCTCGCTCGCGTTCACCAAGCGGTTTCCTCACGTGTCGGAAATCTGCCGGCGCGAACGCTGCTGAATTGGCAACCGATTATCAAGTACGCGATCCTGACAACCATGTTGGCAGTTGTTTCTGTTGTGGCCATGATCGGCATACCGGACTGGATGGGTTTGTGGTCCAAGCGCCTGTTTGCATTGTCGGACGATACGTGGCCACGTCGATCGCGATTGCGTGCCGATGGAATTCAATTGCAACTGCCAGCGTTTACGGGCCAAATGAGCGCCGACCGTACGCTGATCGTATTCGAGAATAATGTCGCCCGAGTCCCACGGGGAGCGGCGCCGGTGCTGCAGATCTCCGCCGACACCACCGCGGCGGAAGTTCCGGCAATTTGCACATTGTATTATCGAGACGAATTTGGTTCGCGTGGTCGCGCCAATTTGCGTCGCGTAGGAGGCGGAGAATCGGGCTGGAGACAATTCTCGCTCGATGGTCCGCCTCTGGATGGACTGACTGAGGATTTGAGATTCGACGTAATTGGCAATGACGCCCGCCTGAGTAATTTTACAATTCAAGCTATTGAGCCAGCGGTGGTGAATAGTCTTGTCCTGGACTGCACATACGCCATTTATTTGCTGGACGATCTCAGTGCCCGAGCAACCTCGGAGCAATTGCCCTATCGAAATGGTTTGGTGATTCCCGAGGGGACCACAGTGACTGTCAAAGGCATCGCCAGTAGTGCACTCAGCCAAGTGCAATACGTGATGCTGGGGTCTGGAGTTGCTCAGTCAACCGATGGAACGACGCCGGCACTGGACATCAAAACGATCCACGTAACCGGTACCGAATTCTCGATCCCGCTCGGCCAGCTTCGCAGTGGACTGGTGCTGGAACTTCGGTTGCTCGATCAATTCGGGCTCGTGGCGGCTCAGGTTTCGAGGTACTTGATCAATGTAGCCGCTGACAATGTGCCTGAGGTGCAATCGCGGCTGGTTGGGATTGGGACCGCGATCACGCCACGAGCCAATCTGCCACTCAAGGGCAGCGTCCGAGATGATCATGGCTTGTTGAAAGTCTGGGCCGATCTCGTTCAACCTGATCGTTCGCCTGAATCGATCGAATTGGCCGTGAATCTCGACAATCAATTGGACTCGGCCTTGGACCTTCAGAAAATCGCCGAGCAACGTTCGCTCAAGCTGGAACCTGAAACCACGCTAGGCATTGTGGTGTCCGCGCAAGATCGTTTCAACTTGGACAACGCAACTCACGTGAGTGCCGGTCCGGCTCAGCAATTGGCGATCGTCACTGACGACAAGTTACTCGTGATTTTGGATCGCCAAGAACTCGAACTGCGCCAACGACTGGAGTTAACCATCGGTGAACTAACGCAATTGCGAGTAGCGCTACAGGATATCGCCAAGATCGACATCGCGAGTTCGCCAAACACAGAACCTGCCGATAGCTCGGATGTGGACGCTCCGGCCGATCCCGCCGAACAATCGCGACGACTGGTGGTCGTGCGCACGCAGCAAAGTGTTCTCCAAGCCGATAAATCACAGCAAGAATTAATCGGCATTGCCGGTCGCGTTGAAGATATTCGTCTGCAACTGGTCAACAATCGCATCGATAGCCTCGACCGGCAAACGCGATTACAAAAGCGCGTTTACGAACCTCTCAAGGAGGCGCTCGATAAAGAAGTCTCTCAACTTGGTCTGCGTCTGAATGAACTACAGTCCGCGGCCATGGCAGCCACAGAAAAGAATCTCGATATCGCGTCCGCCACCACAGCGCTCGATAAACTGATCGTTGTGCTGGAGCAAATCATAGCCAACATGTTGGACATAGAATCGTACAATGAAATCATTGACCTAGTGAGAGGTTTGCTCGAGACCGAAGAACGTTTGCTCGATGAAACTCAGAAGCAACAAAAACAACAAATATTCGATCTGCTGCGCTAGAGCGAATGGCAGCACTTCACTTCGCTCGGCCTGGCACAAGGAAATAACACGTAGCGGTGAGCATTGCGACCGCTTCGTGTCACAGCGTCAGTTTGCGCAATTCAGAAGTTTCTTTGCACTCTCATTTTGCATTTTTCAATTTTCATTTTAACTTTTTCAATGTCGCAATCGGCCGTCGGCTGCTGAACCACCGATTGCACTGATTACACGGATACCAGAGCCGTTCGAGTTCAAGTTTGTGTCGTGAACATGTTGGCGAACTTGCCTGCGTTTCATCGCGTCAGCAGGCGGCATGAATCAGGTTCGAATCGTTGACCTTGCGTCGTTTCAGCCAGTTGAGCCCTCCCTTGGCCTGAAACACGAAACAAATGACCTGGGAGTAAACGACTATCTTTTGGGCAATCGCTTGTCGCAATAGCACGTCGGACAGCGGGCCAATTCCATCGAACTGCCACAAGACAAGGTAGGCTCCCACCAGCGAACAACACGCCAGCACACTCCAGCCGTAAAGCTTGGAATAGTCGGTTTCAAGCAGCAGTGCGGTTCCGTACAACAGACACATGATCCCGAATGTAGCGAAACCGATATGCACATAGAAAGTGTGTTGGTCGTAGTAGATATCGATGGGAGCCCAGCCAATTCGGATGTAGCTCCATCCCGCAAGAACTCCACTGACCGCGGCGAATGCCGCCAGTCGTGCAGACGCCGGGCGCTGGAAGAGAAAAGGCATCGAGAACGCGTATACGATCACACTTGTACCGGCAATTGTTAACGCCGATTGGAACACGAAGTTGGCGGGAAAGTTTTTGCCATCATCGTAACGATACTCTCGTCCAAGATCGCTCAAAGAGTTGTGCGTCCATGAATAGAAAGGCAGCGTGTGATCGTGGGTCGTGCTGCCTTGGTAAAGCCACATCGCGCAATGTGTCAATACAACAAACATGGCAATCAGCAAGAGCGACAGCCACACCAATTTGGATTGCCACGCTCTGCTCACTGATCGACCGGGGAACCATCGAACAGCAGTGAAGACCGCAAAGATCACGACTGGTGCAACATTCGCTATCTCCAGAATCGAAGAGGGCGGTTGGTCACGAGCATCCCAGCGGATCGACAGCTTGTCGTGAGCAACTTGCGTCAAGTCAAGCGTTTCTCCCGCCTTCAACCGCCTGACTCGAAAGTCGCCCTCGCGACCGTTGTACGTGATGTCCATTCCAGAGTGATTCGCTTGAATCTGGAAATCGGATGAGATCGTGGCCGGCAATGGTTCAAACCGATACTGCATCGTGAACAAGTCCTCCGCGAAACCGTCGTCCGTAGGCGACCTTAAGCAGTTGAAATCACAGACCTCGGGATACCACGTTCCATCCGAAAACTGTCGCCACTGTCGGTTCACAAGCGAACCGCGGATACCGGTTTCGGTATCCCAAATCCATTCGCGGCGAACCAGCGCGTACCGGCGCGGGACGCTCAGCGTGAATCGATCGCCATCTGCGTTCATCAATTCGACTTCCACCGTGTCCGCGGACACAATCTGAAAAAGTCCACCGGCCAAGGCACTGCAAACATTAAACTCGTCCTGCGGCCGGCCGATGCCCAAGCCGAATGATGTTCCGGCACGCGACGTCGCCAGTCCCAGTACGTCGGCGAGCGGATCGGCGGTCGGTTCGGTGGCTCTGCGGACATCGTCGACGATGCAGCTTGCGGAATAGATCGTGACGCCTTTGTCGGATGCGTCCTGAATCACGAATCCCGCTCGACCATCAAAGATCTGAATCCATCCCGAATCGTCGATGGCGGAAAAATCGTCCCCAAAAGCCACGTCCATCCGCGCCGCCGGCCCCAGACGAAAAAGTTCCAATACATACTGGGTCAGCTCGGGAAATGGAACCTCGTTCAAGACAAAGTCGACTTTCATTCGTCGTTGAGTCAACGCACATCGATAGTGATAGTGGTCGCTCCGCGTGAACGTGCCGTAGTGTTCATTCCAGGCCTGCGCGATTCGATCCATCGCATCGTCGGCAGAAAGAATCGACGAGCGTGCCAGTCCAAACAGCAGCAGCAAGATTGAATAGCGTATCTTGAGCGACGACAGCAATGGATAGACCTTCAAAGAATCGGTCATGACGATGCATGTGGCACCGCCTTGGGACGGTCCTCGTTTCCAACGACAACCTGGATCGTTACGTTGCGGGTAGCAGCCAACGTGTCCACGCATTGACTATGGATCGCGAATCACTCTTGTCCATCGTGACAGCGACCGGCTTGGGCTTGCTTTAGAACTTACGGTGATACAATCATGGCAGTTCGTTTCGATGCGGAATCGGTGGTAATTTGTACGGCTACTAGCTTTCTGGTACATTTCGAGGCGATCAGCGATCCGTACATGGATCGTTGTTGTCTGTACCCTTTGGTCGAGATTCTTTTTCTGAGCGCCTGTGCGTTTCTAGCTGGCGCCGACGGTCCGACGGATCGAGAGTTTCGGTAAATCCAAACTGGATAGGCTACGTTGTTTCTACCCGTTTGCCAATGGAATTAATTCGCACGACATCTGTCGCACCAATGTAATCTTTAGCGAATGACGAAAAAGGCTCGCGAGGAAGGGTGTAGCTAGAAGTGGACAGGTTGGAGTTTCGCAAGTTTCGCTCCAGCTTTTTTCACTGAGTTTAGATGGCCTTGTTCCGTCCTCCGTCCACCTCGCGCTGAAAATCGCCATGCTGCGGCGAGCCATACGATGAATGCAGTTGCTACTGCATTTCCAGTCCAACGTGGCGATTTCACAACTTCCTCTATGCGTAACAGTTTGCCACTTCGTAGGTCGAACAAGGATATCACGGGAAATGCAAAAGAATTTTCGTGAGCGACAGCGAGAGTTGAACCGTCGT
>SYJV01000457.1 GCA_005798335.1 Planctomycetaceae bacterium | reverse complement strand
TCCACAATTTCCGCTCCAAATTGTTGCGCCAGTTTTAACTTATTGGTATCGTAGTCGATCCCCAACACTTCACATCCGTGCGCTCGCAACATTTGTACGCACAACAGCCCGATCAATCCCAAACCCGAAACGACGAATCGTTCGCCCAATGTCGGAGCTAGCAACCTGATTCCCTGTAGGCCAATTGCTCCAACCACAGTAAACGCAGCCTGCTCGTCTGTCACAGATTCAGGAATGCGGGCCACGAGATTCGACGGTGACGAGACCATTTCCGCGTGCGGACCATTGCTCACAACTCTTTCGCCAGCTCGCCACTGAGTGCCTTCCTCGCCAGCAACCACCTGTCCCACATTGGAATAACCCAGCGGAATCGGTTGGTCCAGCTTCGCCCTCACCGCATCAATGGTCGTCCACAGTCCATCCGTCTTGATTTTCTGAAGTACCTGTTTGACCTTGTCGGGTTGCTGACGCGCTTTGGCGAGCCAGCCCGCTTTACCAAAGTCGATCAGCATTTTTTCCGTTCCCAGCGAGACGAGCGATTTACTAGCCTCAATGAGAATCGCACCGCTGGCTCGCTGTGGGCACGGCACTTCCACAAGCAGCGTTTCTCCGGTACCAAGATTCTGTAGGATTTGCTTCATACTCTTAAGACTTCGCGGACCGTTAGATCCCGAGGTGCCGTTCCATCCACAACCCTAGAATTCCGAGCAGCCATGGACGATTCCACGGCGCTTCTTGGTTGCCTCGCCCATCGCACCAGTACCGGTCAACCCACTTGGGATCCAGCAGCGACGATTTTTTTAGTTTAGAGATGCCGTGCGCCAATTTTTCTCGGAACGGACCCTGCAACCACTGTTGATATGGCAAGCCAAAGCCGCGTTTTTTGTGCGTCGCAACTTCCCGAACTCGCGCATCGTTCATCGCGTCCACTAGCAATGTCTTTGCCACCAATCCACGTTTTTGACGAAGGCTGCCCGGCAAACTCATTACATATTCCATTAACGGCCGATGCAACATCGGTACACGAATCTCAATGCTGTGAGCCATTCCGCAGACATCGGCATCACGCAGCAACGTGTTTCGCATATAGACACTTGTCTCAATCGTCGACAATGCTGCCACCCAATCCGAACTTTGGCTTGCAGGCGGTAAAGCAAAGTCATTGGGTAGTTTCCAACCGCTGAGATCGTCCTTAAATTGCAACCCACTGCCTGCAATTTCACAATCTGCAAACACTCTACGTCGACGCAACGCCAAGCCGACAAAATCCCCAACGTCGCCAGCCATTTCAATTGCTTTGAATCGTTGGTAAGCAGACAGACGTGCAGCGAACATTCTCGCGCTATTCCGTCTCACAAATTTTGGCAGCCAACTCAACCACTTCGTCCGCGCGTGAAATCTCGGTAACTCGCGGAAAGATTCATAACCAGCGAATAACTCGTCGCCCCCCAATCCCGACCAAACAACTTTTAAACCCGCGTCCTTGGCGGCTTTTGATACGAGATACGTGTTAAGTCCATCAAGGCTAGGCTGATCGATATGCTGGACCCATGCATTGATACAATTCTCTACATCGCCAGCCGATAATTCTAGAGATATATGATGAGATCCAATGCGCCGCGCCGTTTCGCTGGCGATCGCCGACTCGTCTAGATCGCCCATTCCAGGAAACGCAACGTTGAGTGTAGTGATTGGTGTCGACTTCGACTGGGAGGCGAGAATGGCCAGACATGTGCTATCGACGCCGCCCGATAGAAACACTCCCAACGGTGCATCACTCTCTAAATGCGTCGTCGCACTATCTCGTAACAACTCGCCAAGCATTTCAATCACAACCGGCCGCTCAGCCGAAGTGCTACAGGCGATCGGTTGATAGAACTTCTGCGCAGCCGCGAGACTCGGAGCCTTCGCCAGATTAAGTTCGACGAAACAGCCAGGGGGAAACATTTCGGCCCCAACCACCATGCTCATTGGTTCCGGTACAGACCCAAAAGCAAGCAACGACTCAACCGCCGACGTATTTAAGCTGGGAGCGACCGCACCGCTTCGAAGCAAGGCTTGCAGTTCTGAAGCCGCAAATACTCCTTGGCAATTTGCGCCCCAATAAAGTGGTTTGATGCCGACCGAGTCGCGCGCAAGAATTAATTTGTTTTGTGCACTCCAATAGAGCGCCAAAGCAAACATCCCCTGTAGGCGCGAGAATATTTTCGTCCCCCAAACGCGAAAACCCATTAAGATTACTTCGGTATCACTCGTGCCGCGAAATACGATTCCCTTGTGCTCAAGCTCTCTCCGTAGCGCTCGGAAATTATATATCTCGCCGTTATACGCAAGCATATTTCCGGAAACAGAATCATGCATGGGCTGGCTGCCGGTCTCCGCCAGATCAATAATTGACAAGCGCCTGTGTGCGAAAGTCAACTCGCCAGCACCTACCTGCGTCGACCAAATCGCGCTGGAATCAGGACCCCGATGCGCTAGATATTCGCGCATACGTCCACAGAATTGTTCGCCGAGTCCAACCTTGTGCGTCCAACTGACTGCTATACCACACATGGATTGCTTACAGGCCACTTACTTTAATGGTTGGCTCCACTTTTCAGCGAGTTATCAAGATCTTTGACGATATTCAAAGCAGCCGCAGAGCTTTCGACAAACATCTGCATCATTGCCTGCTCGTCGGCGGAAGTCAGCTCATCGCCAGTGGCGACGAACATCTGGAATTGATAAGTAATCTTGCCAACATATCGACTCAACCGATTGTCTAGGACCGAATCAGGGGTTGCACCGGCCTCAATCTCAGGTCCCAACATGGAAAACCAAAGATATGCAAATTCGCCTAAATCGTTAACAAACACAACGTGATGCACGGGCCAGGTAATCCGGACGCCCTTTTCGCTGGCGAGCGCAGTAAATCTGGTCCCGATTTCACGATGTGGCTTTGCAATAACATATCCATTCGCTTCGTAGCATTTCCAAAGTTCATGAAAGCCTCTAAATGGGAAATCCAACGATAATACAATATTTCCCGCTGCATGTTTATACTGCCAAACTGCGGAATGCTCACCCTCAAAGCTGTTGGAAGGACGTTTCTCTTTACGATAGTCCGTGATCGTTGCCCCGCTGATTGCTTGAGACATTCGCGCCTTTTTTAGAGTACTTTCCAATGCTTCTCGTGAGAACTCCGGATGCATGACCAAGGTCGATTGGCGAGTTATTTGGTAGGCCGCACCTGCTCCCAATAAAACACAAGCGCCAAGTCCGATCATCAATAGCTTTTCTGGGATTGCTAATAAAGGTTGTGGACTCTGAAATCCAGTGCTCCCCGATTTTCCTCGCTGATGATCCGATCGATGTTTTCCGCTGGAAAAGTACTCATCACTATCACCTGCCAACTTCGGTGCGACCCCTGGCCAGCAAACGATTTGGTTGTAAAGCATGTACAACCCTCTGCCCTCACGTGGCTTAATTCCAGTTGGAAATCGTTGCAATACGGCCTCTAGTGCATTGAGAGTCAACCAAAGCGCACAGAATGAAAACGAGAACACCACCAATCCGAGCACTGTATGTTGCCAACCATGAGATAAATCCAACTCAAATTTATATAGTGACAATGCTATCGTGACCAGACGTATAAAATTCCCCAACCACGCCCATAACGGGACGCTTAGTATCAGCCCCAGACCAACCAAAAGTGGTCGTGATTGCCAGTTTACGATCAATATCGCAACTGCAAAAAGCGAGTATAAACTATCGACACCACTGCAAGCCTCGTCCACTAACAGTTCTTTTCCTTGAACTTCAATGCGATTGCCGAGTCGCAGGTGCGGCATTCCCACAACATCCAAGAATTCGCTGGCCGACGATGCCGAAGTCCATTGTAACTTTTGAATCAGTGTTGTATCCATGTTCAGTGGCAGCGGCAACGTCACCCACAATAACATTGACCAAGAAAGCACGCGAGTCCAAGGCGCCTCACCCAATCTAGTAAATGCCCAAGATGTAATGAGCAGTATGGCTCCCACACAACCCAACCAAGGTGACAAATACCAGACAGCGACAATTTCTGCAAGTATCGCCAAGACTCCAATGGCGATCCCACAATAAAACCTAGCTTTGGACTTGGTCTCACTCACCTTCGCCCGCGAGTAAGCCAAGTAAGCAAAACATCCCCATGCAATAGGAAAGAATTGAAAGTGCGGTCGTTCCCACAAATGCGTTCCATGGACGTATAACAAGGGACTAAGAGATAATAGCGCAATCAGCCAAATAAGATCAACTCGTTCAATTTGCTTTGTCGACATTAATAATTTCCAGATTGTCTTTGCACTATCGGCAGCCAGAATCGGCGGTTAAGGTCTTTTCCATGCATACAGAAAACTCGCATCGCAGATCTCATTGACTCGTTCTAAATTCTCATTAGCCACGACCAACTCAAACCCTTTGCTCTTGATCGCCTCTGCGATTACCGAGCAATCTCCGTGAGCAGGATGCAACTCCATAGACAGGGCATGCACGCGATCCAACCATCCCGTGATCGCAAAAAGCGAAAACTCACTCCCTTCAATGTCGATCTTCAGAAAGTCGATGGACTCAATCTGATGGCTTCGCATTAGATCTTCCATAGTCATGCCGGCGCCAGAACCAATTAGTGGAATCGAGCCGACAGCAGCCACCTCGATTCCATAAGCATCATAGTTATTCAATTGCAGGTTATGGCGAATAATGCTTTCGTATTTGCCATCACACTCGACGCTGATAATACACTTGGCCTGCGTCGTCATTAAGGCAGAGAACGCACCGCGATTGGCCCCCAGATCGACTGCCACGCGGATACGCGAGAAAATCTCTGAGGGAATCCACCGAAAGTAGCAATCCCTGATATAAATCTCTCGGGCGACACCAAATGCAAACGAATCCTCCTGCAAATGATGGTCGCAATAGCCGCAGTCAAAGAAAAACGATTTGCCTCGGTAATGAAATTTTTTTGCCAGTTCACCCATCGACTTATCCAGCGGACGCAAGTCTCCCGCTTGTTGGATATTGGGAATATTTTTCAAAAAGGATGCGACGTACCGTATGTACAATCTTAGCCCCAATACGGACGCTGCCTGAGAGCAAAATAGATTGTTCCTGAGTTTGCGAATGATCCTCATAATTATCGTCGGCAGTCGTTTAGGATATCCATCTTGGGAAGCGTTATCGTTCGCCTGTCTGCATGCTTGGTTTCTTATCGGCACCGTCGAGCGAGCTATCAAGTAAGTTGCTCGTTTGGGCGCTTGGGCCTGCGTTATCGGCCGACACAGTTGGCAAGCCTCTGGCCGGCCACAGTATTTCCGGGGCCGTACCCATAGTTTGCGCTTCGATGCGTTTTAGGTCGATCCAGTAAAAGAACACGGTATGCAAGAATGCGTAGCGAAAGCCGACGCGACCGTCTAGGAATCCCATTCGAAAAAAATAACGGTAGACGAAATACACTACTGGTCGCATGGGCAAGCGGTAATAGAATCGGCGTAACCACATGCGTCGTTCATCGGGAGCCCCCAGCAGCCTGGGTGATACTTCACCTAGAGCGTTGCCGGCCATCATTTCCCGTGCTTCCATCGATGAATATCGATTGTGGCGATCGATCCAATGACTTAATGACTTGAAGTCATGATGTTCAATGCAACTCGAAAAGCGGACGTTTTCGCCGGTAGTGACCGCGTGCTCATTGCAAGACCTATTCTCGAATCGAGCATGGCCGGTGCGCCACATTCGCAAATCGAAATTCTCGCGCACGCCACCGAAGCGGATCTTCTTTCCAAAGAAGAAAATGGTACGTCGAAAATATATGCCAGTGGTGGTGGGCGTTGCGTTTTGCACGAGACTAGCAAACTCTCGCTTGAATTCAGGCGTGACTCTTTCATCGGCGTCCAGCTTCAATGTCCATTGGGCCTTCAATGGTAACGACTCCAATGCCCAATTCCATTGGTTTGAGTAATCTTGAAACGTATGCTGGTACACCGTCGCACCCAGCGAAGTTGCGATTGAAACTGTATCATCGGTACTATATGAGTCCACGACGAAAATCTGTTGCGCCCAACCTCGAACAGAGTTTATCGCATGAGAAATATTCTTAGATTCATTAAATGTAAGAATTATTACCGCTATGGGAGCGTTAATCGGGGCTTCCGAACAGCGATTAACCGTCATGCTGTGACCGCCCCGAGGAATTTCTGACACCACATTTGAGTCGCAAGCACCGCAAAGATCGGGTAAGCTGCGTCAAGTTGCTTTTTTCGATCGGCATCAATGAGTTTTGCAATCGCAAATTCATCAAACAGCCCCACCGAGCGGATGGAACTTGGTGAAAGTTGATCGTCGACAAACTTGGCTAACGGACCGCTAAGCCAATGTCGCAGTGGTGCTCCAAAACCAGTTTTGGGACGATAAATTACGTCTCGTGGGAGGATCGATTCCATGGATTTCTTGAAAATCCACTTGCCGGTTCTGCCGCGCTGTTTGTACTGCTGAGGAATCTTGTCCGCCAACGCAACAATGTCCGCGTCAAGTAGCGGGACTCGAGTTTCAACGCCCGCTGCCATGGACATTTTGTCGGTGTAGTTCAAGTTGTGATCAGGCAGAAAAAACTTGCATTCAAGCAGCAACATGCGGTCGATAGCCGAACAGCTAGAGTGGGCGCCGGCGAGCACGCTATGCATTGGCGAGCTAATGAGTGAACTGTTTATGTCATTTACAACATCACTTCTGAGCAAGCTCAATGCCTGAGCAGGTCGCTGCCAATAGAAATATGCCAATAGCCGTTCATCGGACGGCATATCAGCGTTGGTGAGTACTTTGGCAAGCCTGCGAAGGAGTGTACTTGAGTTGGGCAGATTACTGGCGAGGGAAGCTAGTACTCTGCGCATGGTGGTAGGCAACCAACTCCAGTATTTTTCCATGCTTATCGCGTAATGCCGACGATAGCCAGTAAAGAGATCATCGCCACCTGCACCGGAGAGCAACACTTTAATGCCATGCTGCCGGGCCAATCTGCAAATAAATAGCGTATTCAGTGGAGCTAAATCCGCTTGAGGTTCATCCAAGTGAAAAACCATTTCTGGTAATTCGTCAGCCATCTCGGGACCGACCGTAATGGTGTGAAGATCCACATCGAGATGACTGGCAACTTTTCGCGCGAACGGCAAATCTGCGGCGAAGCCGTCCCAATTTCCAGCGGCGTCGCGAAAATCAATGGTAAAGCACTGCAGCCGTTGCTGTGTGAATTCCCGAGCGAATGCTACAACGGCACTAGAATCGAGCCCGCCAGACAGAAATGCGCCGACCGGAACATCAGCCACCATTTGCCGCTGAACGCCGATGCGGATCGCACTGTGAACTTGTTGAGCAAGAACCTCAGGGGAGGACTGGTGATCGACGGTTCTTGTCGAAGCGACTTGAGGAAGATCTTGAAATTTCCAATGGCGTTGAATGCGACCCGATTTGACTATCATGGCGCATCCAGGCTCTAGTTTCTTAACTCCAAGCAAAGGCGTGCGAGGTGCTGGGCACCACAGGTAAGTCAAGTAGCTGGCTATGGCAGCTACGTCGATCCGACGATCGACGGAACGCTCACACAAAATAGCTTTTAATTCGCTGGCAAACAAGAATCCATTATCGTTGGCAGCATAATACAGCGGCTTGACCCCAAACGTGTCGCGAGCAAGAACCAGTTCAGCCCGCACCGAATCCCAGATCGCAAAAGCATAGATTCCGTTGAGCTGCGTAAATGCGTTGATATGATCTCTACAATAGAGGTTAAGTAATACTTCCGTATCCGAATCGCTCTTAAACGCAAATCCATCGCGAATTAGCCCCCGGCGTAAATCCTTGTAATTGTAAATTTCTCCGTTAAATATGATGCAGTAGCGTTGCGATGCGTCCCACATCGGTTGGCGTCCGTTTGCGGACAAGTCTATGATCGCCAAACGGCGGTGCGCCAAACCTACTTGATGTTGCTCGATGAACAGTGTATCAGCATCATCGGGGCCACGATGAGCTTGCGCGTCGTTCATCGACTCCAAGGTTGCCTTAGAAAAGCTACCAACAAATCCGGATATGCCACACATGTGCGTTAGGTCGTACCGAGTATTTGGCGGCTCGAGAAAGGAGCAGATCTGCGAAACGACTCGGCGGCTACAGTTACCAAAAGAAATAATCCGTCAGAATTTCTGAATGTGCGGAAGAATCTAATCCTGAACAAAGCTTGGACGGTCGCGTTTCTCAATCATCCATCGATAGGTCTGATGAAACTGTTCACCGATCCCGGACCAGTCAAATTCGCGGTGCACCCAGTCGCGGCCTCGTTGTCCCATTTGCGCCAGCGTAACCTCATCAAGCGTCATCGCGGTAGACAAGCAGTCCGATAAAGTGTCAACGTTGTTATCAATCCACCAGCCTGCCCTTTGTTCCTGAATTCCTCGCCAAGGCGCTCCTTTCGAAACGATGCACGGAACGCCTGCTGCGAGTGCCTCAGCTACTGCAATGCCAAAATTCTCGGAGTGAGTCGGCAATACGAATAGCTGACTCTCGCAGTAGGCCTTCCACTTATCCTTGCCTTCCAATGCACCGGAAAACACCGTTCTCTCAAGTTGCAAGCGACCGGCCAGATCCTGCATTTTTCGCAAATAACCTGCATTGTCTGGCCCAACAATACGCAAATTCCACTGTGGAAATTTGCTAGCGACGCGTTGCCAAGCATATAGTAATATATCGATGCCCTTCTTAGGGTGAACTCTACCCAAAAACAAAACAGTCCGTGAGCGTGACGTTACTGCCGAGTCAACATTAGGCAGGTCCACTCCGTTGGGGATCAGAGCGATCGGTTGTCGAAAGCCTAGTTTGCGTATGTCGTCATACTCAGATTCTGATGTCGCGTGAAAACAGAAAGCACATTGCAGCGCGCGCTTCTGCAGGAGTGGCCAATACAATCTCTTCATGGACGAACCACTACTCATCGCCCATGGTGACATCGTTCCTCGTGGCGAGACTATCAGTGGCACACAATTCTTGCGAGCAATAAAATTTGGATATACATTGGTAAGCATCCAAAGTCCATGATTATGCAGCACATCGATTTGTTGTTGCCGCATTTGCTCACGTAGCCAACCATTCATTGGTTGCGACCAGCCCAAAATGCGAGGGCCTGCCAAAATAGGAAATGTTTTAACGTAGTTGGGCGGATTCGTGATCGGCGGACGATCCAATGCAGCGATGGTAGACGAATCCCCGACTTTGATTAACGATTCACAAAGTCGTACCACAGAATATGATGGACCACTCGAGTCCTCAGCCACGGAGGAGACTATCTGGACAATTTTACTCATCGGTCCGTCGGACTTGAGCAGGTACTTTGAAAATTTGTTTGTTTTAACGGCGACTGCCGACTGTCAACGTCGAAGACCGTCAACACTGCATTGGCAATTCCATCCGCTGCAGCCTGCGAGGAGTATTTCGCGATTTTCTGCATACAATTGCGACTAAGTTTGTGAGCCAATAACGGATCAGAAATAAAATGTTGCATACAAACGGCTAATTGAGAGACCTGACCTACTGGAAATACAAACCCCGTTTCGCCGGGCACGACGAGGTCTGCTGCGGCTCCAACTTTGTCGCTAGTAATTACCGGTCACCCGAACTGCATGGCTTCATTGACAACTAATCCCCACGAGTCGAATTGCGAGGGTAGAATAAAAATGTCCGACGCCAAGAAATACTTGGCTAGTTCACTTTGATTCACAAAGCCGGGTGCAATCAATCGATTCTCTAAATTGGGTGAAAGAGAGTTAATCAGCAACTGACGCTGCGGACCTTCACCGAGTGCTATTACGTAAAGATTCCGCACCTGCCCTAGCATCTTTATTGCTTCGGATATCAACAAGGGCTGCTTACGTTCGATCATTTTCCGCTAAACAAGAACACTATAGCATTGTCAGGTATATTCAATTCTCGCCTGGCATCGAGCCTCGACATGCTTTGCTTCTGTTTCTCAAAAAACTGATCATCTACGCTGTACGGTGAGAAAAAAAGCCTATTCTCAGTTACGCCGCGTTTGACCAGATGCGCGCGTGCATCCCGGCCGATATAGCAAAATGCGTCCACACCTCGATAGAACCACGACCTATAAAACTCCGCGACCATATTCTTCAAGTAACTGGGCCTCGGACGGCAATCCGTGAACTCGCCGCGCACTACCAATTTAACGCCTAACCTTTTTGACCAAAACCGCAATTGCCTGGTGTGAGCCGCATAGTACCCCTGCACAAGAACACAATTCGGCCTTAATGCGCCCAAAAGCTTTCTACACTCGGGGATTTTTAGAATGCCAGGAGTTGAAATACTTCCCGAGCGAATTATTTGCGAACGATATCCGCCCAACAGCGGCACGTCCCACGCAAAAGACTTTCCGAATTCGTCGTCTGTGTACTCGACCACTCCATGGTCACAACAATAGACAACTTGTACATCAAGATCTTCGTGCGCCGATAGTAGCCGCCATAGAGGAGCCTGATACTGAATTGGATGGGTCGCAAAAATTGCTAGTCGAACGATCGTCAATGGTCTCCTAGGGTCTCTCCGGCATCGGGTAACCGGCGGCTCTCTGGTTAATCGTTTCAAGCAGCAGCTCTAGCCGCAATCGATAGGTATGCTCGCGCATTACCCGCTGGAATCCCGCCTGGCGAATTTGGTCGCGTTCGCTGTCGCGCGGCAAGTAATAATCGATCAATTGCTTTAGGTGTCGCATGTTCTTAAACGACACTAGCTCTTCTCCGTCTCGAAAAAGTTGTCCAAGCCCCAGTCGCCAGTCCACCATTTGAAACGCTGCTGAGCTGGCAGCCTCGAATGCGCGAACATTGACACCTTCGATTTCTCCGTAGTGCAAATTATTTATCACAATCTTTGCACCGCGAAATGCTCGCACTTTATCATGGTTGTGCACAGGGCGACCCTGGAATGCGCGATCGGTCCAGGGTGAATTCAGCCAAAGCGGAGCCGGATTTCCCCATATCTTCAGGTCATATTGAGTTAAGTGCTTCAGAAAAGCCGAACGGTACGGATGCTGGTTTCCGGCAGTGGTAAGTTCGCAGCGGAATTCCGAGGGTATTGGAGATTCTATTGGAAGAGTATGCTTGGCGGGATTGCAGCACTCTGGCAAGTAGTACACAGAACTATCGAGTACATCGGAGAGTACTCTTACTAGATAAGGATCTTTAAAGAACAACGCGTCGTAAGGGGCATTCATAAAATACCCTTTACCGAAGACTCCCAAATGGTCCGGGAACCACAACGCGACAGCGCCTACATGCTCCTTAAGACGCGCAACCTCGTCTGGCCACAGAAAATCGTGACAGACTAGAGCCACATCAAACTGATTGGATTCAACATTTCTCCAAAGCGTGCGAGCTCGTTTCCGACGGAAATATTGCAGGTTGTCAGTGGTGGAAAACAATGCTGCCCGTACTTGCTCAAGTCGCTTTCCGAATAGAGTCTTAGCCCGACCACTTTTGATGCCAGGCTCGAATCGCTCTACTTGGTGCCCCATATCAGCCAATGTCTCGGCAATATGCAGCGCAAATCCCTCCGAATAGAATTTTCCTATGACTAGTGTATGCATTTTGGATTGCAGAGTGTTAAAGTTGTTGCTTAATGTCGGGGCATTAACTAGACTTTTTACTGCGTTTCACTACGAGGCTTTGTGCGATCAATAGAAACGGAATTAATCGCAGAACGCCGGCGCCAGAAGCGGCTACGTTAGACTCTATCGCTACAATTGGATAAAGAACCCCAAGATAGACGATCCAACTACCGATCTGGCCCTTCGCAAACGTGCGAAAATACACCTGCTGAAACAGCCCAATTGCCCAAAACCCTAGGAAAACAAGCACATGTCCTCCCGCAAAATAAAGATAGGACACAGGCCCCATAGCGGTCGAGCTATTAGTGTTAAACGGACGCCCTAGGACATACACACTAAACCACCAACCATCGTTTGCCAGAGCCTTTTCGTCCCACAAAAACCTGGGAATAAATGCATGGAATGGTATTAGGACAATATTCTGCAGAAACTTCGGTGCCGTGAGTTCATTCACTTGCCCATTATCTGCGAACTGCAATGAGACTGCCGTAACGGTGGTGAGGTCGACCCTCTGCTGCAGCTTGCCTATGGTAAAGTCACTTGGTCGCTTGTCATCCTGCAGCGCCTCAAATGTATTCGCGAACGATTGTAAAGCAGTATTTACTACTGAATAAATATCACGATTGTCCAAAGTCGGGTTACTGAACCTCGCACGGCGTAAAGGTTCAACTAATACATACGATAAAACCAATGCGACTGCAGCAATGATTAATATTCTAAATGAAATACGATGCTTCACAAGGTAATATCCAACACCTACAAATAAAAACGGCATGAATACCTGTGATTTAAATCCACCTATTAATCCAACAAACACTTGAAATAGAAGCAGCAGTATGAAAAGCGCTCTAACTATTTGGTTTCTTCGGTATCTTTCAGAAAATATCGCGACGGAGAGAACCAGCAATGCTAACTTCCCACCTGACGAGAGGAGGTTGATCCATTGGGAAATCGCTTGCGCTTTGAGAAGGCCTTCGCCATCCGAAAAATAACCAAAAACCCCCATTTGGATCTGTAAAATCGGCGCCGCAATTCCCATTGCGATCAGGACGATTATCGTCCAGAAATTAATTTCGAAATCGCTCCTCATTATTGATATATGCCGAAGTTGATTGGTAAGAAACTTCGAAATGCTCTCCGCAATTCTGCTACCGTAGCCGATCCACATGCCAACGGCAGCTACCACGATCGCAAGCATCGCATTGTTGAGATGAAGAAATATCTCGGTGCTGGGGAGGAATTTTGAAAGTTCGTGCCACTCACTGTTCACAACATATCTGACATTTGGGAAGGCATACTGCACGCCGAAATGTAAAATTGAAGCAAGCACTGGTGGCTGAAGCCACGCAAAGTTACTTCGCTGAAATGTTCGTGAACAATTCCAAGCAAGGTATAGTACCAAGAATAAGTTCAATCCGATGAATAATTCCGGCGAGTTCATATTGCTTCAGTCAAACGCCTAGTATTCCCATCAAAACCTGAAAGTATTGGTACGCACAAAAGTAAGGCTAGTTTGACTTTTGCGCGACAGTGATTGTAATTCGCGCCCAATTGTCCGGCAGCGTTCGTGCAGCGAGCAAATCGGCAATTCTTACCAGAGCAGTATAGGGATAAAACAGTCTGCCAGTAGCCCAGCTATCCAGATGTTTGAATAGCGGCGAGAATCGAAGGCCGAACTGGGCTAGCTTGGAGTATACGGAGGGCGACTGCAGAGCCGTCTTCTCCATGGGTGCTTGGGCGACAATCTTAAATCCAGCGTTGCGAATGACCTCTAAATTGGCACGCGGGGTCTGATAGCCGATATGCCCATCACCTTCCAAAAATAACTTGCGATATAGATCCTGCCGTTGCTTGCGAAAGTGTCCTATTAAAGGATTGCACGTTTCTATGTCGTAAAGGAATACCAGCTTTCCGTTCGGTCGCAAGACTCGACGGCATTCTGCAAGAATCTTGTCTTTGACAATTGGTTGCATGTGTTCCCAGAAGTAAGAGCTAATTACGGCATCCACAGAGCCGTCTGCCAAGGGAATGCATTGCGCTGCATCGGCTTGAATACGCGCGACGTAGGCTCCATTCGCCTTGGCGAGCGATCGTTGCGAAAGATCTAACCCAATCATCTTGTAGCGCTGGGCGAAATAGTCTACACCGCCTGCGCACCCGAGTTCAACCACTACACTTGAGGCAGGTATATGCTTGCGGACCATCCAAGGATAGCCATTACACATTACCCATAACGGCCAGCAATGCCAAATTGCTTCACTGCGCGGGCGGAATTTTACGTGATTGAGATATGCTCCCTCGTAGAACTCGTCTTTTTCTGCCAACATGCACAGCACGTCATCTACATACTGAAACGCATGTCCGTTCGCACAATTCAATGCTCCATCGGAGCCTGATTGCAACGGCAACCTGTGGATGGGGCAAATTAGTTTTAACTCCCAAGGCGCGCCCGGGCAATCAGCCTGCATTGGCTTTGGAGATTCGACCGAGTTGGTAATCGTATTAGGCATCAGCTATTGATTTCAGACATTCCGCACATTTGTCCCAGTACGACTGCATAGTTTGACGACTGTCAGTTAGATGAATAAGTCGCCTTCCAGGCAATTTCCCCCAACCTGAATCTAGTACGAATTCACCTTGTGAATCAAGGCTACGAAAAGCCGAGCGGATTTGATTTCTTCTATTCGTATATCGCAGCTTGCTTTCAAGACGAGGGAACCATTTCAGAACATTGGCTTGCACTGGTTCCTTGTGGCGCTGCAAGCTGCTTCCAATCCAACTGCTAAGACTTGTGCGTACTGGCGGCGGCATCTCGTGGCATTGAATTTCACGATTGGCTAGCAAGTTGAGAACTTCCATCCATGTCCAAGGGGGTGATGAATCGAGTGTATAGGTTCCAGTACTTTCAATTCCCCGGGCAATATTTACTATGGCTTCTGCAATGGTATAGCAAAAAACCGTATAGGATGGTCCGGCGTATACGCGAAAGCTCTTATGCTGCTGGGCAATCTGTTTCATTGAAAGGCTGCATCCTTGAATTAACCCATGGACTTGTGCCAGTCGTAGGATATACAGTGGATTGCCATTGGCGTCAGCATGAGACTTGGCGCATCTCTCAGAAAATCGCTTAGTGGCACCGTAGACTGTTCTCGGGAACCAATATCTACCTATACGCTGTGTCTCGCCTCCAAAGCCCAGGGCCATTTGCGAACTTGCTAGGACGTATGCTACCTGCTTAGGCAATCCAGCGAACACACTCGCGTATATCCTGCGGTACGCGGCAACAACGGATGCATAGGAACCCTGCGGCAAAGCAAAATCGACAATCGCATCCATCTGGGAAAGTGTTGTGCCTGCCTGTTGGCTCGACACATCACCATGAACGCACTCTATCCCCAGTCGCCTTAATACAACCGAAGACGCGGGATTTCTACAGAACGCAGTGACTTCGACATCGGGCCATAATTTCAGTAACAGGCAGATTTCTGTCCCTACTTGACCGTTAGCACCCAGAATTCCTATTCGGAGCACAGTTGCCTGCCGCTGTGTGTGTACAAGCCTTCGATTACTTGCGTAGTTACTCGGCAATTGCACAAATTCGTGTAATTCGACTTCGCATCGCGTATGCCCTGGAGAAAATCTCGCCAGTGAGCACATAAACTCGTTATCCCAGTGTCGGGGATCTGGTAATCGCGCGGCAGTTCTAACGGCATTGAGAACTGTGAATTCGACGACGTCAGTGTCAGCTCATTGGAAAAGAGTGACGTGCTTAAGGCGACGTGATCAAAAATGAACTCCATTCGATTGCCCACATCGGCGATAACCGAGGCTGTGAGGTTGCAACGTGTATTGCCGAATGGTCCAGTAAGCAAATATTCTCCAACAGTGTGAATTTCAAACCCATGATCAAATATCATGCGCGCGTTTAGAACCTCACACGATTGCGCCGTAAGTACATAGTTGACTGCATCAATATAGTGAACGCCTACTTCGAAGAGCATGCCACCTCCAGCAAGCTCCAGGTCTCCTAAATACCGCCCGCCCGTCTTGATGCCAACACCACCAAAGTAGATGGCGCACCGGCGCAGATCGCCGAACAGCCCATTCGCAACTGCCTCGCGTATAAATTGCAACTTGCCAATCGATCGCTTATTGAATCCCGCCGCAACCATATAATCACTTCGGAGGGCAGCAATTCGCCCGTGTTCGGGTGATGTGAGGGCAATTGGCTTTTCGATATAAATTGCGCAGTGCGTTTGCAGCCTCGCCAGATCTTTTAGATACCTTGCTCTTGACCCGTATGGTGACGAGATTAACACGAGGTCGACACTGGGCAGTGCCGCGAATTCGACATCGGGAGAGAAAAGCCGACCGCCGTAGTGTCTTCCGATCGTGGCCCATTTTTCGGCGCTTTGGTCGATATACCAGACTGGCCTAACGCCCAGTTCAGCCAAGATGGGAAGATGGTTATCCGAAGCCATTTGT
>SYJV01000006.1 GCA_005798335.1 Planctomycetaceae bacterium | reverse complement strand
GGTCAATCGGCGGGACGATCTCCGATTTTTAGCGAGAACTGTCCGCGACACACCTTACTTCCCCGATGCGGATGCCCGTCGCGACCCGGCTCTGTTCACTTTGGAATGTTCGCGGCCGGGACTTGGGCCCTATAGCGTAATGGCGTCGCTGAACGGAATCGGGCTTACCGGCTGGGCGATGTTGGTCGCTCGATCTCTTGAACTGGCTCAGCGTCTGAAAACTCAGCTTGAGAGACTTGAGTATTGCAAAGTTCTGAACATGGGAGCAGCCAGCCCGAGCGTGAATTGGTGGGTGCTGCCCAAAGGTCGCAACGCGAAAGAGATCTATAACCGACTGGTTGCTGGCGAGCTTACCTCGGAGCAGCGAATTCGTTACTTCTCAGAAATACGTAGGAATTACGACAAACGGGAAAAAACGATGGACCCGGCGCTCGATGCGAAGCTCGGTTTTACAGCAGATTTTGGTTATAATCCGCACGGCCTGGAAATACCGGCTTGGAAGGCTGTGTTTTTCAATCCGAAAACGACGGACGATGTCGTTGACCGAATCGTATACAGTATCGAAGAGATTCTTTAGCTAAAGAGGCTTTGGAATGCCGAGTGCCGCAGCATATTTACCTGGAATCAATCAGTTTCGCTTAGATGGACAAACAGCGATCATTACCGGCGGCTCGAAGGGACTCGGATTGGCAATGGCCTCGGGGCTCGCGTCGGCTGGCGCTCGAGTCATGCTGGTCAGTCGTCATGCTGAGGAAGCCATTGAAGCAGCTCACGGGATCGCAGAAAATTTCGGCATCGACGCGTTTGGATATGGTGCCGATGTCACGGATGCTCAACAGGTTGAACGAATTGTCCAAACGGCTTTAGCGCGTTGGAGCAAAATCGACATCGTTATTAACAATGCCGGAATTAATATTCGCGGGCCGATTGACTCGTTGTCTCCGGAACAATTCGATCAAGTGATGCGTACCAATGTCAACGGTGTGTGGTTGATGGCCCGAGTTGTTGTACCAACTATGAAACAAGCTCGATACGGGCGGATTATCAATGTAGCCAGCACTTTGGGATTGGTCGGGCTCGCCAATCGCACGCCGTATGCCAGCAGCAAAGGCGCTGTGGTGCAGATGACCCGCGCGCTTGGACTGGAATTGGCAGAGTATGGCATAACTTGCAATGCCATTTGCCCCGGCCCTTTCCTGACCGACATGAATGTTCCTATCGCGGATACTGAAGAGGCGAAGAAGTACATCATTGGCGCGGTGGCATTGAACCGCTGGGGACGCTTGGAGGAGATTCAAGGCGCGGCCATCTTCCTTGCTAGTGCGGCCAGTAGTTATATGACCGGTTCCATGCTGACCGTTGACGGCGGATGGACGGCTCGTTAGTTTTTCAATTACTGTTTGTGCATTTCAGGATTTGCTAATTAGAGTTTGAAGAGGTTTGTATGCCCGTTAAGCATTTCAAGAGTTTGCGGCTTGGTTTCGTTCTAAACGCAGTTGCAACCTGTTCCCTTTGTTCATGTTCGCTGGAACCTCAGCTCGAAATAACATCTGATCGGACGGAATCTGCCTCAGCAGCACCGATTCCCGAGGCTTCAGTGAAACCGGGGCCAGAAGATGCCGACGCTCCCAAGGAATTCGTCAAGACGGACTCAGGCTTGAAGTATCGTATATTGCGGAAGTCTGATGGTAGAAAACCAACTGCCAGCCAAGACAAGTCGGACACTGTAAGCGTTCATTATAAGGGTTGGCTTGATAATGGAAATGAATTCGATGGCTCCTACAAGCGTGGCGAACCGACGGAATTCGCTCTCAATGGAGTGATAAAAGGATGGACTGAAGGGCTCCAATACGTTGGCGAGGGAGGAATGATCGAATTGGAGATTCCTTCCTACCTCGGTTACGGAGCCGAAGGCAAAGATTCGATTCCTCCGAATGCAACGCTACACTTTCTGGTCGAATTGCTGAAAGTCAAATAACGGACTGCATTGTTTTTTTGCGCCGGTAGGATAGTCGAGGTTCGCTGGCCGAATTAACACCAAAGCAATTCGTTTTACGTTGGTTCGTGTGGGGGCCAACGACGCCAACGACTACCTCATCGGCTCCAGCCATACCAAGCATCGCGTAGCGGGCCAGCGCTTGCGTTGTGGATGCTTGGCTGTTGTCGCAACCAGCGGAGCACCAGCTCTCGATCGGTTTCCGAAGTTGATCCTCGACAAGGGCCCTGCACTATTCCGTTCCACGACAAACATCCGCCGCCACCAAACAGCAGGTTATTTTCTTCGATCATATCGATGAACGCGTCCGTGAGCGAATCGACTTGTAACGATGCCAAATTCGGATCGATTTGGAATGCAATCTCAAAGCAAACTTCTCGAAATTCTTTGAGCCGCAGTTTTTTTCGAAGTCGCTTCTTCAACATCAGTCCTTTAAGGCGAGCGCCAGAATGATTCTTACCAATACAAGCCCGATGCGCAAGCGAGTGACTCAATCCTGGCACGTACGCACTCGCTTGCGCATCGGGCTTGTATTGGTAAGGCCCCATCTGCCGCTCGCCTGATTGCTCATCTACAAACGAAAATTGACGCGAATAATCGCGTCAATTTGTGGGTCGTATTTGATTGCAACCTCGAAACAGAGGTCGCTAATTTTAGAACTAGCTCTTGAATCCCAACCGTCGACGGAAGCGAAGTCCCATCGCACCCGCAGATGCCAAAAGCAACAGTGAACTTGGCTCTGGAACAGCAGCCACGTTCAACGTGACCGACGATGTCGATACTCCACCAGCACCGGTGAAAACCGCTGTATCACGATCTAGTGTTGCTGTCGACGTGCCATTCGACGCGCGGAAGTTTCCAGCACTTGCAGCAGCAGGATCCGGATCACGCAACGTAATAGATGTCGAAACATCTGACGACAAAGCCAAGGACTGAATCGTAAAGCGAGCAAGATCGATAGCAGGTGCCGTGGTAGTATCGGGCGTGATCACGCCTGTAACTCGCCCGAGCGCCGTGTTGACTCCAGACGATGTACCGGAACTTAGGTTTGGTGCGAGGATATTAATTCCAGTGATTCGAGCCGCTGCGGCATTACCGATTTGCAATTGGAAATCGAAGTTGGCCAAGGTTGGAATTGTCAAGTCATCTGGGAAAGCGCCGAGCGTTCCTAAGATGCTGATAGTCAACTGCTGGGTGGCGCCCGCAGGTCCCAGATTGATGGTTGGGCTGGTTGCACCGTTTATTCGTAACACTAAGCCGGCCTGCGCCGAAGATGCGAATAATAGCACACATGACAAAGCGGCTATGCTGGCAAAACTTTTCATCATTACCTCGGGGCTGCGTTGATGGGAACCACTAATTCCAGCCATTCTTTCTGGCGTATTTGCTCTAATCTACCCAGCTTGCAAAAGAAATGCAACGATCCTGCTGAAATTATTTTAGAATTGCAGAATGTTGTTCCGCAACGTCGTACCTGGAAAACCAGTCCAAGACTCGTCGCAAAACATCTTCGCGGTGGGGTAATTGGCGAATTCCGTGGCCTTCGTTGGGATAAATTACCATACCTGTTTCGATGGACCGATGTTTTAGGGCACGATGGAACATGTGGCCCATGGGGATTGGACAGCGGCGATCGTTTTGTGAATGCAGAATTAGAGTAGGTGTCTCGACACGATGAGCGTACGTCAGCGGGCTGTACTTACGCATGCGGTCGACGACTTTCCATGGCAAGCCCCCCATATCCCATTCCGTCCAGCTTTGAATATCACTTAAATGCCACATTGCATTCAGATCTGTAACAGCGTTCTGAGCCACGGCAGCTCGAAATTGGTTCGTATGTCCGACGAGCCACGTGCTCATGAATCCTCCGTAACTGACTCCGTAAACAAATTGTCGTTGGCGATCGATGATTCCGTGTCCCGCTAGATGTTCGATACCGGCGAGAATGTCCTGCATGTCGCCTCCTCCAAGATCGAATCGATCGGCGTCCAAGAACTTCAAGCCGTACCCGGTCGACCCGCGAAAGTTTGGCTGAAAAACCGCGAAGCCGTGGGCGGCGAACAATTGAACATCGAATCCTCCGCCCCCGGAAGCGCGATGATGGGGACCTCCGTGCGGCATGAGCAACAATTTGTACGGCGGCTGTGCCACGGACAGATGCGGAGTCGTAATATAGCCATCGATGTCCAAGCCATCAAAACTTTTCCACTGGACAACTTGGTCAGTAGCTCGGATGCGAGGCCCAAGCGCAGAATTGCCGGACGGAATCAACGGACTGCGTTTGGTTTCGGGACGCAGCGGGTCAGGAATAGCTTTCGGGCCTGCGTCAATATCTACGCACTGAGTCTCTGAATTCAGACGCCGCAATGCTGAATAGGCGACGCGTCGATTGTCGCGCCAGCAATTGTCTGGTAACGGATTTAACGGCGGCAGGCTGGGAAGGGAGTCCAGCGCAATGTTGGCTGATTCTGCATGGAAATCAAAAAGCACGCGCGATGTGGCTGGTTGATCGTGCAAACTGACAATCAACAAATTGTAGACATCCGCGTGAGGGCCGTTGCGTGGCGAACTGAGACAAACCAACCGTTGGCCATCCGGAGCAATACGAGGTGAGAACTCAGGTCCCGCACCGATCGTCAACTGCTGGAGGCTGCCATCTGCCAAGTCAATTTTCCACAAATCGAAGTTGTGGTTGATGCTATAACGGACCGACTCCTGGTCAGGCGTACGATTGGCGTGGACTACCAAGTAGGACCCATCAGGAGACCACTGTGGATCTCCATACCAGTAATCGTCGTTAGTAATACGAGTAATCTTCGACGCAGCGGCCTGGGACGGTGATGGATTAAGGTCCGCAATCCAGACTTGCGTTGGACCGTAACCTTCGTATCCTTCGCCTTGATCTTCACGCACGACGACTACGTTATTGCGAATTTCTTCAGCCGTGCGTCGCTCGATACCCGCATCCGCTACAAAAGCCAATTTCTTGCCATCGGGTGATAGCGTTACTCGACCATAAAATCGGTCGGTGATCACGCGGCCATATGGTTTGGCTTTTCCGCCCAGCGGTATCGCTTTCCCGCCTTGAACGGGAATTACCCAAATGTCCGCTGCTTGGTCGGAGTATGGAGGAACTGGTTCAAATGCCGGTGTTCCATCCGCAAAGCCGCGCGTGGATAAGAACAATATCCATTTTCCGTCAGGCGTTAACTGTGGATTGAAGGCGTCCGGTTCTCCTGGCTCCATGGCGCGAGGCGGGCCCGCATCGTCAACTCTCCACAGCGATTGATTCAACGTACGATTGCGAACATCAGCTTTGACTCGGCAGTAAATCGCGGAACGACCATCTGCCAACGTGATGGCATCAACAGCATTATCGACTGCGTACAGATCCTCGATGCGTGGCAAAGTCGGTTCTTCAGCGAATATGAAAGAAGTGGCTGCCAGCACTCCAACCAGAATTGGACACAGATTCATAGTGGCAAAGCGGTTGGTGGGATTCATCGTCGATTTTTCTCTCAAGTAAATTCGGTGTGTTGTACGCACCGATTATAACTGCGCTCCAGCGACGTTTGTACAACGCGTGCAAGCCCTACAATCGTTACGCATTGCAAAGGTACTTTCCATCCGAATAGCACGATTCGCAGCACGTTGCAGGGACGATGTCAGAATTGAGACAGTGGAGGTCACATGCCCGGATGATCCGGAGGGATAACAAGAAATGTCCAAGACAAAATTGATCATCCTCAGCGCAGCGGCTGTTGGTTGTTTGCTTACCTTTGGCGTAGCATTCGCGATGCTTGCCAGCTCGCCTGCGAACCAAGCGGACAAACAGCTCGACATCGCGCTTAAGTTGCTCGACGAAGGTCGTTGGGATTTGGCGGATCGCATTGCCCGCGATCTCTCAAAATCCGAGCACATTAACTCAGCGCGCGAGCCCGTGTACCGCTTCATTCGCGGAGCGTCGGGCGTAGTGCGAACTGAGGACAAAGTAGACTCGCCAGGCAGTCGCAAGATCATCTCGGATTCCATCGAACACCTTGCTGCCGCACGCGAGTTGGGATTTCCAATCGGTTATCGAGGCAAGGGAACCTATTATCTTGGGTTTTGTTACTACCATACATTTAACTGGGATCAAGCTCTCGAGATCCTCCCTGAGGCGATCGAGGCTTGGCCGCAGAGGCGCAGTGACGCCTATGAAATGTTGATCCAATCGTCATTGAAGAAGTCCCCATCGGAGATCGAGCAGGCTAAATCGAATTGGGCCAAATGGTCGGCGATCGGTGGCATGTCGGACGAGGAAAAGAATCGTGCGCGATTTAGTCAAGCACAGATTGCCATGTCAGAGAAAAACTGGCCACAGTGCGACAGCATTCTCGCCACTCTTGCCGGCGATCCCCAGGATTCGTTTGATGTCATGGTAATGAGCGGTCGGAATGCATTCGAGCAGGCTAGTTGGTTGGCAAAGGAGTCCGACCCCAATGCGAATGATCTGTTTTCGCAAGCCCTCAGCAAGCTGCAAGCCGTGGCTGCTCACCCGGAAATTCCTGCAGTCTTGCGCCGTCAGGCGACGTTTTTAGTCGGGCGATGTTTGCGGCAATTGCGACGGTTGGAGGAAGCGCTGAGCGTATTCTCCGTTGCCCGGCAACTCAATCCACACTCTCCCGAAGCAATCGCATCGGCGGTTGAAGAGGCCGAGATCGAAGTACTGCAAGGGAAGTTTGACGCCGCTACGGAGATCGGCAGGCACATCTCTGTCAACATTGGTGACCTAAAAAACTACGATCAGAGTTGGATGAACATCGCAGAACTGCAAAATCGGCTGCTGGAAATAGGGCGCCAACTGCAAGCTACAAAGAATTTTGAGCTGACAATTCGCTTGGCTGGTTATTTGGTGGCCGTCTTGCCGAAGCCTGATCTGGTTCGCCTGCAGGCGGAAACCTATGAACACTGGGCCGAGAATGTCGGAGCTGTGGACAGCAGTCCCCTTCCTGGCGACGAAGGCTTAGAAACACTGCCCAAACCGCCCGCGCCAAAACAGGACATTCAGTTCATTCGCGAAAGATACGGACATGCTGCTCAACAATATCAGGAATTGGCCAAATTGGAAATCAAGACGCCCGCTTACCCCGAGCTGATGTGGCAAGCCATCGAGTGTTATCGCAAGTCGGACCAACCAGAGTCAGTGAATACTCTGCTTCCGGAATATATCCTAGCTGAAAAAGACTCCGAGCGACCGAGAGGCTATATTGCATTGGCGGAAAGCTACATCAGCAGAGGACAGTTGGATAAAGCTCTACCTCAGCTACTAAAATGCATCGAGAACCACGCTGATCATCCAGCCATCTACGAAGCTCGATTGTTAACCTCGCGAGTATACAACCAGCAAAATCGAAACGACGAGGCCCAAGAGCTGCTCTTGCAAAATTTGTATGACGGCAGTCTTCATCCCGAAAGCAAAATCTGGCGCGATTCGTTGTTCGAGCTTGGAGATATGCTCTACCAACAAGGAAACCGCATTAGCCTGCAAGCACGATCGTCCAGCAGCAATCAACCAGCCGAGCGACTGGACAAACTCAAACGCGGACACGACGAATTGCTGAACGCCGTCCAGCGCTTAAGCGAGGCGGTTGGCCGGTTCCAGCATGACGAACGATCCACAGCCGCCATGTATGCGATTTGCAAATCGTACGTACAAGCTGCGAATTATCCGCAACAAGCACTCGAACTTTCGCCATCGCTTGCCGACTCCGACAAACGAGCGCTCAATCAACAGCGGCGCACTTTGCTGGAAAATGCCCTGGACAGTTATGTGAAACTGCGGGAATCTCTGGTTCGCTCGCAAGAGCAAACAGAACTCTCTCCTGAGAAAGTTAGCACGCTACGCAATTGTTTTTTTGGCGAGGCTGATGTGTTGTTCGCACTCAAACGGTATGAGGAAGCAATTCGCTCCTACCGTAACGTCGGCAATCGGTTCATGAATCAACCCGAATCACTAGAAGCCCTGGTCCAGATTTTTCAGTGCTATCGCAATTTAGGTCAAACCGATCAGGCAAAGAGAATTCTAACCCAAGCCGAACAAGTTTTGGGGCGCATTCCCGCAGAACAAGACTCGCGTTTTGCCCAAGTTACTCGCTCTCCTCGCGATCAATGGCCAGGTTTACTTGGTTGGCTCAAACAATTGTAGGGTCGCGCGCGTACTTCTAAGGCGAGCGGCAGATAGGAATTTACCAATACAAGCCCGAAGCGCAAGCGAGTGCCGAAACCACGCACGAGTCAATCCAGGCTCTCACTCGCTTGCGCTTCGGGCTTGTAT
>SYJV01000456.1 GCA_005798335.1 Planctomycetaceae bacterium | reverse complement strand
TTGTCAACACAAAATAAGCTGCTTCACTCCAAACCTGCAGTTCTGTTCGTTTCAGCGCTGCCAATCCGTTTCCAAACTGAATCGAGGGACTAACCAATGTTACCGACAAACACAATATGATGACCAGCGCGCCGTACCCGGAATACGGTTGACCATAGACCCATCCCAACAAGTGATCACCGAAGAACCACAGCAGTGTTGAGATGACAACGAGAACGAATCCCACAACTAGGCTCGACACCAGGATCGAACGCAACATTGCGGACGGACCATGCTGATGCAATTCCCGAACGATGCGCGGTTGAAAATAGTTGTTCGTGCCCGTAACAAACAACAGCGAAATGCCGACCAGACTATTGCACACCGCGAACGCCCCGACTTCGGCGCTCGACAGATACAACTGAACCAGCCACGGCATCAACAGAAATCCACCCATGCCCAATAGGCGGGCGACCAACAAAAAACGCGAGAATTGCCAATTGTATTTCCAGTCCTCTCGCAATCTACCGCGGTCAATACGCAACGTTGCAGAAGGATTGAGCAACCAAGAAAGGCTAGGGACAAGGCAGGCTAGGCCCATTACCAACGTCGCATTCATGATCGAAAGCAGTTGCAGATATGCGAGTGCCATGATCGCCAGAACTTGGGTAACACTCGCCGCTAAATCCAATCCGAACGCCGATGAAAATTGAAAGTGCGCAAACGAAACAGAGCGAATGCATTCTCGCAAAAGTAAAATTGGGAGCGTTATCGCCGTTGCAGCCAGCACGCTCGACAACTCGAAATCGCCGCGCAACATCCCACCGACAGCCACCAACAATACAATTGCGCTGGCGGCAAGCGATAGGCATAGTTGTTGTACCAGGGTACTGCCAAGAAACGATGCAGAATCTTTCTGGAAAACAAACACCATGTACGGAGTAGCAATTGTTCGTTCTTGAACGGTGCGCACAAAATTGGTGATAGTCCAAGCTAGCGCAAAGAAACCCGTTTGTTGCAAAGTGCAGTTACGAGAAATAATTGCCAGCGTGAAAAAATTTGCAGCGCTAATGACGATCTGATCTGCCAGCGCAATGCCGCCTTGGATTGTATTTCTCAAGGGCTCATTTGGTAAGAACTTCTCTTCACCCAGTGCCGGAGAATCGGTCGTTGCAGTGTGCCCATCGTTCGACGCTGCAACTGCTACGTATTCCGCACAGGAAGGAATAACGGGTGCCATGTTCAACTGCGCACCTGTGCTGTGTCAATACTAGCCACACTCATGTTCGACGGCTCACGTCGAATCAAACTCAGCATCCGATTCAGGTCCTGAGCCAGTTGTCGTTGCGAATTTTCTTGCGAATATCGCGCTGCCTCCTCCCGGTCATAGATCCGGTCGGCGGCACCTTCGATAAATTTTTCGATGCCCCGCGCAATCGACTTGACGTCGCCAGAATCGACCGTGAGGCCGAGATTCCTGCAAGAAACGATTTCTCCCATCAACCCATAATCAGATGACAATACAGGCTTTTCGGCTACTGAAGCACGGACGATCGCTGCGCTGCTGCCCATATGATGCTGATACGTAGTCAAAATTACGTCGGAGAGATAGTAATAATGCTGAACTTCGTGGCCTTCGATAAAGCCATTTCGAAAGATGATCTGTACTTGCGTGCTCTGTCGTACTTTGGATATCAGTTCGCTAATTTGTGCTGCTTCAGCATTCGAAGCATATCCCAAGATCAATATGCAAACGCGCGGCTGTGTTTGGGGCGCCAGTTCCAACAGAGCCTTCAGTAACCAAGTGACTCCTTTACGGCTGTCGAGTACACCCAAGAGGCAGAAGAGCTTTCGACCTGGTTCGATCAAGAGCTCTTTGCGAAGCTCGTCCTCGCGCTGCGGAGAACGGGGATAAGTTGTAAATGAATCAGCGATGGGAGCGACTTCGCAGCGTGGCTTGCAATGTTGGATGATATACGGAACGACGTATTGATCCAAGCAATACACCTGTGCCAAACCACGATTTGCCAAAACGCGTTGCAGTACCCAGCGCTTGCGGAGATTCTTGATGCGTTCGCGCCACGAGTCGCGATAATTCTGAAAAGTTGGATAGTGAAAAGTTGGCCGGAAGTAAATGACCGAATACGGGCAAGGTGGTTGGCCACCAATTACCGATGGCAATTGAAAATGGTCGAAGTACATCATCAAGCCATGGTCGACTTTGAATTCGCGGGTGTACTTGCAGAACAGTTTCCAACCTCGATATTCTCGCAGCAATCGGTTCGCTTCGACTTTGCGTTCTTCGTCTGGCGTGATCGGCGAAATTCGCACAGCAGGTGAGTCTAGACTGTCGATAAACTGCACGACGGACGCATGCAGCTCATAAAAAGTTGGCGTCACCAGAAATCGTATATTGCCCTGAATCTTGTGTCGTATCCAAGCGTCAGCGAAGTTTCGAACATAATCAGCGTGATGGCCACGAACTTGCATTTCAAAGGCAAGCACTGTAGGGCGTCGGGATTTCTCAATCGAACATTTTTCCGTGGAAACGTCGATCAAATCAGTTTGGGCAAGCATCGACTAGATTCATTTCCACAAAGTGTTTGAGGATTGTTAGTGCAGGCTATTAAGGACTGTAGATCGAGCTTCGGTTGACTCAACCGATCAACCATTTGGGGGCAAACGTTTTGGTACGTGTAAGGACTATTCCACCGAGATTGATGCCATCTTCGTGTAGCATGGCTACCGATCTTCTGGCCTCGCTTCGCCGTACCGCCTCGGCGCGAATTACAAACAAAGCCGTGTCTGCTTTGCGCGCCAACAACAACGCATGACGCAGCTCGTTGGCGTCGGGCAGGTCCATAATAATTGTACAGTAGTTTTCTCGCATCCACTTCGACAATAATTCAACGCGCTCGGCCAAGATCCGAGCTCGTTCAAACCGATCGCATGAGCCAAGTGGCAATAAATCGAGCGAGTCGAAACGAGTCTTACTGATTGCTTCTGAGGGTAGACAGTTCCCAGTGAGTACATCCGCCAGACCTTGCTTTTCCTTAAGGCGAAATACTCTGTGTTGGCGAGCATATCTCATATTGGCATCGACCAATAACACTGGCGCCATGTGGTGATCCGCAGCGCGAATCGCCAGGTTGGCCGCCACGGTACTGACCCCACTGCGCCGAGCGCAACTGGTTACGGCAATTACGTAGCCACCGGTTGTTTCAGCGTCCATGCGCGAGCGTAGCCGCCACAGCAGTGTATCGTAATAGGTAGTTTCGCCGCGACGCGACGTAAGTTCCTCTGCCGACTCATGAGGTACCGCTAAAGCGTCTGCGTACACTTGTTCTTCAATATCGACAACAGTGGATTCAGCTATCATTGGTTTAGCCATAATTATGCCTTGAGTACGCGACTTTGTTTGAATCCCTCTGGAATTGAGATCAGCACCGGAATCCCGAGGGTCTCCATGACCTCACCTTCACTTCGAAATCGATCGTCCAATTTCTCAGCGACCAGTATCCATGCGACCAATCCTCCAACCGCCAGGGCGACCGACGCCAATAAGACTAACAACTTGGATGGAGAGACGGGCTTTTCTTGCATGGTAGGAGCTTGTGCAACGCTCACGCTGGAAATCCGGCTAGTTGCCAGTGCTGTATCGATGCGCACCTGTTCGAGACTGTTGGCATACTGAAAAAACTTGTCCCTGGCCAATTTCTCTTTGCGTTCCAATTGATCCAGCTCGACCTCATGCTGATTAAGTTGTTTGGCCTCTACAATCACAGATTTGCGTTGATTCAATACCGACTTCAGGCGCGCTTCGTGTGATGCGAGGACATTTCCCTGCTGTTGAAATTCAAGAGCCAAAGCGCGATAGATTGGATTGACGTCGTCGGTGACCTCATCTCTGCCGTCAGTTTGCGAGTCAATTACTTTTCGGGCTTCCTCGACGTGCCGAGTTAGCGCTTGTACGTTTGGATGGTCTTCACTCAGTCGTGCACGCATATCCATCAGCTTCATTTCGTTGAGATAGAATTCTTTGCGCAACAGGTCCGCGCCTTCGTTGGGAATCTTTTTCTTCGAAGTCAGTTCGCGTTCTGGGATCACAGACAATTGTCGCGCCATTTCGCCCAACCGACTGCGCACTGAGTCTCGCTCTTGTTCCACGGAAAACCGATCGAGTTCCAGTTTTTGAAGTTGGTTTTCCAGCGATTCCTTGCGCGCAGGCATGGAGACGACGGTCATGCGATTTTTCGCCTCCTTGAGCGCATACTGAGCTTCATCGAGTTGATTCTTCAGCAACTCCATTTGCTCGGAAAAGAAGTCTCCCGAAGCTTTGTTGCGGTGAATTCGTTGATGCTCTTCCTCGTAGACTGAGAGGATGGTGTCAACCACCTTTTGAGCCGCTTTGGGTGACTTGGATTGGTACGTCACAACTAATACCGTTGAGTTGCGCTCCGCAGTAACCTGCATTTTCTTTTCGATCCTGATCGTTGCTTCTTCGTGCTTCGAGACCGGGTCGATACTCTTGACTAACTTGACGGCCGCCCCAATCGCATCTTGTATCCATTCCATCACCGCACTGGAATCTGCTTCACCTGCCTCCTTGCCTCTCAAGATGTATTCCGGGCCAAGCCGATCTACGACTTTCTCGATGACACTGCGGCTTTGCAAAACGTCGATGGCTGATTTGACTTCATTGTCACGATTGCTTTGCTGGAGGTTCAGCGTCTGGCCAGTGGTTGCCGAA
>SYJV01000455.1 GCA_005798335.1 Planctomycetaceae bacterium | reverse complement strand
GTGCTCGACGGTGCCGTGTTGGTGTTGTGTGCAGTCGGCGGAGTGCAAAGCCAATCGCTGACGGTGGATCGCCAAATGCGTCGTTATCAGATTCCTCGTCTAGCGTTCATCAACAAGATGGACCGGACCGGCGCGAATGCCAAACGCGTGGTGCAGATGATGAAGGAAAAACTGAATACCGATGCCATCATGATGCAGATTCCGATGGGAGCGGGTGACGATTTCGCCGGTGTCATCGACTTGATCCGCATGAAAGCGTTCTTTTTCGACGGCAAGGATGGCGAAACGATTCGCGAGGAAGCGATCCCTGCCGACTATGTTGACGAAGCTAAAGAAACTCGTCACCAAATGCTCGAAAGCCTATCCATGTATAGTGACGAGATGATGGAATTGTTGCTCAGCGAAGAAGAAGTCGGCGAGGAATTGATCCACAAAGTTGTGTTGCAATCGACCCAACAACAAGGTGCCACTCCGGTTTACGTTGGCTCGGCATTTAAGAACAAGGGAGTGCAATTATTGCTGGATGCGGTGAACCGTTATCTGCCAAGTCCCCTGGATCGCGAAATCAAGGCTCGGCGCGTCGACGATGAAACTCAGCGATTCCCGCTCAAACCCGATCCTGTCGAACCGTTTGTAGGTATGGCCTTTAAGATCGTCGAGGATCCGTATGGTCAGCTCACTTTCATGCGCGTTTATCAAGGCAAGATTTCCAAGGGAGAAATGTATACCAACCAGCGTACTGCTCGCAGGGAACGTTTCAGCCGCATTGTGCGCATGCACGCAGACAAGCGGGAAGAAATTGATTCCGCAGAAGCTGGTGATATTATTGCGGTGATGGGTATCGACTGCGCCACTGGAGACACCTATTCCAATGATCGCGGTTATTGTTCCTTGGAAAGCATGTTCGTACCGCAACCGGTAATCAAAGTTTCGGTTACTCCAGCCAGCCGAGCCGACGCTGACAAGATGGGCAAAGCGCTGCAGCGATTCCGCAAAGAAGATCCGACTTTCCAGGTCTACAACGACGAGGAAACCAGTGAGACGATCATCTGCGGCATGGGCGAGCTGCATTTGGACATCTACGTCGAGCGCATGCGACGTGAATATAAAGTCGAGGTTGAAGTGGGCGCTCCCAAGGTCAGTTACCGCGAATCGCCGAGCCAGAAAGTTGAGTTCAATTACAAGCATAAAAAGCAGACTGGTGGCTCGGGGCAATTTGCTCACATTGTAGGAGCTCTATCGCCGCTACCAACCGAAAGCGAAACCACTTTTGAATTCGAAGAGCACATCGTCGGTGGACGCATTCCAAAGCAGTTTATTCCACCGGTAGAAAAGGGATTCCGCGATTCGGTCAACAAAGGGCCGCTGGCCGATTATCCCGTAGTTGGCGTGCGCATCGACTTGCACGATGGCAGTTACCACGATGTCGATTCGTCGGAACGCGCTTTCTATATCTGTGCTTGCGACTGTTTTCGTGAGACCATGCGTCAAGCGAAACCGGTTTTGCTGGAACCGATCATGAAAGTCGAAATCGAGTGTCCGGAACTGTACCAAGGCGATGTCGTGGGCGACGTCATTCGGCGGCGCGGTATCATCAGTTCCACCGATGCACGCGATGGCGTTTCCTACATCAATTGCGAAGTACCGCTGGCCGAGACGTTCGGTTATGCGACTGATCTGCGCAGTATGACCAAGGGACAGGGCACCTTCACGATGGAATTGGCCACCTACCGCCGCTGTCCATCCAACGTGCAGGAAGACGTCATCATCGAGCGCAAGAAACAGCAGAAAGAATTAGTGGGAGCGAGATAGCCTCGCACATTTGCCTTTCCAAAGAAACACTTTCAATGGGGCCAGGATCTAATCAATTTCCTGGCCCTTCAGTTTTGCACAGAGAGTTGCCTAAAATGTCCAGCCAACCTTTTTGGACCGGTGTATTTCCTGCGGTTACCACGCAGATGAATCAAGACCAATCGCTGGACCTCGACGCCACGGCTCGGCACTTGGAAGTGTTGATCGACAGTGGTGTCGGTGGCTTGATCATGTGCGGATCGCTTGGCGAAAATCAATGTCTGTCCAGCGACGAAAAGCTCGCAATAATTCGTCGTGCCGTCGAAGTAAGCGCGAATCGAGTGCCAGTTCTGTCGGGCGTTGCCGAAATGAATACGCGCGCCGCCATCAGTTACATGCAGGCTTGTATTGGTCAGGGTGCAAATGGGTTCATGATCATGCCTCCAATGGCATACAAACCCGATGGACTTGAGACGGCACACTATTTTCGAACTGTTGCTCGCGCCATCGACAAACCTTGGATGTTGTACAACAATCCGGTCAGCTATTTCACCGATGTCACGCCGATTATGTTTGCGCAATTCGCTGACATTGCCAACTTAGTGGCGATCAAAGAAAGCTCTGCCAACACGCGCCGCATCACGGAGATTCGCAATACGGTTGGCGATCGTTACGCGCTGTTTACGGGTGTCGACGATTTGTTGCTGGAAAGTGCAATTCTGGGCATTGACGGCTGGGTCGCTGGGTCGGGAATTGGTTTTCCAGTCGAGAATCAACTGTTGTGGGAGCTGACTCGCCAACAGCGCTGGGACGACGCGCGAGTTGTCTACCGATGGAGCCAGCCACTGATGAAGCTGGATACTCACGTTCACTTCGTCCAGTACATCAAGTTATTGCTGCAAGAAGCTGGGCTTGGACGCGAGTGGGTGCGCGAGCCACGATTGCCTATCTCAGGTTCGGAACGTGATGAAGTTCTTAAGATCATTCGCACAGCGTTAGCGGTCCGCCCAAAAGTTGGTTGAGTTTTTCTTTTGGGGGTCGCGCGACCCTCAATACTCGAGCTAGTTGGACAGCGCCACTTTCTTACGGAATACAAGCCCGAAGCGCAAGCGAGTGAATTGTCGTAATGTCGTAATCGTCGCAAGTTATTCACTCGCTTGCGCTTCGGGCTTGTATTCCGTAAGAAAGTGGCGCTGTCCAACTAGCTAGCCTACCCTGCATACGATTCTGCGAGCGAGGCGAGTTGATCGAGCATGCTTTGCAACGAATCGCGAAGTTGGGACATGAGTGGATCTTCGCCAACGCGAGGCGGTTTTCCGATATCCACTTCAATGGCAGGGCCAACTTCGAGTATCGCGTGGAGTGGCCAATGAATGCGCGCATGGTCATTCAGGTCTTCGTCAATTCGTTCAACTGTTTCAAGCACGCGAGTCACCGTGGTCGGCAATCGCAAGTAGTTTGGTGGGTACGATCCCAATTGCTGAGAAAGGTAAATCGCCGACAAATCGCGCCAAATTTCTGCTCGGCGTTGCTTGGCCACTGAGTGCTCGACGAGCTCGGGTACGATTTTCATGCGGAGCTGTTTAACACGTCCGATCAAGGGGAGCGTTTGTTCTGCCCCCAGCCATTTCTGCTCCAACGGGTTGAGCAGATGATCGATCAGGCGTACTTGGCGCTGGGGAATCGATCCATCCTGGGCCTTGCCAATGTGTTCGATTTCCTTCAATGATAGCAGCGCTTCACCGATGCGCGAGATGCGACTAAGCAAGCTGCCGGAGCAGTGCTGACCCCATGTCAATTGTTGTTCGATCGCGCGTAGAACAGGTTCAACAGTTTGGTGTGTCTTGCTTCTTTTGGAAGTGGAATTTCTGGAATTTGGGTTAACATAATCCACTTTCCGGAGGTGTTCCATGTCTAAGAATCGAAGAAGTTTTACGGCACTACAGAAGGCTGACATCGTTCGTCGGCATTTGAAAGAC
>SYJV01000454.1 GCA_005798335.1 Planctomycetaceae bacterium | reverse complement strand
TTGCAGTAGAGCGAAATCCTTGGGCCAAATTAGAGCCATCCATCAATTGCCATAGCCGAAGATGTCACCACACAATTCGAAATGATTCGCCAGCACCCTCAAAGCACAGAGCAAAACGACTGTAAGCTCCGAACGGTTGGAATAACGAAGTCGCGTGAGATGACAATTAGCAAAGTGGACGGACCAACGCGACTTTCGTTCATTCCGTTGTACTGTGGCCATCAGAATTCGACCGCTTTTTCGACGCCGAAGATTGTTGCATCAGTTCAAGGAGTTTCTTTTTCGACTCTTTCAGGCCTTCACCGCGCTCGACCACGAAACCATTAGCATCGACAACAATTGAGTAAGGAAAAAGGGCGACAGGGTATCCGGAGACCGGCGCCGATGGGCCACTAGCATCCGTTGACAGGAATGTTGGATAAGAGAGCTGCATTTCTTCGATGGCGATTTGTACGTCGCTGGCCTCTGTTCCACCGGGATGCATTCCTATAACAATCGCGCCGTTGGCAGCGAGCTCATTCAGATCGTCCTGATATCGATCACAAGCTGAACACCAGGTGGCCCAGAAGAAGAGCAGATATGGTTTGCCAGCGACATCAGGCTTTCCTCCAGCAATCCATTCTCCCCCTCGAAACTCCGGAGCAGGATGACCAACCATCGCTTCGAGGTTATCCTCGGATAGTTTCATGCGTTCTGCCGTAGCTGCGTCCAGGGGTGGTACCGGATGAACGAAGAGAAACATGAAAGCCACGCAAACGACGAGGCCGAATGTGATGGCCACCAGCATCAACGCCCAGAGCGACGTTGAACGGATCCGCTGATCTTCAGTGTTCGACATGATTCAGTCTTCTAAATAACAAAAAATGAATTTGGCAGGATCAGCGAAACGGCTCGCACTGACTGGCCGTCGGCTCAACTGATCCAGACCGCAGTTGCTCCAAGTCCGACGTTAGCAAGTCCTTGTATTGGTTCAGCGTAACTTGTGATAACCGGTGCTCATGAGGAACCAGTTGCGGTCTGGGTCAGTTTGTGCAATACATATAGCATCACTACGATATCCAACCGCCGCCGAGCACTCGATTATCTGCGTAGACTACACATAGCTGCCCTGGGGTGACGCCGAGAATGGGTTGATGAAAAGTTACTTGGATAGTGTTGCGGTCATGAAGCTCGATTTCGGCCGGATGCGCTTCACTGTTGTAACGAATCTGCGCATTGGCAGAGAACCTTTCGTTGGTAGGTTGGACCAGCCAGTTGACTTTCGTCGCGGTCAGGTTTCTTTCCTGTAACGCTGCTCTTGGTCCAATGACGACTCGCCGGCTATCTGGCTCGATGCGGACTACGAAATAGGGTTCTCCCATGGCAATGCCCAATCCTTTGCGCTGGCCGATGGTATAACTTTCGATTCCTTCGTGGTGGCCGACAATTTCCCCGTCGATGGTGACGATCTCGCCTGTGCCTGTGCCGGCCTGACGAGCGCGGATGAAGTCGCCATGATGACCGCTGGTAACGAAGCAAATTTCCTGGCTATCGCGTTTGTTGGCGACGCGCAAGCCAACCTTGGCGGCGATTTGCCGAATCTCCGACTTGTGATAACCGCCGACCGGCAGCAGCATTCTGGGCAAGTACTGGCGATCAATTCCAGCCAAAACATACGATTGGTCTTTCGTCGAGTCGACGCCTCGAACCAACGCGAGCTCACCGTCATGTTCGATGAGTTGAGCGTAATGGCCGGTCGCGACGTACTGGGCGTCAATGCTGTTGGCGTAATCAAACAACCTCCCGAATTTGATCCAGTTATTGCATTGAACACACGGGTTGGGAGTACGTCCACGCGAATATTCATCGACAAAATAATCGACGATTCGCGAGAAATCTGCTTGCAGGTCTAACGCATAGAAAGGAATTCCCAGTTTGTCCGCGACTCGTCGCGCGTCGAGCGCATCGGAGGCACTGCAACAACCTTGCTTGTGATCCATCCGCCCCTGCAAGATCGGCAGCAACGGATTGGGGCCTCCCGATGTCAAATTACATGCTTCAGCCGATTCCTCGCCGTGACGCATGAATACACCGACCACATCGTAACCTTGCTCCAACAGCAAATGCGCTGCAGCCGAACTATCGACGCCACCGCTCATCGCCAAGACAACTCGTTTCACCGTGATGACACACCTAAACCTTCTTTGATTAGCTTCGGCAAACTATCGCTGCGAAAGTAAGTTAGTCCGCTCGCGTTGAGCCGTTCGTTCGCAGCGCTAGTTTCCACAAATTTGCTTCAATCCTAACCTGAAAATGAATCGTAACGTCAAAAGTTACCGAGGAAATGGCGGCGTGGTTCAAAAACGGAGGACATTTTCTATTTGTCAAACATCAGCAAATCGGCAGCATCCACCGTTAATACGATTGATGGTTTAATTGGCTGGGAATTCCGGTCTACTAGTGCACGAATCTGCTGCTGGCCAACAAGAATCGTTACCAACTTGGCAAAGCCGACGGAAGTCGTTTCACTCAGCTCGCCCGACAAACGCAAGCCGCGAAACTCAGGATCGATTTCCAACTGGTCCTGTAGTCGCACTGATTCTGGGCGGAACCCCAGCTCAATCGCATCGCGCGGCACATCACCTTGGAATTGTTCCCAAAGTAACTGTGAAGATAAGTCGTTAGCGCCAATTCGAATCCTGTTAAAACCAATTGGACTGAGTAGTTCTGCTGTCAATCGGTATTGAGGACGAGCGTACACTTCTTCCAAGCAGCCGCGTTCGAGGATGGAACCATGATCGAGAATTGCAACGCGATTGCCCAACCGCATTGCATCGAGAGCATCGTGGGTTACCACCACCATCGTCATCGGAAATTGTCGGTGGGTTCGCAAAACCAGCTCGCGTAATTCGTCGCGCAGCGGAGAGTCTACTTGGCTGAATGGTTCATCAAGCAACAGAATTCGCGGGCGATTGACAATCGCTTTCGCTAGCGCCACTCGCTGTAATTGGCCGCCCGACAGTTCCGCCGGTGTGCGTTGAGCGAGATCCTCGATTTGCAGCCAGGCAAGCATTTCCTCGATGCGCTGGGATTGTTCGCGCCGTGCCAGCTTGCGCGATCCCAGCGAGGCGCGTAGATTTTCGACGACGGTTAACTGAGGATAAACGGCATAGTCCTGGAATACCATCGAAATGCCGCGCCGGGACGCGGCCAGCGAGGCTCCATCGACTCCGTTGATCCAAATCTGACCGCGGGTTGGATTTTCTAGACCAGCGATCACGCGCAGCAACGTTGTTTTGCCAGAGCCACTCCTTCCAAGCAGGACCAACCGCTCGCCTTCGGCTACCGCCAGCGAGATCTGATGCAAAATGCTAGCAGGACCGATCGATACAGAAATAGCATCCAGCCGAATGGCATCAAACGATCGATCTTGCATGCTCGTCAGTTACCTTCCGGTGACCATTTTGCCGACGGTGCCAATCGCCAGCGGCGTCTTGGGTGCTGGTGCCTTTGCACAGCTAGCCACAATTGTAGCGAGCGCGCACGATTATTTGGGCAAACCGCGTCGCACAGCACCGGCATCTCTGACGGTCGATTGTACCTGTCCGGTGGCATCGAATCGACCAACCCAGTCGTCGCCGAAGTAGCAATTCCCGGCTTCATGGATTCGACCATCCCTGCGGTGATCAACTTAGGAGCCGGACGTCCTGGAATTTGGGCGGTTGTCACGATGATGTCCACGTCCATCGCTTGTCGAGCAAAGACGTCTCGCTGCGCCTTCTGAAAACCCTCGCTCATCAATTTCGCGTAACCACCTTCGCCAATGCCCTGTTCGTCGAAATGCACGGGTACGAACTCCGCCCCAAGCGAACGAATCTGGTTGGCGACATCGGGCCGAGTATCATTGGCGCGCACGATCGCACCCAGTCCCGTCGCGACTCCGATCGAGGCCAGTCCCGCGACTCCTGCTCAAATAACAAATACATTCGCCGGAGAAATCTTCCCAGCGGCTGTAACCTGTCCGGAAAAAAAACGACCGAAGTGATTCGCGGCCTCGATGACCGCTCGGTACCCGGCTATGTTAGCCATGGAGCTGAGCGCGTCCATTTTTTGTGCGCGCGAAATGCGCGGCACGCAATCCATCGCCAGCACAGTGCAGCCATGGCCCGCAAACTGCGCTAGCAGATCTGGTTGTTGAGCAGGCCAAATGAAGCTGATCAACCAAGCGCCTGTTTTCAGCAGAGCGACTTCCGAAGTTATCGGGGACCGGACCTTTAGAATCAAGTCCGAAGTCGTCCAAATCGCGACCGAGTCTTCCACCACCACACCAGTTTCGCGATACGCATCGTCGGAAAAATCCGCACCTAATCCTGGACCTGATTTGTTGGGTGATCACGGTTGTTGTTATCGCGAATGTGTGGGTGCTTTAGTTTCGAGCGGCAGATGGGCTCGTACCAATACAATCGCGACGCACACGACAGTGTCCGTGCCCGGATTGACGCGTTCGTTTACGCATGGGGCTTGTATTCGTTATTTCCGATAGCCTATGTTGTCAGCTTTGAATGTAACTCATTAGCATATGGTTTTCCATCGACAGCATTTGATGCTGGGCATTGACCAGGTCGCCGATCGAAATCAGGCCGCACAATTTTCCGTTTTCCAGAACGGGCAGATGGCGGATACGGTGCTTGGACATCAAACCATTGGTGTCGTTAATGTTGTCGTTGGCAGAACCGCTGTAGACGTTCTTCGTCATCCGCGACTCAACCGAGATCTCTTCGAGACGGTCACTCGATCCAGCGATCGTGCGCAGGATGTCGCGCTCCGAGATAATGCCAACCATTTCTTCTCCTTTGCAGACAACCAGTGAGCCGCAATTGTGCTCAACCATCTTGCGTACTGTGTCCATGATCGAATCGGATGGGGAAATCGTGTGGACCGCTGGACCCTTTGTGGCAAGAATCTCCTTAAGTAACATTGCACAATTCTCCAGGAATCAGCTTATCAAAATGAGGAAGTGTTTAACTTTTTCAAAAAATTGGAACAAATTCAGCGTTTTTGGTGGGAGCATTCTAGTAGTCCTTAATACCAGCAGTCAAATCGATTTTTAGACAAAGCTGCAAGAATTCTCGCGCTTCATACGATTTCTTCGTGAAGTCGGCCAACCGTTGTCAAACGTCGCGACGGAAAGCTTCGCAATCTACTTGATGGTGGGCCTGGCGAACTGCATCGCATACTTAAGATCCAGACGGACTGTCCCCAGACCGAGACTCGCGTCGGCGATCATGGCTCGGGAATGCTGAGTTGCCGACAAATTCCGCGAGCGGTGTACTCGTTAATCTCGCGATGCCTTGGTATGGAGGCTTGCTGCTCGTTGACGGGATTCACCGAGTGAGTGCGCCCTTCGCGCAACAGTTCACAACCGTGCTGGTGCAAATGCTTCGCGAGATCCTTTCGCTTCACGTCGCGACTTCTCCCGCCGGTACGTGCTCGACCTCGCTGCTTGCGCATATGTGGAGGTAGATGGGTTCCTCGAAATCCATCGCAGGATCGGTAATTTTTGGATTCGGAGTTGGCAGCGGCTGTCCGAGTTCCAACCGCGTTTCCGACACGTCGAGCAGCGCAGACGTTAGCAAGCGACGCGCCTCGCTGAGGTCGTTCGCACAAGTAATGACCGCGGGAAAGTCCACGATCTGCGCATGCACGCCGCCACCAACAAATTTGTAACCGGCCTTATATCGTAACATGGGCACCCCTAATTATTTCCTGTCAATTGGCTGCACTCCAAGTATACCGTCGTGACGGATCAACGCCAAATCCACCGCCAGTCGCCGGCGTAGACTTGCCATCCATGAAACCCGCATAGAAATCCCACCCATTAGACCAGTTTCCGGAAAGACTCTAAGTTGGAATTAATACTAGTTGCATTTTTGATTTATGGCATAACCGATACCCTTAATTACGAAAAAGGGTATTGGCACATGCCGTTGCTGCGGAAGTTTGGCATATATACCAAATGACGGCAAAAGTGGCCGTCTTACACTGGACGGCCCTTGCAGCAGCCAAAATGTAAGACGGCCACTCTTGGCCGTCATTGGTATAGTGATGATTTCACTCAACTTGCAGCCGTCTCGCCGATGTTGCAAATGGGATTCTGCCGATAAGATTACTGAGATCATAGTTTGTGAAATACTTCACAAGTTGTAATTGCGCCGCGAGGCAGTAAATCTTGTCTGAGTTTTTGCCAATTTTCATTTATGCGTTGGCGGTTCTCGGGTTCGCCAGTTTTACTCTGGTGGCACCGCATCTGATTGCCCCGCGAAAGCCAACGCCGGTCAAGGACATGCCTTACGAATCAGGCATGGATCCGATTGGCGACACGCGCAGCCCGCTGAGCATCAAGTTCTACCTGATTGCGATTCTGTTCATCGTCTTCGATGTCGAATTGCTTTACATCTATCTTTGGGCTGTGGTTCTAAAGTCCAATACGGGACTACCGGACTCGGCGCGATTAAGTGTGCTCATCGTCATGCTGTCGTTGATAGGCTCAGTGGCGCTGGCCTATTTGTATGCGTGGCGGAAAGGCGTTTTTCGATGGCGAAGCAACTGAGCGAGCGCGGCGACAGCATCTTGTGGACCAAGCTGGATGCGGCAGCTAATTGGGCGCGCAAGAACAGTCTGTGGCCAATGCCATTTGCGACCGCCTGCTGTGGCATCGAGTTGATGGCGGCGTCGGCCAGTCGTCACGATCTGTCGCGCTTTGGTTCCGAAGTCATGCGATTCACACCTCGGCAATGCGACTTAATGATTGTCGCCGGACGAGTAGTGATGAAGATGCTGCCGGTGCTGCAAAGGATTTGGTTGCAAATGCCGGAACCCAAATGGTGCATTTCGATGGGGGCGTGCGCTTGTACGGGCGGCGTTTTCGATACCTACGCAGTCGTTCAAGGTGTCGACCGTTTCATGCCAGTCGATGTTTACATTCCTGGCTGTCCGCCACGCCCCGAACAATTGATCCGCGCGGTCATCGATCTTCAAGAGAAGATACAGTCGACGGGCACGTTAAATGCCAGCGAGTTCTTACAGCAGACAACTCCCAAAGGTCCCGATCGTTTTGATTCTGATGAGCTTGGCCGAATTCGCCTGCGCGATCGGCTGGCGCTCAAGCTTCCCATTTACAACCCAAGGCACTAGATGTTTTCTTGTGAAGAACGCGTGAATGAACTGCTGCCTGGAAGGTGCCGTGAGTGGTCCGAGTTTCGCGGCCAGCGGCATCTGACCATGGTCCGCGAGGACCTGCTCCCAACGATGCGCGTTCTGCGCGATTCGCTCCACATGAACATGTTGGTGGACGTTACCGCAGTCGATCGACTGGAGTACGAAGGTGCCAAGGATCGCTTTGAAGTGGTCTATTTTCTGCTGAATGTAGACACGTCCCAGCGCTTGATTGCGTCGGTTTTTTTGAACGAGCCGGAACTTGAGATCGATTCAGTATATTCGCTTTGGAAGTCGGCGGATTGGCTGGAGCGTGAAGTCTTCGACATGTTCGGCATTCGCTTTCGCGGCCATCCGAACATGAAACGCCTATTGCTGCCGGAACAGTTCGCAGCTCATCCACTTCGAAAAGATTATCCAGTGCAAGGACGCGGCGAGCGGCACAATTTTCCGGTTATAACACGAGCCTCAAGCTAGAGGTGGGATTGGATCCTTATGCCCATGCATCTGACTGAAGACGAAGTCGACGAATATGGTCGACGGGAAGGCTTGTGGACGTTGAACTTCGGTCCGCAGCACCCCGCGACACATACGACGCTTCGGCTGTTGTTGACGGTCGATGGCGAAGAGGTCGTGGACGCGGAGCCGGATATCGGATTTCTCCACAGTGGTTTTGAAAAGCTGGCTGAGGTACTGGACTTTAACCAGTACGTCACGATCGTCGATCGGATGAACTACGTTTCTCCGATGGCCAATGAAATCGCGTGGCATCACGCAGTCGAAAAGCTATTGGATATCGAACTCACTCCGCGCTGCAAATATCTGCGCACGATCTTCGCGGAGTTGATGCGGATTCACGATCACTTGTTGTGCGTTGGAGCTTGCATTCTCGACTTGGGAGGCATCTCCGCATTCATGTACGCCAACAACGAGCGTGAACGCATCTTTGAAATATGCGAACGGGTCACTGGCCAGCGCTTTCATACCAGTTACACGCGCGTCGGCGGTTTGTTGTTCGATGTGAACGACGACGCGATCGCCATGCTCCGCGAATTCGTGCAAGGCTTCGATAAGACCTTCGCCGATATGGATAAGTTGATAACTCGCAATCGCATTTTCGTCGAACGCACGCGCGGAGTCGGAGTTCTATCTAAGGAAGCGGCAATTTCCGGCGGCGCTACGGGACCGGTGGCTCGAGCCAGTGGAGTAGTTCGCGATTTGCGCCGGGACGAACCGTACTTGGCGTACGCGGATCTGGATTTCGACATTGTTTGCAGTCGTGAAGGGGATTGTTTTTCGCGATACTCGGTGCGCATGTTGGAAATGCTGGAATCGGTCAAGATTATCCAGCAGGCTTTGGAGAAACTTCCCAGTGGCCCAATCTTCGCCGATGGAACAGGTAAAGAATTCATGCCCGAAAAGCGCGAGGTCTACCAAAGCATCGAGGGACTGATCCATCACTTCGAATCGATCATGCCTAATCGTCAAATGCCGTGCGAACCTGGCAGTTTGTACGCGGCAACCGAGTCACCGAACGGCGAACTGGGATTTTTCCTCGTATCCAATGGGACCTTTCGCCCATATCGAGCGCGCACGCGACCGCCGTCGTTAGTCCACTTTGCGTTATTTCCACAGTTGATTCGCGGTTGCATGCTCAGCGATGTCGTGGCCGTGCTGGGAAGTTTGAATATCATCGCGGCGGAGCTTGACCGATGAGCGTTTTACCGGATTCCATTAAACATCAAGTCAGCGAACTTGCGAAACGCTACCCGCACAAGCAAGCGTTGACGTTGCCAATCTGCCACTTGGTGCAGCAAGAGTCGCGATGCGTGTCGCGCGCCGCGATGGTCGAGATCGCCGAAATGCTAGACCTGGCGCCATCGCAGATTCACGACACTCTGTCGTTCTACGGATTCTTTCGCGACGAAGACCGGCCGCTGGGCCGCAAGCGAGTGTGGATCTGCCGCAGTCTGCCCTGCATGTTGCGTGGTTCCGAAGAACTTTTGACCGAAGTTTGCCAGCGACTGCATCTCAGCCCGGGTGATACGACCGACAACGGCGAGATGACCCTGGAAGTTGCCGAATGTTTGGGTGCGTGCGAAGGCGCTCCGTGCATGTTGGTTGACGATGAATTGTTGTTGAACGTCGACGCGGACCAGATCGTTCAGTTGGCGGAAGGGAATTCATGAGCGAGTCCTACCAACCAGTTTTGCTTCGCCGCGTCGGTCGGCCAGACAGTACGAGTTTGAAATCGTATCTGGCGGATGGTGGCTACGTCGGCCTGCGCAATGCCATTGCGAAAAAGCCCGAGGAGATCGTTCAATTGATGATCGAATCGGCTCTGCGCGGGCGAGGTGGTGCGGGCTTCCTCGCGGGTATGAAGTGGTCATTCTTACCGAAAAATAACACAGGCCCGATTTACTTGTGCGTTAACGGCGATGAAAGCGAACCAGGCACGTTCAACAATCGAGTGTTGATCGAAGAGGATCCCCATCAGATTCTGGAAGGGATCGTCATCACGAGCTACGCGACCAAAGCGACCACCGCGTATTTCTATCTGCGCTACGAATACGGACGCTGCTATCGCACGCTCGAAAAAGCCATCCAGGAAATGTACGCCAACAACTTGCTGGGCAAGAACATTCTCGGGTCGGGTTATGCGTTGGACATCTACTTGCATCGGGGAGCCGGTGCCTACATCTGCGGCGAAGAAACCGGTTTGATCGAGAGCCTGGAGGGCAAGCGAGCTTGGCCTCGGATCAAGCCTCCGTTCCCCGCAGTCGAAGGTGCCTTCCGACGTCCAACGGTCGTGAACAACGTCGAAACGATGGCGTGCGTCACACACATCATGGACAAGGGAATTGCCTGGTTCAAGTCGATTGGGATTCCCAGAGACCCCAACAATCCACGAGATGCGGGCAGTTACGGCCCCAAACTTTATTGCATCAGCGGTCATGTGAACAAACCGGGCTTAGTTGAATTGCCTCTCGGCGTGACGGCTCGCGAGTTGATTGACAAACACGCAGGTGGAGTTTGGAAAGGACGCGCGGCCAAGGCAATTGTGCCCGGTGGCATCAGCATGGGATTTCTATCCGCGTCGGAACTCGATACTCCTCTGGACTTCAACGGACCGGGAAGAGCTGGCTGTTTAGGACTGGGGACAGCCGCGGTAATCGTGATCGACGACGCGACGAGCATGATCGATGTCCTGTACAACACTTGCCGATTCTTTGCCCACGAATCATGCGGTCAATGTACGCCTTGTCGCGAGGGTACCGCCTGGTCGTCCAAGATCCTGCAACGCATTCGCCAAGGCCATGGAACGATGGACGATCTCACAACGTTGGAAGATATTTCCAAATCGATGGGCACGATACCCGGTACAACGATTTGTGGATTAGCTGACGGAGCAGCTTGGCCGATTAAGAACGCCTTGAAGAAATTTCGGCCCGAGTTCGAAGAGTACATCAACAGCGGACAAAAGAGCGAATCTCGAGAATTGGCAATCGCACACTAAAGCACGGTACAGATTAAGTGACAACTAACACGAAGTTAATCGACAAGCCAGAGTCCAAATCCTCGGTAGCGCAGGCGCCGAAGACCGTGTTTATAGACAATATCGAAATCGAGATCGACGCAAAATGCAATCTGGTCCAGGCAGCCGAGAAAGCAGGTGTGGAAATACCGCACTACTGTTGGCATCCGGATTTATCCGTTGTGGCGAGTTGCCGAATGTGTTTGGTTGAAATGGGGACGAAGTCGGCCAGTGGCGAAGTGACGATGCTTCCTAGGCTCGTTCCGGCCTGCCAAACTCTGGCGAATCCTGGAACGGTCATCAAAACCAATACTGAGAAAGTCAAGCAAGCTCAACAACAGACGCTTGAGTTCCTGCTGCTCAATCATCCGCTCGATTGTTCCATTTGCGATCAAGCGGGCGAATGCTACTTGCAAGACTATTCTTACAAATTCGGTCGGCCGCATAGCCGCCTGCACGAACCCAAAGTACAGCGGCAAGACAAGGACCACATCGGCGATCAGATCGCGCTCTTTACCGACCGCTGCGTGATGTGTACCCGCTGTGTTCGCTTTACTCGCGAAGTCAGTGGTACGGCCGAGTTGCAAGTCATCAGTCGCGGCAGCGTGGAAGAGATCGACGTCTTTCCAGGCCAGCCGTGCAATAACAAGCTCGCCGGAAACGTGGTCGATTTGTGTCCCGTCGGCGCGTTGTGCAGCAAGGATTTTCTTTACAAAAAGAGAGTCTGGTGGCTGAAAAGTGTCGAGAGTGTGTGCCCAGGCTGTAGCACCGGTTGCAGCATTCACGTCGACCAGAATAAAGACCAAGTGTATCGCATTCGGCCTCGCGAAAATCCACAAGCACAAGGCTCGTTCATGTGCGACGACGGACGATTCGGCTGGAAGTATATCCACGGTGAACAACGCTTGACAGGACCGCGCCAGGGGCGCGCGCTCGGCGAGTCGAACGGCAATGCGAAGATGCACTCCAGCAACGGTAACGGTGTTCAGGCGAATCAAGCTGACTTGGCATCGGTGGACCCTTGGCCTGACATCCTGCTGAATGCCCGCTCGGCCATCGCGAAATTCGCGAAATCAAACTCAGGGAAATTCGTGGCAGTATTGTCTCCCTTCATGGCCTGTGAAGAAGCTTACTTGCTATGCACCTACCTGCGCGGCGTCGACGCGAAGATCGCTTTTGCAATGGGGCCTGTGCCTCGCCAAGGCCAAGATGACTGTTACCCGAAGAGCCCCAAGGGAGAACCGCCCAGCCGAGACAAAGTTCGCTTCACGATTCGCGCGGAGAAATGTCCCAATTATCGCGGCGTGGCAGCGATCGTCGATCGTTTCCAAGATCGCATCTTGGATTTCGATGGCTGCCTGAATGGTATTCGCAACGGAACTTACGGAGGTGCCTTCGTTGTCGGTGGCTATCCGGATGGCTGGACTGATGCGAACACAGTCGCGGTACTTGCAAGTTTGAAACTGTTAGTGGTTCTGGACATGGTGCGCAGCCCTGTGAGCGACTCGGCGGATTTCGTGTTGGCAGGCGCTTCGTTTGCCGAACGCGAAGGAATCGTGATCAATCATGGAGGGTTGGCTCAGTTGCAGCGCGTTGCCATTCGTCCGCCAGGAGATGCCAGAGGCGATGGGAGAATCTTGATGGAGTTGGCTGGACGCAAGGGCCTGTACCATTCGCAATCCCTGCGCGCTGAATTGGCGAAGCAGATCCCGAAGTTCGCGAAATTGGGCAACGGCGAAATCGGTGAGGAAGGGGTACAGGTGCTGTAATGAGTTGGGGACAGTTGTGGCCGCTGCTGGTGGCAATCAATATCGTATTGGTGGTGATTCCCCTGGCGGGATTGTACTTGACCTTTATCGAACGCAAGCTGGCGGCGCTGATTCAAAATCGCATCGGCCCTAATCGCGTCGGACCAGCGGGGTTGTTGCAGGCTGTGGCGGATGGAATCAAGATCTTCCTCAAAGAGCAAGTCATCCCTCAGCACGTCCTGAAGCCGGTATATCTGATCGCTCCAACCATCGGACTTATCTGTGCCATGATGGCCATCGCCGTCGTTCCGTTTGGACCAGCGTCATCGCAGCCGGCTTAAGGCTTTCGGGCGATCATCGCGCCCAGCGTGGACAGTGGCTTGTTGTACCTGTTGGCGATTTCTAGCTTATCCGCCTACGGCATCATCTTGGGAGGCTGGGCGTCGAACAATAAATACAGTCTGTATGGAGCGGTCCGATCGTGCGCCCAGTTCATCAGCTATGAGATTCCTCTGGGGCTGTCGCTGATCGGTGTTATCGCCATCGCGGGAAGTTTGAATATCGAACGCATCGTTGAAGCTCAAGGAGTCGGATTGGCCAACTGGAACGTCTGGTGGCAACCGCTGGCGGCCATCATCTTTTTCACTGCCGCACTGGCGGAAACGAATCGTTTGCCATTTGACTTGCCGGAATGTGAGCAGGAATTAGTGGGCGGATTTCACACGGAGTACAGCGGAATAAAATTCGTGTTGTTCTTCCTTGCCGAGTACACACACGTGGTCACGATCAGTTTTCTGACCGCCCTGCTGTTCCTAGGTGGCTGGCATTTCCCGGGTTTGACTGGACCAGTCGATGGATCATTGACCGGGTACCTAGTGCGCTGGTTGGTCTTACTAGCAAAAGTTGCGCTGGTTATCGGTTTGATCATGCAACTGCGCTGGACGCTGCCTCGATTTCGTTTCGATCAACTAATGGCCGTCGCGTGGACTGGATTGGTCCCGATGGGTTTGTGCAATCTCACGGGGTTGGTGATTGTCTTGACCATGGATTTGAGTCGGTGGTGGATGGCGGCGATTTCCGTACTCATCTTGCTGTCGTTTGGCATTGCAAAAATGTCTCCGAAAAAGGCATCGCAGCGGACTTCTACGACGATTCCCGTCGAAAGACGATTCGGTTTCTATTATCGCCGGGGGCTGAGTCATGACTGACGCTCAAACGCAAACTAATGGCGCTCAACCACAAACCAGTGGCGAAACGCGACGTGCGGCGAATGCCGAGCAACCTGGCGCGAAAAAGAATGTCAAATGGGCCGAGTCCCCAACGCTGGGCTTGATGGAGACTTTGTATTTGCCAGCCATCGCGTCCGGCATTGGCACGACTATCCGCAGAATGTTTGTCCGCAATGAAACGCGGCAGTATCCTGAAGTCGAGCCGATCATGCCCGCCAATTACCGCGGTGTGCATCGCTTGAATCGCGACAGTCAGGGTCGCGTCAAGTGCGTGGCTTGTTTTCTGTGCCAAACAGCTTGTCCGGCTAATTGCATTTCCATCGAAGCCGCAGCAGCACCGAAGGACGATCCGGCTTGGCAAGATCGTGACAAGTTTCCGGAGAAATTCGAAATCGATGAACTGCGTTGTATTTATTGCGGCATGTGCGAACAAGCGTGCCCCGTCGACGCGATTGAATTGACGAGCATTTATGATCTAACCGGCGCTACCCGCGAAGAAATGATGTTCGACAAGGAAAAGCTGCTGGAGGTTTTCGACATTACAAGTACTACCGGCAAGGACCCTGTGCGTACGACTAGCGGCAAACTGGGCCCAGCCTCGGAATTCGTCGAGCCACAGGCCACGCAGTTACGGAGTTGAGATGTTACTATTTTTCTACAGTTGTCTAGCTGTGTTTGCGGGCGTTGGATTCCTCGCTTTTCGTCAGCCGATTTATTCGGCGCTAAGCTTTGCGGCAGTTGTCTTAGCCACGTGCGGCGTCTTCGTAATGAACGACGCCCCGTATCTGGCTGCCGCGACGATGATCGTCTACACCGGCGCCACGATTATCGTCTTCCTGTTCGTGTTGATGTTCGCTCAACGTAGTCGTCTGCAACTCTACGACCTCAGTCGCAATGCTCCGGTATGGTCGATCGTGATAGGCATGCTGCTGTTCAGTTTCTTGTTCGCAGCTATTCGGGAAATTTCTATCGAACCTCCCGCGCCGCACGTCCCATCCCAAGTCGCAGAACTCGGCAAACTGATGTTTACCGATTTCATCTGGACGGTCGAGATAGTCGGATTGCTGTTGCTGGTCGCCACGATAGCCGCGATTGTCATTGCCCAGGACGCGCAGAACGATCCCGCCGAAAAAACAGAGTCTGGCATAAACGTTAGTCCCGCATTGGTACCTGTCCCTTCCGCATCGGCACAAACTGCCAAGCGCGTTGCCTCGGCACGCCCTGGAGGTAATCGATGAACCCCGCGACTTTTCAGACATTGATGCTTGCTGCCACGCTGTTCGCGATCGGCATAGTTGGGTTTCTATCTCGCAAGAACATGATCTTGATGTTCTTGTCCGTCGAACTCATGTTGGCTGCAGTGGCGATGAACTTCATCGCGTTTGGAGCCCATTATCAAAACTATCAAGGACAATTGTTCGCCGTTTTGATCCTGACGATTGCTTCGTGTGAAGCCGCCATCGGTTTGGCGCTGGTCGTCTCGCTGTTCAAACGCAAGGCCACCTTGGACATTGCGGCTTGGAGCGACCTGCGGGAAACGGACCGCGAGGCAAACGTGGAAGTCCCCGTTGAGCAAAACGAACCGATCGAATCCTACCCTGTGTTAACTCCAGCGGGCACCGATCCGCTGGTGAATCCAGTTAGGGTTTCGAAGGACGGAGCGCTTGACACATTGAAAGCATGACAGTACTAGCCCGAAGCGCCAGCGAGTGAATTGGTTAATCGTGGGAATGCCGTGCGCCGAATTCACTCGCTGGCGCTTCGGGCTGGTACTTGGAACTTACGAAAAGTCTGGGATACATGTTGAACTTAGTTTGGTTGATACCACTGGTACTGATGTTGGCGTTGTTGGCCGGTGTGTTGATTTGCCTTTTTCGCAAAGGTGCAGAGCTGGCGCATGTGCCCACCATTGTCGGGCTGTCTATCTCGTCAGCGGTTTCTCTGATCTTGCTCTTTACCAGTCAGGGTGGCGTGCATGTTGCAATTACTGAAGGTTACACATGGTTGAGCCTGGGTGGCATGCATGTTCCGATTACAGCACGGCTGGATGGAATCGGCTTGATTCAGTTGAATGTCGTCACGTGCATTTCGCTGTTGGTGGCCGTTTACGCGCGCGGTTATATGTTGGGCGATCCTGGCTACGCTCGTTTTTTTGCAATTATCAGCGCCTTCGTGTTTGCGATGGTGATGCTGGTGCTGGTCGGGAATTTGTTCGTGTTGTATGCGTTTTGGGAAGGCGTGGGCCTGTGCAGCTATCTCTTAATCGGCCATTGGTACCGGCGTCCGAGCGCTGCCAAAGCGGCGATGAAAGCGTTCTTGGTGAATCGATTGGCCGACTGTGCCTTCCTGGTTGGCATCTTGTTGTTGTGGCATGGAATAGGTTTGGTTGGAGCTGAGAATCTTGCGACCGTGGGTAGACTTGACTTTGACGTGATCTTTGATGCGGTCCCTGCGCTGGCCCAGCGGCAGCCAGATCTTTTGTGGTGGGTTGGATTGTTGCTGTTGATTGGAGCGATCGGCAAGTCGGCTCAGTTTCCATTCCATGTATGGCTGCCCGATGCGATGGAAGGACCAACACCGGTGAGCGCGCTGATTCACGCCACGACGATGGTCACCGCAGGAGTTTATTTGCTCGCGCGCATGTCGCCATTGTTATTATTGACTCCAGACGTGTTACTGATCGCGGGCTGGTTGGGGGCAATTACGGCTGTGTTGGGCGGTTTGATCGCGCTCTTTCAAGATGATCTCAAGCGAGTGCTCGCCTACTCGACCGTCAGCCAACTCGGTCTGCTATTTTTGGCCTTTGGCGCTGGAGTCAATGGAGAGTTGTTGCCACTGGCGGTCGTCGCGGCCATGTTTCATTTGATCACGCACGCGTTCTTTAAGGCATTGCTATTTCTCACGGCTGGAAACGTGATGCATGCGATGGGCGATTGTATCGACATGCGTAAATTTGGCGGCCTTCGCAAAGTTCTCCCCTCGACGCACATTCTGTTTTTGATTGGCGCTTTGGCACTCGTGGGAGCGCCACCGTTGGCGGGATTTTGGAGTAAAGAGGGCATACTTGGTTTACTGACGCTTGAGATTGGCAATCCACAATATGGTTCTGTTTTTGCGATTTGGCTTTTCATGGGATTGCTGTCGACGCTGTTGACCGCCATCTACACTTTTCGAGCTTACCTGCGCACGTTTTGGGGTGATGTGAAATTGCCGGCTCAGGCCGGGGCGCACCCTCATGAAGCAACGGCCATGATGCTGGCTCCTCTGTACATTCTCGCAGTGGGCAGCGCGCTGATCGGACTTGTGATCGCCTCGACCGGTGCACTCGCCGAGTTCGTGCTACCGATTCCATTTTTGACTGACCCGCATGCTCATCCGCACGCGGGTTGGTGGTTGGTGATCGCTTCGGTTGGTTTAGTGATGGCGGGTGCGACGATCGCTTACTATTCAATTTCGACCAGCGGCGTAGCGGCCAAACGCAGTGGCGTGCCCGCGCGATTTGCAGAGCTAACTTCCAACCGCTTTTATTTGGATGAAGTGTTCTACTTCTGCCTTGTTGCACCAACTCAACACTTGTCCAAAATGGTTGGGATTTTCGATTCGCAGTTCATCGACCGTGTAATTCGCCGTGGTGCGACGATTCCGTCAGCGATTGGCGGCAGGTTGCGTACCTATCAGACGGGCGTATTGCCCAACTATGCTTTGACGATGGCATTGGGAATCGTCGCCTTGGTGGCTTTGGCGTTTTTACGAGGCTAGCGTTTTTCGGGGCTAACGTTTTTCGGGGCTAAGACAAAACGATATGAGCGGCATGATTCCGATGTTGATTCTTGTTCCTCTAATTGGAGGAACCTGGCTGTTAGTGGCTGCTCGGCAGAACGTACATTCGGCGCTGCCGAGGCAAGCGGCCATCGTGCTGGCTGCGCTGAGTTTGTTGCTCAGTTTGATGTTGGTAGTGGTGGTGGCCGCGCAGGGTAACAGCGTTCCGTCCGTTACCCAGGGTCTGGAAAAGCCTGGTTTCACGGGCGCTGTGGTGAGCCCCACGATCAAGTTCCAACCGACTTGGTTGTCCTTTCAACCGGACAGCGGTCTGCGGCTGCAATTGGCGCTAGGCGCCGACGGTCTAGGGGCAGCGATGGTGTTGCTTACCGCCTTGGTAACGTTCGCGGTGATAGTGTTTGCTCTTTCGAGTATCGAGCAACATTTCGTGTCGTACGCCGGTTGGATACTTCTCAGCCAAGCTGGACTGCAAACGGTTTTTTTGTCGATGGATCTCGTTCTCTTCTACATTGGTTTCGAGTTGGCGCTGCTGCCACTGCTGGTCCTGATCTCCGGTTGGGGCGACGACGACCGTCGGCAAGTTGCTCAACGATTTGTACTGTATACGCTGTCGGGAAGCATTCCGATGGTGCTCGCATTGATTGGAATAGTTTACCTTTATCCCACCGCACATGGTCCGACGGTACTCTTGGAAGAGTTGTCTCAACGCGCCAGCGAAATGCGAGCCACTGCCACACTTGCTGGTGAGACTTGGATATTTGCGCTGCTCGCGATTGGCCTTGGAATCAAAGTAGCCTTGCTTCCACTGCATACCTGGCTGCCGACCACTTACCGCTCAGCACATCCGACGACGACCTGCCTGCTAGCGGCTGTCGTGCTCAAGCTTGGTTTCTTCGGCTTTCTGCGGATCGCGTTGCCCCTGACACCGCTTGCTTCGGAGGCTTACGCTTCGAGCATCCTGGGCACGCTGGGAGCTATCGCGATCGTCTACGGCGCATTAGCGGCTTTGGCTCAAACGGACATCCGCCTCATCCTCGCGTACAGCAGTCTCAGCCACGCGGGTTTTATCAGCCTGGGAATGTTTTCGCTCAGCGAAGAGGGCTTGACGGGCGCCGCGCTGCAGATGTTCAATCATGGCATCACGACGGCCGCGATGTTTCTGCTTGCCGGTTGCATCATAACGCGACTTGGTTCGGCAGATATCAAATCTTCTGGGAACGGGATCGCGGACAATTATCCAAGACTAGCTGTGTTGTTCTTGTTTTTTACATTCGCAGGTGCTGGTTTACCCGGGTTGAACAATTTCGTTGGCGAGCTGATGGCGCTCAGTGGCATGATGACCCGCCATCCGATTCTAACGGTAGTTGGCACGTCTGGGATTATTCTGGGTGCATGGTACGCCTTGCTGATGGCTCGTAATCTGTTGTTCGCGACCGAAACGCAAACCAAGGTTGCACGCAAAGTGTCTGTCTCGTCCGATCTGGCCACGCGAGAGACGGCGACTCTTACTGTCTTTGCCACATTGTGTTTAGCCATTGGCTGTTTTCCTCAGCCCGCGATCGACTTCATCAAAGCAGGTGTTCCTATCAGTCGCTCCACTAGCTCGGTCGCAAGGACCGACACGTCGATAAATGTTGTAGGACGGGCACTCTTGCCCGTCAATTTTGCTGCAACGGGCAAGAGTGCCCGTTCTACAAATTCGACTCAGCAGGATTTGCGATGATCATCACACAAGAAATGCTAAACAATCTGATTCCAGTTTTTCCGGCGCTCGGACTGATCGCCGCCGGTTGTATCCTGCTGGCGATTGGACTGTTTCAAGCTCCGAGTCCTCAGGCTGCCAACGAATCGCACGGACACGGTTGGGCATGGGGCAGTTTGGCCGTGTTGCTTGTGATTTGGGGCAGTTGGTTATTCAGTAGCACTCAAGTCGAATACGCATCGTCTCTCTTCCGGACAGACCTCTTGAGTCGTAGCGGTACGCATTTGGCGTTGCTGGCAGGCTGTCTAATCACCGCGCTGACAATCAACAAGGCTCCATCGCGGCATGCGTGTGAGTTTCACAGTTGCCTGTTGTTCCTCATTGCGGGACTCGCTCTAGTTACCGCGTCGTCCAACTTGACCTCGTTGTATTTGAGTTTGGAATTGATCAGCATTCCGACCGTGCTCTTGCTGTCGATCAGTCGACGCGACAATGCGGGGCGCGAAGCCACTCTCAAATACTTCGCCTTGAGCGCGTTTTCGTCAGCCATTTTCTTGATGGGTGCGTCGTACTTGTTCGGGTTGGCGGGCACAACGTCGATCGATGGCCTGGTGCGCGCGATTGGTGCGAACTCGTCGACGATGGCGTACATCGGATTCGTATTGGTCATAGCGGGTTTAGCTTTCCGAGTGACCGCAGTTCCGTTTCACTTCTATGCTTCAGACGTTTTCTCCGGCAGCTCACTACCCATGGCGGCCATGCTCTCGACGATTCCGAAAATTGCGGGCTTTGTTGCCATGATCAAGCTGCTGGGTGGTCCAACACTGAATGCCGCGCTTGTGCCAGTGGCATTGACGACGTTGATATTGCTTGCACTCGCGACGATGACCTTGGGAAATTGTCTAGCTCTTGTTCAGTCGCAATGCCGCAAGCTGTTGGCTTATTCCAGCATCGCGCACTCCGGCTACATCATGCTTGGTCTAGCCGCGTTGCTGGTTCAAGGAGCTTCGTCGAGGGCCGTGTTAGTCTATTTGGCCGCCTACGTGATCATGACGATTGGCTTTTTCGCAGGCATTTCGACCCTGCGAGCTCGAACCGATCAGGATGTCGAACTGAATGATCTCAACGGTTTGACAAGTACCAATTTGTGGCTTGGAATTTCGCTGTCGATTTGTGTGTTGAGTTTGATTGGCATTCCCATTACCGCCGGATTCTGGGCCAAGTTTGAGATCTTTCGAGGCCTGCTGACACCGGGAGACAGACTTTTGTTATTTGCTGCGGTATTCATGGCAATCAATGCGGCGATTGGGGCGATCTACTACGTTGATATTTTGATCCGGCTTAATTCGTCAACGACGGCTTGGAAAAACGTGTCGTTAACAACTCTTACGGACAAGCCAGCGATAGTAACTTGCGTTTTTTGCGCTTGCATGACTCTAGTTTGGTTTATAGTACCCACATGGATGTGAACGGCTGCTGCGTCCCGTAGGGACAGCATGTTGGTAGAAAGACGATCGCATAACGCAATTTTTGTCCCGTAGGGACAGCATGTTGGTAGAACGCGATGATCGATTTCAACCAACCGTGCCATGGGAACACAATATGGCAAGAATTAGGAATGGCCAACGAGATTTATAACGCAGACGTTGTTCTCCCGACAGCCTGTCCCTACGGGACAACATGCATTCCGCAATCATTTCTCTACCAACAGGTTGTCCCTACGGGACAAAAAGCATCTTACTAATGAATCTCCCGTTGATGCACAAACCGAAAGACGAGAAGCATGGTTCACACCATCTGAAAGATCCTGGATCTGACGCGGATATTATGCAACTTGGCAGGATTGCCACAGACGTTTCGCAACTACAGATTGCTTCATCCATAACACAAAACCCTTGGCTGGTCGGAGCACTGTGGCTTTCATCGCTTGGCTTGGCGTTCGTTGCGGGACGAGTTCTTGTTCCCGGCGGATCGGGTGAGGGCTCGCCAGTCGTAATCGACAAAAAAGATACTTCACCTTCTACGCAACACGCATCCGTCTTTGTCACCAGTGAGCCAATCACGATTCGCGCATTGCAGCGAACGGTCAGTGCCGTGGGGACATTGCACGGCTTTGAGGAAGTGGCTGTCAGTTCCAAAGTGGAGGGACGAGTCGTCCGCATCCATCATGACTTGTCCAACTTCGTGCGTCCGGGCGAACTGCTGTTGGAGCTGGACGCCACGGACGCGAAGCTGACTGTCGACCAATCCGAACGTAGCGTCCAAACTGAGTTGGCTAGGTGGGGATTCGACAGTGTCCCATCGCCGACGGAGGATCTCAGCCGTTTGCCGCCTGTCGTCTCGGCCCGCTTGCGCTTTGAATTGGCGACGTCTCGATTGAATCGCATGTTGCGTTTACGCGTCACGAACGCGATCAGCGAAGAGGACCTTGAGCATGCCCAATCTGAGGCCCAGGTGCTGGACAGCGAATGGAACAATCAGTTGCTGCAAGCGAAATCAGCAGCGGCGGTGGCGCGGTTGCGGAGCGCGGAATTGGCAGTTGCCAAACAACGCTTGCTGGATTGCGAGATTCGCGTTCCGGTTCCCACCATCGTGGACAGTGCGACGGATCCCGTCTATACGATCAGTGAGCGCATGGTTTCGGAAGGTGCCTTTGTGCGCGTCGGTGCGGAACTCTTTCGTCTGTTTCTAGGAAGCAGTCTAAAGCTAAAACTCGCGATTCCAGAAATTCACGCGAAGCTGGTCAAAGTAGGCCAATCCGTAGTCGTGACGACTGACGCAGCAGCCGAGCCTGTTACGGGCAAAGTGGCCAAAGTAAGTCCCGCGATCGATCGATCCACGCGTACCTTCGCAGTTGAAGTCGAAATCACCAATGAACATCAGCAACTTAAACCGGGAAGTTTCGCTCGCGCGAATATCGTCGTCGGGCACCAGGAAAACGCGATTACGATACCGCTGTCGGGGCTCTATTCGCTGGCTGGAATCAACAAGATCTTCCTGATCGACAGTGGTCGGGCGCAAGAGCACAAGGTCGAATTGGGAGACCAAACGAGCGAATGGGTTGAAGTCTTGTCGAATTCTATTGACCCAAAATTGCAAGTAGTCACCAGCGGCCAGCGCATGCTGTCGCAAGGTATCGCCGTCGTCGAACGAGCGCCGACCGCGAGCGCGACGCAGGCTGGAGGCTCGAAGGCTGCCGACGCGACTGAAACCGTCGAGGCTCGTTGATGAGTATCTCCGATATCTGCATTCGACGCCCAGTGTTCACATGGGTACTGGTGGTGATTCCTGTCGTTCTCGGCATGGTCTCGTACTTTGAGTTGGGAGTCGACTTATTTCCAAAAATCGACTTTCCAATCATCTCCGTTTCATCGATGTTGCCGGGCGCTAGTGCTGAGGAAATGGAACGCACGGTCACGAAGCCGCTCGAAGAAGTCCTGAACACGATCTCCGGCGTTGACGAGATCCGATCGATAACGCGCGAAGGCAGCTCGACCATCATCATGCGCTTCGTCCTTGAAAAGAGCGGCGACGTAGGTGCTCAGGAGGCGCGCGACAAGATCTCGTCGGTCTTGCGCTCGTTGCCAGAGGACATTGAAACACCGCTAGTAAACAAGTTTGATTTGGATGCGGCCCCGATCATCACGATCGGAGTTTCGGGCAACCGAGACATTCGCGAGGTCACCGAGATTGCTCGACGACAGGTACTCGAACAATTGCAGAACGTCGCTGGCGTCGGCAATGTTTTTCTCACGGGCGGCAGAAGGCGCGCGATTAACGTCCGCGTCGATATCGATCGCCTGAAGTCGTACGGGATTTCCGTGGAGGAAGTGCGCCAAGCCTTGGCGGCTCAAAACTTGGAGTTGCCCGGCGGCATCGTCGATCAAGGACCGCGCGAGATGGTTGTGCGAACGCTGGGACGCATTCCAACTTCGGCGAAATTCAATGACCTGATAGTGGCCAATCGGAGCGGGTACCCGATTCGAATCAGAGACATCGGTTCCGCAGAAGACTCCGTCGAGGAGCCAAGGGGCGAGAGCAGGTTGGATGGACGGAATGCGGTCAGCTTATTCGTTCAGAAACAATCCGGGACAAATACGGTCGCGATCTCAGACGCCGTTCAAGCTCGCTTGGAACGCATTCGCAAAACACTGCCGCCGGATATACAGATCGAGCTGACTCAAGATCAGTCGCGGTTCATTCGCCAGTCGATGGAAGAGGTCCGATTCCACTTTCTGCTGGCGGCCATTCTCGTGGGCGCTACCATTTTGCTATTCATTCGAGATTGGCGAACGACCATTATCGCGACGCTCGCGATTCCGACGTCCATCATTCCGACTTTTTTGTTTATGCAGTACATGGGTTTTACGCTGAATAACATCACGATGCTGGGGTTGATCTTGGCCATCGGTATCGTGATCGATGACGCGGTCGTGGTTCACGAGAACATATTTCGGCATATCGAAGAGAACGGATTGGATCCCATGACGGCGTCCAGCATCGGCACGCGCGAGATTTCGCTGGCCGTGTTGGCGACCAGTCTTTCACTGGTCGTGATCTTTGTGCCGATCGCGTTCATGGGAGGCATCGTCGGGCGATTCTTCAGCAGCTTTGGGTTGACCGTGGCCTTCGCAATCATGACCAGCCTGTTTGTCTCATTTACATTGACGCCGATGCTGTGTTCGAGGTTTCTTAAACTTGAGAAAAGTGTTTCGGGGCAAGTCCATTCCAAGTCGGGTTGGATTTATCAAGCCGTTGAAGGAATCTACGGCATGTCATTGCGTTGGTCGTTGCGCCATCGATGGCTGACGGTGCTGATCTCGTTGCTGACGGTGGCGTCGTCAATTCCCATCGCCATGAACTTGGGCGCAAATATGGTTCCGCGCGACGACCAAAGCGAAATGCAGGTCAGTTTCATTACTCCCGAAGGCTATACGCTTGAGCGGACCAAGCAGGTGGTCGACGAAATCGAGAGTCGGCTCGCGAATCTCCCGGGAGTGGTGCATCGCTTTGTCTCAATAGGACAGTCCGGCGCCAAAGGGCAAGGAGACGTGACGCGTGGCTCGATCTACTTGCGGTTGGTCGACCTCGAAGATCGCTCGTACAGTCAATTTGATGTGATGCGTTTGGCTCGCGAGATCCTGAAGGAGTATCCTGACCTGCGCACCGCAGTCTCGGACGTATCGGCCATCGGCAGTGGCCCGAACGGCGATACTCGCATCTTTCAGCTCAGCCTCCAAGGCCCTGAGGTTGCGAAGTTGGCCCAGTACGCGGACGAGTTGCGACAGCGGCTTCAAGAACTTCCGGGGCTGGTCGATATCGATTCGACGCTGTCGATGAGAAAGCCGGAACTGCAAGTGGTGATCGATCGAGAACGGGCGATGGATTTGGGCGTACCGGTGCAAACGATTGCTAATTCGCTGAACGTACTGGTGGGTGGTCAGATCGTTTCGACCTACAACGAGAACACGGAGCAATACGACGTTTGGTTGCGCGCCGACAAGCGTTTTCGCACCGACTCGAAGGATCTCCTTTCACTGTCGATTCAGTCGCCGAAGTCCGGCTCGATCGAACTGGGGAGCATGGCCACGATTCAGGAGAAGCAAGGCCCCAGTCAAATCGACCGGCTCAATCGTCAGCGAACCGTGACAATCATGGCTCACCCCGACGAAGTTTCGCTGAACGATGCGGTTCGCTATGCGAATCAATGCGTGGCGGAAATGAACTTGCCGCCCGAATATGGCATCGTTTATGGCGGCCAGGCTGACATGCTGAATGAAACAGCCTACTATTTTCTTGTTGCGCTGGGACTGAGCGTGACTTTTATGTTTCTGATTCTCGCGGCTCAGTTTGAAAGTTGGATACATCCGATCAGCATTTTGTCGGCTCTGCCGGTGACGATTCCGTTCGGGCTATTGTCGTTGTTGTTGTTTCGCACGCCGCTGGATCTGTACGGGATGTTCGGGATTTTCATGCTGATTGGCATAGTCAAGAAGAACGGCATTCTTCAAGTTGACAAGACAAACGAATTGCGCATGTCCATGAACAAATATGATGCGATCATGGAGGCCAATTATACACGATTGCGACCAATTTTGATGACGACCGTAATGCTGATCGCCGCTATGATTCCCATTGCGCTTGGTCAAGGCCCCGGTGCCAGCGCGCGAGCCAGTATGGCCAAGGTCATTATCGGCGGCCAAGCCCTTTCGCTGTTGCTGAGCCTGCTGGCCACTCCGGTCACGTACTCTCTTATTGACGATTTCAAGCAATACCTTACAAAAGACAAGCGGTACGTCGATGAGCGAATGGAGGCTCGGTGAAACAAGAATCAACTAAAAGCGTCAGCAGAAAGCCAACCTTCTATCAGAATTGGAGCGGAGTAATTCTGTCCATTACTCTGCTGTCCATTCCGCTGGTGTTTTATAGTGCTGGAAAAGCAATAAGTAGCAATGAAAATCGTGTCGAAGACTGGCTGCCAAAGTCATTCGATCAGACGCAGAGGCTGGTTTGGTTTCGACAACATTTTGCCGCCGACCAATTTGTAATTGTTAGCTGGAGAGGCTGCGAACTGGGGCTTGGGGCAGATAAGGAAGACGATCCACGTATCGCCAAGCTTGCAGACTATTTGACCCCTGCCAATTCAAGTGAAGATGGTAACGATAGTGAAGGAGCTCTCAGCGCTGACGAACTGAGCGCACAAGACGCTGCATTAGTTCGCAAGTACATCAAGTCTGTGGAAACTGGACGCTCGGTTCTTGATCGAATGATGTACGGATCGTTGAATCTGAGTGAGACCGATGCAATTCAGCGACTTCAGGGATCGATGATCGGCCCCAACGAAACGCAAACGTGTTTAATCGTAACTCTGCGTTCGGAGGCTATATCCGAGTTAAAAGAGGTGCTCGGCAATGGCCGACGAAGTGTGATCGGGGCCGACCAGCCGCCTGGGCTGATACGACGTCTAGTCAGCAAGGCCGGTGTTCAGCAGGATGACCTACATATGGGAGGCCCGCCGGTCGACAACTGTGCGATCGATGAGGAAGGAGAAAGAACGCTAATTCGATTAGCCGGCTATTCCGGACTGCTAGGAATCGGGCTGGCCTGGTGGTCCCTGCGGAGCGTCCTATTGACTTCGATCGTCTTCCTGTGCGCAGTTTTAAGCGGCGCAACTTCGCTTGCTATTGTTTGGTTAACGGGGCAGAACCTTGATGCAATCTTGATGTCGATGCCGTCTCTTGTTTACGTGCTGGCGATATCGGGGGCAATCCATTTGGTCAGCTACTATCGCGAAGCGGTTGTCTCGGGCGGCTTCGACGGTGCTGCGGAACGAGCGGTAGGTTTGGCTTGGAAACCCGCGTTCCTATGTTCGGTAACTACGGCAGTGGGCCTACTCTCGCTGTTCGTCAGTGAGTTAGTCCCTATCAAGAAGTTCGGCGTGTACTCGGCGGCAGGAGTGATGGCGCTGATTTTCATCGTTTACGCGGTGATGCCGGCAGCATTGCAGTATAGTGGCGTCGGTAAGAGGTGGGCGAGGTCCGCAAACAGAAACCGCGAGCATGCAACTATCGCTTCGGGTTCTGATTCTACCAGGATCTGGCGTTGGTTGGCCGAGTTTACGATTCGACACTACGGTTGGGTCGGTGCTATATGCGTGTTAATATCGGCTGGCATCGGCAGCGGCATATTTCATGCTCGCTCCAGCATCGACTTGTTAAAACTCTTCGATAGTCGAGCGAGAATTTTGCAGGATTATCGTTGGCTGGAAGAACATCTCGGTAAACTGATTCCTTTGGAAATCGTCCTGCAGTTTCCCCCGTAGTGGCAAAAGGAAATCGAGAATCAGAGGGACCTGGACATTGCAGGACTGACATTCTTGCAGAGGCTTGAAGTTGTAGCGCGTTTACAATGGCTGATTGAACAGCAATTCGGTATTCGCGGCGAAAACATTGTTGACAAGAGCTTGTCGGCAACCGCCTTTGCGCCGAAGTTTACTTCGGAAAGATCGGGCTTGCGCTCCATCATTCAGCGAACTGCAATCAACAAGCGCATGAGCAGCGAGCGACAAGCCCTAGTCGATTCAGGCTTCCTGCGGGTTGATCCGGCCAACCAGTGCGAATTGTGGAGAGTCAGCCTAAGAGCTGCGGCGTTTAGTGATGTTGACTTTGGCAACTTTACGCGGAAATTACAGAATATTTCACAACCGCTATTCGATGCGTGCTACATCCAGGCAAGAATCGAACAAACACTTGCTGAGAGAACAGAGCTCGGAATTGAAAATGGAAAACGCGTCTTGTTGTGGGGGCATAGCGATGACCAAGAAACTCGTACACACCTGCAAAGAGTTTTTGGGCTGCTTGATGAGCAATTGAAAAAAATTGGACTGGAAGTTGTCGTTGTAAGCGAAAGTCCGGCGCAGACGCCGATTTTCAACATCGATTCGATGGGAAACTTCGACGCTGTGTTGGCATCCGGTGATATTTCAGACAATGATTTTCAGCTAATCAGATCAGTCGTGCCCAATATTATCGATGGCAGAGTACGGACGATCGAATCGAATGGCACCAACTCGCTCAGCCTGGGATCTTCCACACATCCCATTACCGGTGTGTTTACAGGAATTGTACCGATCGTCTACCAGGCGCAACGCATGCTTCTAAGTAGTTTGACTGACAGCACGCTTTATTCCTTTTTGACAATCACTCCCATCATGATGATTGTTTCCAGGAGTTTTATAGGTGGTTGTGTGGCTATGATTCCTAATCTGTTGCCAATTCTGCTCGTATTTGGAGGTATGGGTTGGTTGGGAATCGCTATCGATATTGGATCATTGATGACTGCGTCCATTGCGTTGGGAGTAGCCGTCGACGACACTATTCATTTTCTTGCAAGGTACTGCGAGGAACTCGAGCATCGCTACGATGTTCGTGAGGCGATTGTCGAAGCATACTGTCATTGCGCCATACCGACGCTTCAGGCAGCACTGGTGAGCGGACTAGGGTTGTCTGTTTTCGCGTTCAGTACGTTTGCACCCACTCAGCGATTTGGCTGGCTGATGCTCAGCATATTGTTTGCAGGTGTGGTTGCCGAACTGGTTTTATTGCCAGCCATACTGGCCAGTCCGTTGGGAAAGTTCTTCGTGGTACGCTCAAAAAAGTGGCTTGGTGTGAAAACTAAGTTAGTCGAATACCGTGACGGGCCGCTTACTGTTTGTAGCACGTCGAAAACCCTTTAGAAATCAGCAGAATCTGTAATAGTTTTCCTGCGTGGTGATTGTATTACATTGAGTTACTAGGTGATCACGTTTGAGCATCCAATACGCATCACTCAAGGATGTGCGTAGTGAGTTTTCCAATTGGAAATCGATCAAGGCTGTCCTTGGTTACAAGCCTTTCTTCGTGGAGTTCCTGTGGCACTCAGATATAAAGAGGATCTTCAATAGGCGATGTTACGATTTGGTTTGGTGCGAACACGATGATACCTCCGACAACGAGTGAGTCCGGTGGCTCGAAAACGGCTAGCGGAAGCGGCACGGAAATAACCGACGAATCTCCACCTGACGGCGCCAAGAAACCCAATTGGGGAATCGCTGGGGAGTTTGCAAAGTACTCGGCGGTTATTGTAATTGTGGCGATTTGTATCAATGTAATCCGTAAGAAACTTGGGCACATTACATGGGAGCAAATCACCGAGGGGCTGGCAAATGTCCCTCCGCAACAAATTGCGATTGCGCTGGCAGTGACGACAATCAATTTCGTAGTCCTTACCGGATACGATTGGATCGCCGTTCACTATTTGAAGAAGCAACTTCCACTGCGGAAAATCATGGTTGGTGCCATCATTGGCTACGCGTTCAGCAATATCGTAGGCTGGATGCTCGGTGGTACCGCAGTGCGATATCGACTTTACAGTCGATGGGGATTCAGCTTTGTGGAAGTCCTGGCATTCATTTCCATTCTCTCGGTGACGTTTTGGTTGGGAATGTTCATGCTGGCCGGCGTAGCTTTCGTTCTACTTCCAGTTCAACTCCCCGATGAGTACATGGAACATCTACACTTTTCGCCAAGGCTGTATGGATATTTCTTTTTGATTTGCGTGGGGGCCTACCTGTGTGCCACTATTTGGATTCGCAAGCCGATACGAATTGGAACGCAGTACTTCGCATTTCCGCCGCCGAGACTGTCGCTGGTACAACTGAGCGTTTCAGCAGCAGATTTTGCGCTAGCGTCTCTAGTTCTGTACTTGCTGCTGCCACACAACACGGCCACTTACGGCACAGTCCTCGTAAGTTATTTGGCAGCCATGATCGTGACCGTCATATTGCACGTTCCAGGTGGGTTCGGTGTTCTGGAATTAATAGTGCTTGAACTGCTCACCAAGGATGCGGCACAGCCAGATACCAACCTTCCAGTGGCAGTCACTTGCGGAATCCTGCTGTTCCGTGTGATCTACTATATCGTCCCAGGAATTGTGGCTCTCGTCCTGTACTTAATTGAGGAAATGAGATCAGAGCGGCAGGTAAAATGATTTCACGATCCTTGCGATTTTCCATAAGATTCCCAAGGGGGCAGTATTCCGCCAAGATACTCAACACTGAGGCAACCAGCAATCGAAGATTCGAATGGGTACTCGACCGTGATCGATGAGCATGTCAGATTCGCACGTTTGCCAACCCGCTTCGACGATCCACTTGGCAAAGTGATCTCCCGTGTGTCGATGAGGCTCGCTTAGGTACAAATGGCCGCTTGGCAGCAGATGCCGTCGCGCACAGGCATCGATCAATGGAAAGAGTCTTGGGTCGTAAACGATATCTGAGCCAATAATGATGGGAAATCGCTGGTCCATCAGCGTATCGCTGTCCCAGCGCAGTCTTCGAAATGAGACTCGATCTTCAACAGAGGTGCTATTCAAACGCGCCACGAGTAGCGCCAGCCCAACAGCATCTGTTAGCGTCACCAGTGCTCCCCGAGCTGCCGCACCAATTCCCGCTTGCCCCGATCCACAGCCCAGTTCTAGAACTAGTTGCTTTTGCAGATCGATGTGCGCTAAAAACTGGTCGAGTCCGCGGGCCGCGCGCCAAGTCGCTGCCCAAAATGGATCGATCTCGTCCGCACGTTTGTCTTGGCGTACTAGCGCAGCTTCTAGTAACCGATCCGGGTCTACTACGCGCAGCCATTCAACCAGCCGCCCACCCAAATCCAAAGTAGCCGACTCCAGCGTGACAGATCGTTCGATTCGCGCCTTCAGTTGATACCATTTTTTCGAACGATTCACTGCGCAGTCCATTCAGTGCGGCCGGCCAATCGTTATTCATCGACATTCAAGTCTCAGCAGATGTCATGCTGCAATGAATTATGGACCAGGCCGACGTGCGTTAGAGTGTAACTTGGATTTGCGTAGACTAACGATATACCACGCATGGTCAAGAGTGACTGGTATGGGGAGGAGAGCCGTCTTATGGTCAGTTGAAACGACGAGAAAATGATGAGAAAACCGTTGGGGGAACGCTCAGGAAACGATTGAGGACAATCGTTTTACTCTCGTTGAGTCTTACAGGTCTTGCAATCCATACAACCCGAATTAAATAACTCGCCAAACGCGATATGGGCGGCATCTTGTTGTGTTTCGCAATGTACGCTTGACTATTGCATTAACAGAGCTTTCGTGGCGAAAAACGCAGGAAAACGCATGTCCAATACAAGCGGGAAAAAGAAACGAATTGGGATACTCACCAGCGGAGGTGACTGCCCTGGGCTGAATGCGGTTATTCGTGGCGTCGTCAAATGCGGGCAACAGCTAGGTTACGAAACTATCGGGTTCCATCGCGGCTATGAAGGGTTGGTTGATCCAGTACAGTTTATTACGCTGGACGATCGTACCACATCGGGAATCCTGGTCCGAGGCGGTACGATTCTCGGCTCGACCAATCACGGGCGATTCGTCGCGATCAAGGACGAAAGCACGCGCGTCGAATTGCCTCGCGACTTGCTGAATTCAGTTTCTCGCACCGTAGAGCAATTAAATTTGGAGGCCATCGTCTGCGTAGGCGGCGACGGTTCCCTGGCAGTCGCGCAGCAATTTCACGAACATGGGATTCCCGTTGTCGGCGTCCCCAAGACCATTGACAACGATCTTTCGTGTACCGTCTTTTCGTTTGGATTTGACTCAGCCGTTACTTGTGCCACGGACGCATTGGATCGATTGCATACCACCGCGGCCAGCCACGAGCGCATCATGGTATTAGAAGTCATGGGGCGTCATACGGGTTGGATCGCCTTGCATTGCGGAATTGCCGGAGGTGCCGATGCGATTCTGTTACCGGAAATCCCCTGGAGTTTTGAGAAGGTAAGCGAGAAAATACTCACGCGGCGCGAACAGGGAAAACTGTTTACGACGGTCGTGGTCGCCGAAGGAGCCGCATTGCCCGACGGCCAATTCGTTGCACGTGAACGTCGCGCCGAGGATCGGCAGATTCGGCTGGGTGGCGTTGGCAACGTTGTCTCAGCCGAATTGCAATCGCGGTTGAAAATTGAAACGCGATGCGTAGTGCTGGGGCACTTGCAGCGCGGTGGGACCCCAACTGCATTCGATCGATTTTTGGCGACGCAGTTTGGTGTTCACGCGGTGCGACTAGTCGCAGCGGGGCAATTCGGGCAGATGATTTGTTACCAAGCTCCCGCGATATCCGATGTCAGCATTGCCGACGCAATTGGGCAGTTAAACAAAGTAGATCGATTTTGCTCAGCCATTCAAGCCGCGCGCGGACTGGGAGTCAGCTTCGGCGATGACGTACTCAGCGAGGAAGCGTTTGGCCTGCCGCATGCTAAAATCCCGCCATCGATCAATGTCCCCGTGGTTATGCCCGAACTGGTAAATGCTCCCTATCTGCCAACTTCGCTGGTATTTTGAGAATGGATCGGTCGCAGTGTGCAGCAACATTTGGCTCGATCGCTTAATTCGTGCAGCATTCGCAATAAGCTCAATGGAACCCCAGCGAGATTTCGCGATCTAATGCCAAGCTCCACTGAAGCTGCTCTCGCCTGCTGTGCACAATCATGCCGGCAGTCTTCATTTATTCGCTTGCCATCCCACTGATTTCGGACTGGTCGGGAGACATAAATCCTGGTCTGGGGTAACATTTGCAATTGCACTGAACGCTGCTGAGCGTATTTTGCTCGGCAATCGTCGCGGCGCCTTTTTTGCAAAGACAGCTCTTTGTGACCGGAAACTGCACATGCCAAATCGCTTGGCGAAGACCTCCAGCCCTTACCTCTTGCAGCATCAGAACAATCCCGTTGATTGGTATCCGTGGTGCCAAGAAGCTCTAGAAAAAGCTCGCGCCCAAGACAGGCCAATTTTCTTGTCGATTGGCTATTCAGCGTGCCATTGGTGCCACGTTATGGAGCATGAGAGTTTCGAAAACGAGCAGATCGCAGCGATTCTGAATCAGAGCTTCGTGTCGATCAAAGTCGACCGCGAAGAACGTCCCGACTTGGATCAGATTTACATGCACACGGTTCAGATGCTCACCGGTAGTGGCGGCTGGCCGATGAGCGTTTTCCTCACACCCGACTGCAAGCCGTTTTTCGGCGGCACCTATTGGCCTCCAGAGAACCGTTGGGGCAGGCCGGGATTTGCGCACGTGCTGTCCGCGGTCATTGATGCTTGGAAAAGCAAACGATCGCAAATCGAGGAGCAGAGCGAACAAATTACATCGCAGCTTGTCCAGGCTTGCCGAGGTCCTGAAAGCGTGGAATCGGATTTGGACCAAACATGGATCGAAAAGGCTGACCGATGGCTAAAGCGGCACTTTGACGCGACGTTTGGCGGCTTTGGCGGAGCACCCAAGTTTCCGCATACGATGGATTTGGGGTTGATGCTCGACCTCCACTGTTCGCATCCGCAAGCAGAACGCGCCAACGTTGTTCGAACATCGCTGGACAAGATGGCGGCCGGCGGAATCTATGATCACCTCGGCGGCGGATTTGCGCGCTACAGCGTGGATGAGCGATGGTTGGTTCCTCACTTTGAAAAGATGCTCTACGATAACGCGCTACTGGCCAGCCTATATGCTGATGCGTATCGCACCTTCGGTGATGCATCGTATCTCCACGTCGTGCGCGAGACGCTCGGATACCTGACTCGCGACATGACGGATACTCGTGGAGGAATCTACAGCGCTGAAGACGCGGACAGTGAGGGTGAAGAAGGCAAGTTTTATGTTTGGTCGGCTAGTGAAATTAGCAACGTACTGGGCGTCGATCGAGCTGCACCTTTTTGCGAAGCCTATGACATTACCGAAGTTGGCAATTTCGAAGGCCAGAATGTTCTCAACTTGCCAAAGTCGCTGGAACAGTTTGCTCGACTACGCAATCTAGACCTACCAGCACTGCAGTTACAGTTTGCCGCAGACCGAGTGAGACTGTTCGAACATCGCAAATTGCGAATTCGACCGGGCCTGGACGACAAAGTACTTGCGAGCTGGAATGCGCTCGCGATCATCGCCTACGCCAAAGGATATCGAGCGTCTGGGGACGTTGGGATGCTCTCTAGCGCTCAAGCCATAGCCGAGTTCTTCTACCATAACATGCGCCGCAGCAACGGGCGATTGTGGCATAGCTGGCGCGGCGGCCAGACTAATCATGACGCTTATTTGGATGACTACAGTTACTTGATCGAAGCATTGGTCGAGTTGTATCAAGCGGATTGGCAAACAAAATGGATCGCATGGGCGTTGGAATTGGCGGCTTGTTTAGTTGAGCACTTTCAAGATACGCCAGGTGGATTTATGTTCACTGCCGACGACGCAGAGCAACTGATCGCTCGCAATAAAGATGTGGCCGATCACAGTGTGCCCAGCGGCAATGCGATGGCCGCCAGCGGTTTCCTAGGGTTGGCGATGCTAACCAATCGAAATGATCTCTATCAGATTGCCGAAAATGCTCTTCGATCTGCGGCTATTTTGATGCAAGATTCGCCACAAGCGGCAGGGCAGTCGCTGCGAGTGCTCAATCGATTGCTCAACAAGCCGACTACCTTGATCCTCGTTGGCGAGCACCCCAATGATGAATGGACGCGAGCTATTGAACTATGCCACAGATCCTATTGGCCGCATGCACTAGTTGCTGCAAGACTTGAAAGTGAACGCAGTCCCGATGCCCAGTCAGATCCGTTGAACCAATTGTTTCATATGCGACTGCCGATCCAAAACCAAGTGACGCTCTACGTTTGTCGCGATCAAACTTGCGAACCGCCGTGCGTGGGTCTGAACACCATACAGCAACGACTCCAATCCTTGTAGAAATCTTCGCAGCCAGGAAACTCCATAAGAATGGCAGCCTCCAACCAATTTGATCAACGTTCTGATCTGGCAGATGAAAGCCAACATCTTCCTGCCAGTAAATATAACGGCATCCTTGCGAATCGTTGGGCCATTCTCAGCTTGCTTTTTTTTGTGACCGCAGCCCTCGGCTTGCCGCTGTTGTGGATCAGTCCTGCGTTTACGCGATCGGAAAAGTGGTTATGGTCGGTCGTAATCACTGTGTATACGATCATATTGATCGCCATTACCGCACTGATCGTATGGTGGAGTTACAATCGGATCGCCGAACTGTTGTTGTAATTGCGCGCGAAATCACTTGGATCGAGTGTTGGCCTCCGACTTTCCGACCATGCCGCCTGTTGCCGCAATTATCGAATCGCTTTGTCTGGCAATTGATTTTTAACGCCTTCATCCAGCGGCATCGTGTCCTTCGTTAATCCGGATTGTGCCATCAATTGAGCGAGCTGATCGGAAAGCTGCTCGATACGAGCGCGTTGGTCTGGTTGATTGATCAGGTTATTTAATTCAAGTGGATCTGCAAGCAAGTCGTTCAATTCTCGCTTGTGCCGATCTGGTTTACCATCGCCGTGCGGGTAGTGGATATACTTCCATCGCTGCGTCCTGATGCCGCGTACGTTTGGTGTGTAAGGAAATTGTTTTTCATAATTGTAGTGATAAAACCAAGCGCTGCGCCAGGATGGGTCTTCGCCTCTGGCAAGCTTGACGAAGGATCGTCCATGAATGTTGGGCAGCGCCTTCGCTCCGCACAGTTCCAGAATCGAAGGGGCGATATCGACCGTGAGAATTTGTTCGGTTATGGGTCGCGGGCCTGACGGCGTCAGCTTGGGATATCGCACGATCAGTGGTATGCGAATGCTGGCCTCATGCATGGTTCGTTTGTCGACCATGCCATGCTCCCCTTCCAGCAATCCGTTATCGCCCATGAAAATAACGACAGTATTGTCGAGTTCGCCGCGATTGCGCAGTAGTTCGACCAGTCGACCGACACTGTCATCGATGCTGAGTATGGTTCCCCAATAAGCGCGCACCATTTTTGCGAAATCGGCTACTCCTGCCGCAGTGGTATTGGGAAACTCTTTACGCCAGTCGAACAGCGGACCATAAATGCCGTGCCATGTACTCAATCGCTGCTTGATCCAGTCGGGTTTACCGTCGAGTCGAAATGCGGAATGAGGATAGTTGACCTCGACGTGATCAAACGCATGCTCGAATTTTGGTTCCGGAAAGTAGAAACTGTGTGGAGCCTTTTGGCCCAACATTAGTAACCACGGCCGATCTTTCGTTCGTTGGTTGATCCAGTCGGCGGCCATATCGGTAACTGCGGTGGTGTAATAACCTGGAACCACGCGGCGCTCCCGACCGTGAAAGTTGAACTCGGTATCAAAGTACTTGCCTTGTCCTTTGTGAGTTACAAACCAGTCGAAGCCTGGACGCGGATTATCATTCTCTTCGCCCATGTGCCACTTACCCAGGTAAGCAGTTTCGTAGCCCGCCGACTGTAACTGGCGAGGAAAACTGGGCAGGTCGACTGGGTATTCTGTGAAATTATTCGTTACTCCATGAGCGTGTGCATACAGTCCGCTGAGAATCGAAGCGCGGCACGGCGAGCAAAGACTGGTCGTGCAAAACGCGTTGCGCACGAGCAAGCCTTCTGCAGCCAATCGATCGATGTTCGGCGTGCGCACATGCGGATGTCCAGCGCACGACAGCGCATTCCATCGAAGGTCATCGCACAACACAACAAGGACATTCGGCTGCTTGGAAGATGGAGTCTCCCCTGATGTAACCTGTTGTCCAAGGCAATAGCCATACTCGATTCCGAGTAAACAAATCGCGATCAGGCAATATTTGTAAAAATGAAGCACCTTCTTTGTTCCTATCTTACCCTGTTCGGATCACCGGCCACCATTCTCAGAATCAATCAAGCCATGCGGAGGAAGCTCGAGTTCGTGAAATACGATTTTCGCGACCATCGATAAATCCGCGTCCATTGTCGTGCCTCCGGTGATTGATTCAAGTCCCAGTGCTGACAGATGTTGTGGAGTTGCCGCAAAGCCCGCCGCATTTGGGCGCGCGATCGAGCGGATCGGATTTCGCCAACGATATGGACCTGATATCTTGAGAGTAAGACAAATCCACTCAGGAGCGAATCATGATTGCGAAGCTATTTTGTACAGCAATAGTCCTGGCATTCGTACTGCCCGCCATTGCCAGTTTGCGTGCCACCGAACCGCAAAAGATCAGCGAGGAGGCTTTGAGAAGCGGCGTTGAGCGTTCGTTGCCGCTGCTGGAACGCGCTTCGGCCGGATCTGCGGACCAGCGTGTGTGCTTCACCTGCCACAACCAAGCTTTGCCGGTATTTGCGCTGGTGGAAGCAAGGATTCGCGGCTTTCATACTGATGTCGCCAATGTCCAGCGTCAGGTCGAACACACATACGCACATCTGAAGCGAGGAATGACCGGTTACAAAGAAGGCAAAGGGCAGGGAGGCGCAGTCGATACCGCTGGTTACGCGCTGTGGACGCTGGAGGACGGGATGCGCAAGTCCGACGAAGTCACTCAGACGGTCGTCGACTATATCCTCCAGAAACAGAACGATGAAGGCTTTTGGAAGCACACCAGCAATCGTCCTCCTTCGGAGGCCAGCAGTTTCACGACAACCTACTTAGCCTTGCGCGCGATGACCGCGTTCGGCCGCGACGAGGATGCTGCGCGCATCCAGCAAGCCAAGGCTCAAGCGGTGCGTTGGTTGGCCCAGACCCAGCCAGTCGACACCGAAGACCGAGTATTTCGGCTGCTGGCGACTCAATACGTCGACTTGACCAAGGAGACCGTGGATTCGATGGCCGCGACCCTGACTGGCGCCCAACGCAACGACGGAGGCTGGTCCCAGTTGGATTCGCTCGAAAGCGACGCGTACGCTACCGGGACGGTCATGTATGCTCTTCATCGCTGGGGCATGTCGATCGATGACCCTGCGTGGCGGAAGGGGCTGAGCTTTCTACTCGGTAAACAACAGACGGACGGCTCGTGGCATGTCGCCAGTCGCAGCAAACCATTCCAGACTTATTTCGAATCGGGCTTTCCTCATGGCAAGGACCAATTCATATCAACCGCGGCCAGCAGTTGGGCGACGCTGTGTCTGTTGATGGCGTTACCGCCGCGCGACCCGCCAAGGATCGAGACTCTTGCCGGTACCAAACCGATCGATTGGCCCGAACAGGATCTTTCCGGACGGTTGATGTTTGGAGCTCATCGATTCGTTGAACGCGAAATCGAACGCGCCGATAAAGCTCGGCATCAACTCCGCTTAGCCGACGATGCGCAGCGCCAGGCGGCCAGAGCCTCCTTGAGCGAAATCACTGGTGTCGTGGAGACTCGCTTGCCTCCCAGGCTAGAACGATATGGCGATGACACTAATCCTGCACTGGTCGCACACACGGACCGCTTTGAGGTATACCAAGTGCGCTGGCCAGTGATCGCCAACGTCTGGGGCGAAGGATTGTACGTGCGACAGATGGGGCAGGCGATCGGCTCGTGCGTGGTCGTTCCCGATGCCACGCAAACGCCCGAGCAATTAATGGGATTGGCTGAGGGTATAGAGCCTTCCCAACAGATCGCCAATCGATTCGCGGCCGCTGGTTTTGACTTGGTGATTCCAACCATTGTCGGTCGCGATCTGCTGGTCACCGAAGACCAGCGACGTCGGCGCGCCGAGATGACCAACCGGGAGTGGATCTATCGCCAATCGTTTCACATGGGTCGGCACATTATTGGCTACGAAATTCAGCGCGTTTTGGCGGCAGTCGATTGGTTTTCCAGCCGAGGTTCCAAGGAGAGCAAGATCAGCGTGGCGGGTTACGGCGAAGGCGGCTTGGTCGCGATGCATGCCGCGGCTTTGGATGAGAGGATTGCCGCGACGCTGGTCAGCGGCTATTTCGACTCGACCGAGCGGGCGTGGGCCGAACCAATCTACCGCAACGTTTGGCGACGTTCGTTGGCTCACGGCAACGCCGAAGTCGCTTCGCTGGTCCTACCGCGCAGCTTGGCGATTGAACACAGTCAATTCCCAAGCGTTACGGGACACAAAGGGGAGATAGCAACGCCGGACATCGATCGCGTGCGCCGCGAATTTAACCTCATTCGCAAAATAGCCGGCGCACCCGCACCAGTCCTGGTGGTCGGCGAGAAAGACGTTCTGGTGGGGCCATGGTCGGAACTGGCCGTCGGGGGCTTTGTGAAACAATTTGGAGTGGACGAAGTAACTTCGAGCAAAGCAATCCAACTGGTCGATGCGAGAAAAGATCCTGTCGCGGAGATTGCCGCGCGGAAACAACGGAGCATCGAACAGCTTGAGCAACATGTGCAGGAATTGGTACAACGCTCGGAACATGTTCGCGATGACAGCTTTCTATATAAGATCATGCCGGAGTTCACACAGCAGCGTTGGAGCACTGCGCGGCGACATGATACCGCTGGTCCAGAAAAATTCATCCACGCCGCCAATGAGTTTCGCGATCGATTCTACCGACAAGCGATGGGCAAGTTCGAGTCTCCATTGGCGCCGCCGAATCCGCGCACTCGCAAGATATTGGAAACCGACAAGTGGACCGCATTTGATGTCGTGCTGGACGTGCATCCGCCGCTGATTGCTTGGGGCACGTTGCTGGTGCCCAAAGGGATTAGCGCTGAGGAACGACGCCCCGTAGTGGTCTGCCAACATGGCCGTCAAGGAATTCCTCGCGATACGATCGATGCCAACAATCCGGCTTACAACAATTTTGCCGCCGAATTGGCCAATCGAGGTTTCATTACGTTCGCGCCCCACAATCTATATCGCGGCGAAGATGAATACCGTTGGCTCGATCGCAAGGCCAACGCGATCGGATGTACGCTGTTCTCATTCATCATCGCTTCCCACGATCAGATTCTTCAGTGGCTTAGCGCACAACCAATGGTCGATCCGCAGCGCATCGCATTTTACGGATTGAGTTACGGCGGTGAAACCGCCGTGCGCGTTCCATCGATACTTGAGAAGTACTGCTTGTCGATCTGTTCAGGCGATTTCAATCAGTGGACGCGCAAGGTCGCCGCTACCGACCAACCGTTCAGCTTCATGAACACGATTGAATGGGAAATGCCCTACTGGAATCTAGGTCAGACGTTTGACTACGCCGAGATGGCTTACTTGATCTTCCCGCGCCCATTCATGGTCGAGCGTGGGCATAATGACCTGGTCGGGCGCGATCAGTGGGTAGCTCACGAGTACGCCAAGGTCCGATGGCTTTACGCCCAGTTTGGATTGCAGGATCGAACGGCAATCGAATTCTTTCAAGGTGGCCACAGCATCAACGGTGTCGAAACTTTCGAGTTTCTGCATCATCACTTGAATTGGCCGGCCAGCAAGTCGCTGTCTCCATGAAAGTTGTTGCGTGCGCATCGGCGTCGAAATGCGGCTGAGGAACCAAGTATGTAAATCCCACCGGGCAAGCCGGTGGGATTCGCACGCCGGTCTTTAGTTTCCCGTGATTTCTTTCAACTTTTCAAAGAACGCGCGCTTCCGATCACTGGAGATGCCCCAATTGACCGGCACACTTTGGTAGCCCGAGTCGAATGCTTCGTCCTTCATGCGATAGTCGAAGAATCCCCACGAGCAATATTGGCGGATCGATGCGACGAAATTGTTGTCGGGCCGATCAAAATCGAAGTGATCGTCTTCGTTGTTGACGATGGGCATAGGTCGATAACCGGGCACACTGCGCGTGGCTTTCACTAGTTCGGTTATTTTCTCTGGCTTGTCTTGACCGTTGCCATGAATCAGCAGAAAGTCCGCGGCGCGAACCACATTCTCTTTCGGAACGGTACCGCCACCATAACTGGTCGAAACCAACAACCTTCGGCCGTCGCGCGAAATTGATTTCGCACGCTCGATCAGCTCGTGAACTCGATCGGGTTTGAGAATGGGATGGTCGTAGCGCACGTTGCTTTCATTGTTGATTTCGAGCAAGACATTACGATAGCCACGTTCCAACACCCAGCGAACCGTATTATCGACGGCTTGCTTGACGGCCTCTTCATCTTTGAGTCTTTCATCCTGGCCAAAATAGAAGATGCCGAGGATCGCCACCATGCCGAGCTGGTCCGCTTGGTCGAGAATCAAGCTGAAGCGTTGCATGTACTCCGGACGCAGTTCGCCGGTTTGTGTGATTGCGGAATTGTGCCAAGGTTGGACTCGGGAATATCCTTGTGGACTACCACCTTGCAAATTTATCGTAAAAGCCAACAAACCATGCCGGCGATACTCCGGCAATGCGGCAACAAACTCGCGCGTATTGCGATCCGCATCGTATTTCTTGGTATCGGGATAGGCCCACATTGAGACCGTCTTGGGATTTAAGTCATCAAAGGTTGCCTGCACCATGCGCGAGTTCATCAGCAGGCCCTCGATCCGCTGCCCCTGCCAGAATCGGCCTTCGTAGGTGAGTTTTCCATTGATCAAAAACGTATCACCGCGAATTGAGACTTCCGTCTTTCGCGTCTGCGCCAAAGCCGAACTGCCCAGCAAACTCACGGCTACCAGGGTTGCCTGCAGCGAGCAACGAACAAGAGGCGACAAGGCACATACGACAGGAAATTGGCGACACATACAGCGGCTCCAAGAATTGAGGTCCAGCATAGATGTTGGACAGTTTAACTCAATCGCCACAGGCTTGCATAAACGAGCAACAAATTACTGTGTTCGGTCCAAACCGTCCGAACTCACTATTTCGTTGCGAAAGGCCTGTTGGTCACTTGCGAAGCACAACCACAGTCCCGCTTCGGGACAGCAGGTCCAGCCCGGCGGTGCGCTGGCGATTTTCCGTAATAGCTGTGAATCGGTCAATCAGCTGGAAGACCGCGAGTCGATCTTCGTTGGCTGCAACTTTGCGAAAACCTCTCCAGTCTCGGCGTATATGATCGCGTTTGTCTTGGCCTGAGAGGCGAAGATCATCAAAGTCTTTTCTGTCGAGATTCGTGCTCGCTCCACCATGGTTCGTGACAGCCAGCACTGGCAGCGATTGCCAAGCGGCTTCGCTCAATTCGACATCGATCGGTCCCGATTGGGTCGTAATTCAATGTGCAGCGTCTGCCAACGGAGCATCATGGGCCAAACGCCTTGTTATACCCCACATCTTTTTTGACATAAGTTGACCAATGACCAGTTTTCCTAAATTCCCCAACGTTACCTCGCTAGCAAAGAAAATCGATGTAAGGATCTCAAGAAAAGTATCCAAATCGACCTTGATTCGAGGGAATTGAAGGTTAGGAATTCGATCATTCTTATGTCAAGAAAGATGTGGGGTATAACAAGGCCAAACGCGTATCCCCATGCTCGTTCACCACGTGAATCGTTCCGCTAATATTCTCCAAGTTCACAATTGAAGTCTCGATCGTAGCGGAACTCGCCGAAAGTTTCGACAGCGAATTAAGGCATACAGCGAACAACACCTCGGGATAAGTTCGTATCGATGAAGCAATCTGAACTGTTTACTTGAGCGATTCGGCTCGATGTTCTGCTATAGCTGGAGCTTGCAGCAGCATATCGAGCGAACCATTCGCTCCTCCCATGAAATAAGTTGGGAATCGTCCGTCCCATTTTTCTAGCTTGGCTTTTTCCAACTCAATACGCTTGAGGTCGAGATAGACTTGGGAGTCCTCGGCGGCTTTTTCAATCTCATATCCTTTGGCGTCGGCAACCAGGCGAATGCCTTCCGCCTCAGCTTCACGTTCTGTCAAAAGTGCTTTGGCGCGAGAATCGGCTTCCAACTGGATCGTCTTGTTCTTCTCGATTTGCGCGGAAGTTTCGGCCATGGCGATGGCCTTCTTTTGCTCTGCGTTGAAGACCTCGACCAGCATCTTGATGATGGAAGGATCCTTGTAGACAAAGCCGCCGCTAATTCCCAGGTTGGTGATGGTGATTCCGCGCTCCGAAAAGAACTCGGTGACTCCGGCGACCACCGACTGAATGTGAGGAGTCGCCTTCAGACGAAGTTCTTCCATCGGCAGGTCGGTGACCTCGATACCAAAGGAGCTTTGTAGTTTGGCTCGGATTTCCTGATCCATCACTTGCGTCAGTGCGCCGTTGGGATAGTTATGCAAGAACTTCACCGCGTCGTCGCGCGAGGCGATTCGCGCGGTGCATGTCCATCCGGTTGAGAACTCTACTTGATCGCTGGTCATCACCCAAATCGCCTCGTTCTTCGTGCTGGTACCGCTGTTGGGATCAGCAGTCCATTCGCGAGTAACCGGGGATTTGTCCACTCGAACGAGAATCGCCGCATCTCGCCATTGACCGTTTGAGAAGACCGTTTCGTATCCTTTCGGAACCCATTGCTGCGGAATTTTCACTTGTTGGGTATGTACCAAATTTCTACGCAAGTATTCCTCCGTGTGCGTCGACTGCTGCTTATCCACGGATTCGGTGAACGGCAAAAGAAAGGCCTCCTCATTGGGCTGGATGACTTCCAATTTCACAGGCTCGAACGGTCGCCAGCATCCACTGGACGTGACCAGCAGCAGGACCAGCCCGATCAGACCACAGCGACGAGCCACGGCTATGATCGACTCGAACATGAAACCGAGGGCAGCTCCTATTAGTACCACTCCCCAGCCCAATCGCCAGTGGCTCCGGCGGTGATGCTGTTCCATCAATCGAGCGCGAACTTCACCGCTATCTGCCATAAGATCTAACTGTCGCATCGAATCGGCAACATCTAATCTCTGAAGCTTCTCCGCGGATTGGAAACTGAAAAGTGCTCCACAAGTTCCCAGGCCAGCAATCACGACCAATCGATTCAAATAATCCATCGTCGACCTCCAACTTGGGCTGCCGCAATGTGTTCGAAAATTCTTCAGAAAAGTATGTATGTAAGCATCCGGCAGAGACATTAACGGTACTGAACGACACAGACCAGCATCGCGCGGATGTTCTACCGTCGCCCCATCGCCGGCAGTGTCGAGACTTTCACAATAAAAGTCCGCGACGGCCTGTAATGGAGCAACGTACGCCGAGCGTCTACCGGCCCGGTGTTACACAAGAGCGCTGCGTCAAAGCCAGAACGAAACAAACTTAACTGAGTGAATTCACTAACATGAATATTTTGAGCAACCCAAAAAGAATTGCGCCAGACAGCTCATGAGCTGCTTTCCGTGATTGCGAGACCATCCCGCAATCGGCCGACGAGGTTAGCTGACGGGCTAGAGATTGGAATACTCTCCGGTTCTTAAACCTGAGCCCCGTAGCACAGCGACCGAACACGGTCGACATGCCAATTGGTTCCCCCGCTCGTACCTTTACGAGAAAAGTGCGATTAGGCGGCGCGATTACGGTATTATATATATTTCGAAAAGAAAGTTAGCCCCCAAATGCGGTGATCTGCATTAAATTAGCGTGCAGTGGATAGGTGCACACCCATGAGTTTTACGAGATCGCGCAGCCAAGAACGGACGCGATCATCCGTTGATCGATCTCGATTCCGCTCGAAATGGGCGTCGACCAATCGGTGAATCATCGGCCGATCTTTGTATCGCTGCATTCACTTCGCCTAGACCGCCGCGCGATCGACCGACATGCATCGCCCAGTGACTGCCGAGCATGACTTGCCGCGGACTCCAGTTGTGCACGAAGAGCGTGTGGTACGGAACGACAGGACCGTGCGTTGGCACAATGCGTTCTTTCAGTTGAGCCATGACACTGGCGTGGAACTCAAACAAAGCGTCTTGGTGATGGCGCAGTTGAGGGTCGCCTAAGGTTATTCGTCGGCGACCGCGAGCTGAGATACAAGACGACTCACACCGAACCGAGTACCGCTCGATTGCCTCGATCAGCGCCAAGCAAGCTGATTTTATCCAACCAAGGCCAAGAGCCAGCCGCCACACATCCGTGGCGCAAAGCCAACGCTTGCAAAGCGACGACAAAGTAGCTTGCAGGGATTGTCCACACCCGCCGCGCCGGGTTTGGGTGGGGTGCTTCGCTCCGATCGCTGCGCACCCTCCACTTCGCAATCCACCCAAATCCGCCAATCTCGACACACCCCATTGAGTATTTTGGGGCGCTAGTCTGCCTTGGCTTTGTACATCTACACTCCAGTCCGCCTCTGGGCTGTGGCTCATCCCGTCGAGTAACGCGCACATCACGGTTGCTCACGAACACGTATGCCTGGTTGGAGTTGGTCGGTTGGATGCAGGACCACGTTTTCGTTTTCGTTCAAACCACGCAGCACTTGCGCGGAGTGACGATTGCGCTGGCCGATTTGTATCTCGCGCAGTTGCAAAATTCCGTTGACGATAGCGAATACCGACCATTGATCTTGAGTGCGAAACAGGGCACCGGTCGGAACTTGCAATACGTCTTCAGCGCTCCACACCACGATACTCGCTTCGACGCGATAGGCATCGCCGAGCGTAGCGCGCTGTGCGAAGGGCTCAACAAAGTCGATGATGACATTCACGCGTTGTTCTTCAACTCCCAGAGCTGAGATCTTAGTGAACCCAGCCGGTTCCACTCGACGAACAACTCCGTGCAGCGGCACGTCGCCGCCCCAATGCTCTATGATGACTTGGTTACCGACCGCGATGCGCACCGCTTGACTGGATAGCACATCGACTTCGATTTCCAAGTCCGCAGGATTCCCCAATTCCAACAGCGGAGTTCCTGCTTGCACGACAGACGAACTCTCCTGCATGACTCGCAAGACTTTGCCACTGACCGGCGACTGAACCTGGAACAGGCCTGAACCGTAGTTCGTCCGTGTCGCCTCGTCGGACCGCAAGTGAAGTAGTGCCGCCTGAGCCTGTTGCCACTGGAAATCGGCGATCTGTGTCGCCAGACACGCGGCAGAAACAGTAGCCACATACGATCTATAATCGGTTTCGGCAGATTCCAAATCTTGCTGAGCAACCGTGGAGCCCAAGCGCTGCAATCGATCAAGCGTTTTCTCGGCCAACGATTGTTGCTCGCGCTGCTCGTGCTCTTTGAATTTGGCTTGATCTACCGCCAAGCGAGCTGCCTGCGCGGCGGATTCAGCTTGTGCCAACTGCCGAGGATCTAACATCGCCGGAGCAGGAGGTTGGATGGTGGCCACGATCGACTCACGAGCAACGACCGCATCTCCCGCTTGCAGTTCAATGCGTACCAGCTTTCCCATCAGAGGCGAGGAGACGACGTACCGTTCTCGGATGCGCGTCTTGCCGTCTTCCTCGACGCTGACCTGCATCGAGCCCCGATGTATCTTGCCCACCGAAACTAAAGTCGTCGAAAACATCCAACTCGAAGCTAACCAGCCCACTAAACCCAGCATAACAGTTGCCGGCAGCAGCAAACGCCATGGCAATTTCTTGCGAGCAGTTTTCTTATTTGTGTTCACGTTGCGAAATTTCTTTGGAAACGATTGATGCGACTGCCGTTATTGACATGAAATTCGAATGCGCAACTTTTGTTCTTCAATTGAGTTGAAGAAGTCGATTGGAAAGCAAGCCCCGGACGCTCCAAAGGACACAACCGGTTGGGAACAAGTTGGAAGGTGAAGAGTCCCGGAGGGACGAAATCGCCAATGCAGGTGGTATCAACCACCGGGTGTGGACCAAGCCAGAAGCAAAAAGTCCCAAAGCGACGACAGCCCATTCATTGTCCAATGCCTCAGTACACACACGAAATCTCCCTGGACATTAATCTCCCTGCACTCCCAGCATGCTGTCGGCCTTTCGGGCCTTTCGCTTCTAACTCGCCACTCACCCGGTGGTTCACACCACCGGCTTAACGCTCTTGTCCCTCCGGGACTCTTTCATCGCTAACGAATAACAGGTACTCTCCAAGCGCTGTTCCGCTCACTTCTATCAAACCAACATTTGAATGTGTCGTTCTCGAGAACCAACTTCCAATTTACTCACGGCTCTTAAGCACTTCGACCAAATTAAGTCGATCGATGTGGTGGCGTAACAAGGCACACGCGAAAAATGTGGCCATCAGCACAACTCCAGCCGCAAACAAATAGGTATCGAATTCGACGACCAGTGGCAACCGAAATAGCTCTGGGTCAGCCGCTTTGATCATCGTCCACGCCAGCCCATAACCAATAGCAGACCCGATGGGAATCGCAGCCAAAGTGAGCAGCCCCAGTTCCGCGAACAACATCCAAGCAACTTCATGCCTCGTAAAACCCAGAACTCGCATCGTAGCCAAGTCGCGACTGCGCTCTGCCAGCGATATGCGGGCGGTGCTGTACACGACTCCAATGGAAATGACGCAAGAAAAAATCAGATTAATCAACCGCATGCGCCGAATAGTCTCGGCGACCGTCCTTCGAAAACTGTCGCGTGTCGAACGGCTGATAACGACTTTCGCCACGCCCGGCATTTCTTTCAGCCGCCCGTAAACCTCACTCTCAGCACCGGGATCGATCGCTATGAACGCGCCCGAAATCGACAGCCCTTCATCGAGTAGATCGCACAGCTCTTGCTGCTGAAGATAAGCGGTTGTTCCGGCAAAGTCATCGATCGTGCTGGTCAGCCGGATGCGTTTCGTCGGTCGTTTGCCTTCGAGCACTTCGACGGTCAGTTCGTCGCCGAGCCGCGCTCCAAGGATCTTGGCCAACTCGGCGGAGATCATCAGACCGCTGGCTGGAACGTCAACCGTTCTCCGTTGTCGGTCGATTAATTTAAGCAAGTCGAGTTGGCTGACGTATCCTTGGACGGGTACCAATCGATGATGATGTGCAAACCGAATCCGCGCCGCTACTGCGCGATATCCTTCGCAGGCAAGTACGCCTGGGACCTGCTGTAATTCATGCACCGCATCCGCTGACGTTGCTTCTACGAGTGCCACGTTGACGTCATAGCGCTGGGACAAGCGAAACATGGCGTCGAACAGATAGTCCACCGCGTCTTGCATGAAACTGCCCAAAATCAAGATGGCCACTGCTAGCGAAATACCCAGTGTCGACAGTATGGCGCGGCGCGGCGTTCGACTGATCTGACGCAAGATCATTTTCGTTGCCGACGAGCGTGTTAGGACGACTCCGATGCTCTCCAGCCAAGTCTTGCGGAATGAAGCCGGCGGCTCTGGACGCATTGCTTCGGCGGGTGGCAATAGCATCGCGCGGCGAACGCTGGTCCAGACCGCTAGCGCAGCGAACAGACTACTGATCAGCCATCCAATTACCACGACTCGCAATGGCAATTCAAATTCGAATCTAGGGAAGTGAAAAAATTTGGTATACATTTGCGTCATACCACGACCGAGATAGACACCTAGAACGGTTCCTGCAAGCGATCCAAGAACGGCAGCCGCCAAAGCCATTTTGAGGTAGTGCCAAGCAATTTCATGATTCTCGTAACCAAATGCCTTGAGCGCTGCGATCTGCTCCCGCTGAGTCGAGATTAAACGCGACAACACGAGATTGAGCAGAAAGGCGGCAACGCAAAGAAAAATAGTAGGCGCAACGACGCTCATATTTCGCAGTTCATTCAGCTCGTTCTGAATGAACTTGTGCGATTGCTGATCGGCTCGTCCGTAGGCTCCCAGTCCGCCGTATTGAGCCGTCAATTCATCCAAGTCGCGAATTACGCTCGCTTCGTCACGCGGGCCGGTTAACTTTATCGTGACATTGTTGAACGCGCCAGTCATGTCCATCGCCGCTGCCAGCGTTTGTCGATCCATCCACAGCACGCCAAACGTCCGGTTGTCAGGCAGCAAACCACCTACGGGAATCTCGTAGATGTATTCGGGGCTGAGCGCAATGCCCACGACCAATAATGCTTGCCGATGGCCATTGATAATCGCCTCAAGTGAACCACCCAATTGCAAACGATGAGCGGTTGCGAAGGCTTCACTGACGGCGACTTCCGAGTCGGCTCCTGGTTCAGGGAGTCTACCGGCGCGGAGGAAGACTCGATTCAGTCCTGATTCTCCGCGCGATGGGAGCGAAATCAACTGTCCCGTCGCTGGCTCGGTCATCGTCGGAATCTCCAGCCGCACGACCGTCAACACTCGCGTATCGACTTTGCTTACCCCAGAGATTTCACCGATGCGACTTGCCAGAGCGTCGGGTGCCCGTTTCAAGGTCACGAATACGTCTGCAAAGGCGTATTCACGATAGTACCATGCGCGGATGCGTTCCAGCGACTCGAGAATGCTGTTGGACATCACGAAGGTCGCGACTCCACACGACATGACTACAACAATTGCCAGCACCTGAGTTCTTAAGTGCCACAGATCGCGAAGCATCTTTCGGTCGAGCGATCGCATGCTTGGATCACCACTGCAGTTCGTGAGGCGCTAATTTGGTCGCGTTGCGTCGAATGTCGACGATGTTGCCGTCCCGCAACGAGATAATTCGGTCGGCCATATTAGCAATCGTGGCGTTATGGGTAATCACGGCCGTCATTGTGCCGAGTTGTCGATTGATGCGCTGAATTGCCTCCAGCACGGTAATGCCCGTTATGACGTCCAATGCTCCGGTAGGTTCGTCGCACAGTAGGACATCAGGCTGTTTGGCAACAGCACGCGCGATCGCAACACGCTGTTGTTCGCCGCCGGAAAGTTGCGCTGGAAAATGATCCATGCGTTCGGTCAAACCAACTAGACCAAGAGCTTCGTCGGGAGGCATCGGGTTGGGCGAAATCTCGGTAACTAAAGCCACGTTTTCCCGCGCCGTCAGACTGGGAATCAAATTATAAAACTGAAAAATAAAACCCACATGATCGCGTCGAAACTGGGTCAGCGACTTTTCGCCGGCCGCGGTTAAGTTGTGATCCAAGTAGAGAACTTCACCAGCGGTAGGTACATCCAAGCCACCCAAGATGTTCAGTAGCGTCGATTTGCCGCTACCAGAAGGGCCAAGCAACACTACGAATTCATGCGCAAACAGATCCAAATCGATGCCGCGCAACGCATGGACATCCACTTCGCCCATGTGGTAAATCTTCGTTATTCCACGCGCGCGAAATACCAATTCTTGGCCATGGGACGCAAAAGGCGAGTCGATGGATGAAGGACGATCGTGACTCATAATTGCGATTATACACAGAGTTCCTTCTCGCCGTTCAAACTTGCAGCTTAATACACTGCCGCGAGGAGCTTCACGTTCGCACTGAAAAACTGCCCATACTCAAACGATATTATCCTTCCCATCACACAGGCAGCATTGCGACCACTGAAAATCAACCATGCCGCCGAGCAATTCACAGGTTGCATAGCACCCATGCGGCGCTGTCCAATTAGCGCCTGTCCGGAAAGCTGGAGGGCAGTCGAGCCTTGATTTCACGCAAATTCGGCTCGGCAGGAGCCTCGCCATCCCGTTTTCTCGACGGGCCCTTAGGCGCAATACCGTTCAACGAACGTGGGATAAGCTTCCAGCCTTGTCAACCTGTAGCGGAGTTTCGCCATTGCTTGCACAAGATATTGACAAGCTGGAAGCTTATCCCACGTTCGTTGAACGGTATTGCCCTTAGGCGAGCGGCAGATAGTGTCTTACCAATGCAAGCCCGAAGCGCAAGCGAGTGTATGCCAGGATTGACGCACTCGCTTGCGCTTCGGGCTTGTATTCGCTTAGGCCTTGGTAAATTCCCATCTGCCACTCGCCTTACTCGATTTCTCCAAGCTGCTGCTTGAGGCGGCGCAGAATGCGGGAGCGGCATTGGCGCACCGCTGCTGGCGAGAGATTCAGCTCTTTGGCGACGATATCCGTTCGCTGGCCGTCGATTGCGGTGCGGACGAAAGCTTGCCAAGATCTCGTCTCGAATTCCGACTGGACTTGTCGCAATCCGCGCTGGAGCAGTTGGGAAAGTTGGTCCGCATCCGACGGCTCATCTTCGATAATCGATGCTTCGTCCGCCAAACGGTTCCAATGCTGTTGAGCTGCATCGCCTCCGATGGCTCTGGGTTGCTTAGCGACCTTGCGCACTAGATCGCGAACTTTGTTGCGAGTTACCGTCCATAGCCAGTTGCGAAACGCGTGACCTGCGCCGTTGGGTCGATAGGTCTCGATCGAAGTCGATACGGCCGCAAACGCTTCTTGAACGCAGTCGGCCGCCGAGTGCTCGTCCAACCCACAACGTAGACACCAGTGTTTCATCAACGGTCCGTACAGATCCACCAGCTCTCGCCACGCTTGCTCGTCGCGCTGTCGAGCGCGAGTCAAAAGGCTCAAACGGGTGGCGGCCGGTGAAGTTTGTGTCGTCATCATGTCACACTGGTTTCGTTTATATTGCAGTGGTCCAATCATCGTAGTCTTACCAGGGTGGCAATACCATGACCGAAAACAATTGCTTTCCAGCCGAATCGTTGAAAAATTACTTGGTCGGTGAATTGGACGATTCTCTTGCCGTTGACATCGAACAACATTTGGCCGACTGCCCTGTGTGCGAGCAAACAATCGTGGACTTGGAGAACGAGTCGGACACGATTCTTGAACTGCTCAGGTACAAGAAAGTTTCTCAGGGGAGTGAACCTGCCGAGCCAATTCCCGAACCGAGTGTATTTGTGCGAGCATTCGATAATGCCAAGCAACTGATCGTCGACTCTGCCAACGACGAAGGTGGCCGTGATCGGCTGAGCCGCTGGTTGCCGCAGTCGAGCGACTTTGGTTCGTACGAGTTGCTCAAGCCACTCGGACGTGGTGGCATGGCGACCGTGTTTCTGGCTCGTCATCGCCAACTCGGTAAACAGGTCGCGATCAAGATCCTGCCGGCTACGATTGGCAACCAACAACAACCGGCCCTGCGATTTCAGCGCGAGATACGGGCTGCCGGTTGTTTGAATCATCCGTCGATTGTGCTGGCGACTGACGCAGGTGATTTGGATGGTTTGCATTATTTGGTTATGGAGTACATCGACGGCTTGGATCTCAGCCAGCTTGCTCGCACGGTTGGTCCGCTGAAGATTGCGGACGCTTGTGAACTGTGTCGCCAGGTTGCTCTGGGGCTGTCGCACGCGCACGCGGCGGGTATCGTCCATCGCGATATCAAGCCATCGAATTTGATGCTCGACATGGTCGGGCGCGCCAAGATTCTGGACTTTGGGCTTGCACAGCTCAGTTTGTGGGACGAAGCGTCTGCTGAATTGACCACCGTCGGACAACTCATGGGGACGCTCGACTACATGGCTCCGGAACAGGCTGAGCGGTCGGGATCGGTCGACTATCGAGCCGATTTGTATTCGCTGGGTGCAACGCTGTTTCGATTGTTGTGTGGTCGCGCACCGCTGGCCGCCTCGCCGAACTTGTCGCCACTAGAAAAACTTCGTCTGCTGGCCAGTCATGAACCGCCACGCCTAGACACGCTTCGGCCCGATGCACCACCGGAGTTGGTCGAGTTGGTCGGTGATTTGCTAGCTCGTTCCATCGACAATCGACCCGCCAGTGCAGCCCACGTAGCCGAGCGCTTGGCATCACTTGCCGAAAGTGCCGACCTCGTCGAGCTGGCCAGGGCCGGCAAGGAATCTCAGGCGAATGCGGAGAAAACCGCGGTACGTCCCTCCGAACCAATGCGGCTGGCAGCGACCAATCAACTAGTTTCGGTTTCTTCTTCGCCAAGTGCAATTTCCAAAAATCGCGAGCCTCCAAAATCTCGTTGGCGGTTATGGATGATCGCGGCAGTATTCGTGCCGTTGTTCGTCTACGCCGGAGTCTTGGTCGTTCTGGAAACGCAAAAGGGCCAGTTGGTGATTGATTCCGAAGTGGCGGACGTGCAAGTCACCCTTCATCAAGACGGTCGACCGGATCGCGAGATCACTCTACAACCAGGTAATACCACAACCAAACTCTACGCCGGTAAATACGAAGTCACTATCGCCGGCGCCAGCGATTCAATCACTCTCGAGAACGGCAAGTTTGAAATTCGCAAAGGCGAAACCATCATCGCCCGAGTTGAGCAAAAGAAGATCGAGAACCTGCAGCCAGGTAAATCGAACGCTGAACTCAACCAATCGGCCATTGATTCTGAATTGGTCTTCGAGGGCAAGACGCTCACTGAATGGTTGGCCCAGGTGAAACGCGAGCGAAGTCCTGAAGCCCTAGGCCAATCCCTCGCAGCGATTGAGTCGCTGGTCACGTCCAAAACATCCAAACAGATCACCGATCTGTTAGTCGAAATGCTGCACGAATTGAAAGGAGACGTAGTTTTTTACAGTGTTTTTTCGAGTCTCAGCGCCTGCAATCCAGGATCTGCGTATGGAGAACTACTCACTAGAATTCTCGAAACCTCGGATTCACAACTCCAAGCTCGATTAATTACCTATGGACTTGACCTGCCGTATGCTCAAGTACAACCGGTTCTCAAGTGGCTTGAAGAGAATGTAGTACGCGGCAGTCGAACATTAAGCAACGACGCGAACCAGATACTACTTGAAGTCTTGCGAAGGTATTGTCAATCCGATCGTTCATCTATCGATATCGAGGAACGAGCTGCACACGCGATCAGAATTCTGGGACAGTGGAAAGTTGCTGATGGTGATTTTTGGCTATCAAGGAATTTGGAAAGAGGAGATGGTTTGAAAGCCAAATTCCGAGAAGAAGTTATTCGGCAAGCGGCTCAGACAATCCTAGATCAATCATCCAATTCTGCATATGTAGTTCAAGCGGCGATGATTATCCGATCGACCACGGACAAGGATGTGGAGACTCTTGGAAGCGCCACGATTTACTCATTGAAGGTAGCACTCGCCAATCGGTTAGGCGCGCTCGCGACAGACCCACCTCGAATGTTAGGTCTGACGAAACCGCATTCTCAGAACGGTTTTGACAGTTTCCCAAAGTCAAGGTCTCTGCCAGTGAAAATTAGCTTTATTCAATCTACTGCCCCTCAGTATGAAAATGCCTACGGGTATGTGTCAGAAGCAATTGTTTTCCTGGAAGCGGCGGAGCGATTGAACATTGCTCATCAGTCGGGAGATTTGTTCTTGGCAGCCGAAAAGTCTCTTCTCGGAACAACGCAAACACAATCTCGTCGCTTCATCGACCGTATCAAGGACATGGGGATGCGCCCGAGCAGTTTGGGGATCGGTTGGCCGAATGTGAGCGTGGTTACTGTCACGGGAGTAAGCGCAGCAAATAGCAACAATTCTGTCCAAATAAATACTGGCACATTGCCCACGGACGAGGTTCTTGGTTTTTTGATTCACATTAGCGCTGCCGGGCTTGGTGGCGGCAAACTTGATGATCCATGGCGAGATTTACCCAAGAGCACGCCAAACAGAGTGTTGGGAACAGCGCCTGCCGGCTCAGCAGGCATTTCTCCTGCAGCAGTGCGGTCACTTGGTGGCGGCGTCAGTGATTCAAATACTGAAAATCGCACAAGCAAAATCGGCATCGCGGGAGTTGAGCAAAAGAACTTGCAATCAAGCAAATTGAAAGCTGAACTCAGCCCAACCGCCATTGATTCTGAATTGCTCTACGACGGCAAGACGCTCACCGAATGGCTAGCCCAGTTGAAACGCGAGCGAAGTCCTGAAGCGATCGGCCACTCGCTCGCGGCCATCCGTTCGCTCGTCTCGCCTCAAACATACAAGCTGGTTACCGATGTGCTAATTGGCATGCTTCCCGATTTGAACGGCGGGATCTTAGTTCCCCACGAAAAAAATGACACGGACATAGGGGGCTGGCGACCGATGGACACAAAGATCTTTGGAATTTTGCGCACCAGCAATCCTGACAATGGATATGGCGAACTCTTGGTGAAGTTGCTGGACTCAGATAGCAAACCGATGCACATGCGAGTTATTAAAGTCGGTTTGGGCACTGACTTGTCGCGCATGAAGCCTGTTTTCGAGTGGCTAGAAAAAAGCGTCCTCCCAGGTAAGAGAATCTTAAGTGACGTGGCAAGACGAGAATTAGTTGCCGTGCTGGCGGTTTGGGCAAAGGACATGGACAGGATTCTCGCGGCGAATAAATCTATCGCAGATTATCGAGAACTCTGCGATTACCCCATGAAGATTCTCAAGGCATGGAGTTCTGCAGGCATCGAGATTTGGTTGTCTGAGCCTATACCCGAAGAATTGACCGCCTGGTCCTCAGCCTATCGAACGGAAGTGCTCCTTCGAGCCGAGGAAACGCTTTGCAATCTGGAATCGCAACCTGCGCTGGTTGCTCAAGCCGCAATGATACTCACCCAACTGCCTCCAGCTCTTTTTTTCAAAATTGACGATGAACGTCGTGAGAGACTGTCAGCAGCAATCAATGCTCGATTCGTCGCGCTGGCCAAGGACCCTGCTCGATTGTTGAATCTGTCACAAGTTGAGAGTGGATTCCAAAGACACGTTTTGCCAAGACACTTGAAAATACAAGGCTTCGAAATGGATTTCAGCAATCAGTTCGAGTTCTCGCGCTCATCCAACGTTGCTTTGTTTGGCTCGGAGACAATCGAGCTGCTAGAATTCGCCGCGAGGATGATGCGTTCTCAATTTGCCAACCAAGCTGTAGAGATTCAAACAAAATCGATCGCAGAAGCAACCGCAAGTGAATATTCTCGCGTTGTTGACGTATTCAAAGGGGTTAAAGCAAGTCTCATCCGTCTTGTCGTCGCATGGCCTGTTCTAAAAACCTCAGAAGTCAGTGCCCACGGCGGGGCGTCAGGAAATGAAAAGGTGTTTGCGGTGGCTTCCGAGTTTACACCTGGGGAGATTCTCGGCTTTGCAATTCATATTCTTGTCCTTGGCCTACAGGAATCAGCACCAGAGACCCCATTGCAAAACTCCACCTCTCAGCTATCGAATCAGAATTCTGCCGGTCCAGTGTCGTCCGGTGTGATTGCAAGCCAATCGCGATCAACTGCACCAGAGTTGACATATGAAGGAAAGCGGTTTTCCGAATGGTTGAATGTTGTCAAGTACGAGCGCAGCAGCAAGACTCGCCTTGCTGCGATAGAGGCTGTGCGGGCTTTGGTTGCACGAGATGCTTCGCCAAGTGTGTCCAGTGAAATGCTCGAGATACTGCGCTCGCCGACAGCGACAAATCTGGTTTTTGATGCGCTGGTTTTGGCTGTTTTGGCCAAAGTCAATGGCGATGAAAAGTTTGGTAAACTGTTGACAAAAGAAATGGAAGCGAACGAAGCACTCGCAATGAGAATCTTTGCCGCATTGGCTTTTTCGATGACACAACCGAACATGAATGTCGCCTTCGACTCCGTCTTAGATTGGTTGGCAAAATCTCCCATTCCTCAGAAATATTCCAAGGACACGGTCAATCAGCTCGGCACTTTCATCGCCAACGTGTTGAACTCTCCGGGAACTTCAGCCGCAGCAAGGAAAAAAATCGGCGACTTCGTGCTCCGCCACCCTGACCTCGGGCCGGCCCATTTGATTAGCCAGTATTTGTCGGCATTCGATAGGCCGGATTGGCGCACATCCGGTGCGACGATTTGGGACGGCGACTCTCTGAATCGCATCCGCCAATTGTCGATGGAGCTGATCGATGACCTGAATGCTTCTCCGCTAAGTGCGACAATTGCCTGCACCGCACTTTCAACGTTTCCGAAAACGGAGATCGACGTCTCGCACTTGCAAGAATCGATTCGCAAGCGACTGCAATGGCTGAGCAAACACCCAGAACGATTGCACGAGGATTTATTCAATGAGAGCGGTACGTCTATAATCGACCTAAGAGTTTCGAGTATACCCAAACAGTTCGTCAGGGTGGTTTTTCCAATCGGATTCGCGGTTGGCTCGCGCGATGAAAGTCCCATTCAGGCGAATGTATGGAAGGACGCCGCAGAGATATTAGCTGTGCTCGCGCTTGCCAAGCGACATTCATTGGTCGAAAAGCTGTCCAGAGAATTCCAAGAGATTCAAACGCAAATTCGCTCGGGGCACGATGAGGTTGTCAAACTCTTGGCGGAAGCCAACCTTGAAAGCCACCTACCAAAAATTGCTTGGCCTTTCCGGGAGAGCGATTCAGCCACGTTGCCCAGCGAACTTCGCACCGTTCCGCAGAAGTCTTGGAAAGCCTTTGTTGTGTATGAATTGATCGACAATGCGACCAAAGCTCCAGAAGACCCCAGCATGCTTAAAGGCGAAATCGAAATACGTCAGAGCGATATTGAATGGGCAACGCGGACTTTATCAAAGTACGACAAAAACAAAGACGGCGTCCTTCAGTCCGACGAAACGAAAGTTATGATCATCAAGCCAACCGGCGCCGACACCAATGGCGACGGCCTAGTATCTCTTGAAGAATTCGTGAGATTTCGGAGCAAGAAATAATCGCTGAGAAATTCCGCTTGTCGCTAATAGAGCTTCAGCATGCATGGAGTGGGCCGCAAGATTGTAGAACACTTCGTCCCGAATGTTCATGAGTCAGAAGTACGTTTGAGTCAGCGACGAATGCCTTGTCATGGCGCCGGTAAAGACCGCCCGCGCGTTGCACAAACTCGATTGGCCGTTGACAAACTGGATAGTGAGTCCGGCTCATGAACATTTGAGACGAAATGTTCTACAAATTGGCTCCGAGTGGTTTTTGACCAACTGCATCGACTCGGCGCGGCGTTGAGGTTATTCTGATAAGCCGTTTTGACTTACCATAGCCTTCTCGCAACGCAACTGACATGAACGCATCTGAAGAACGAGTTTTGGAGAACAGTGATGGCACTCGCGACGCGCCCACTGCGATATTCGATATCTTTCGCATGCTGGGGCCCGGCCTGATTATCGCAGCTTCGATCGTTGGATCTGGGGAATTGATCGCGACGACCAAGGCCGGTGCGGGGGCAGGCATGAGCTTGCTGTGGTTGATCATCCTGGGTTGCGTGATCAAAGTGTTTGCTCAGATCGAAATCGGGCGCTACACGATGATCAGCGGATTGCCAACGCTGTCGGCGTTTGATTCCGTGCCCGGCCCACGCATTCAGGGACGTGGCAATTGGTTGGTGTGGTATTGGTTTATCATGTGGATGGCCAGTATCGGACAACTGGGCGGCATCGTTGGCAGTGTTGGCCAAGCCACCGCGATCATGATACCGGTCACCGAGCAAGGCAAATTGTATAACGCCATGGCAGAGAAGAAGACTCTGCTGCAGGTCGAGCAAGTGCTGGCCACCAAACCCGAAGCAGCACCGAACGCCGCCGAGTTGATCGCGCAATTGAAAGTTGAATCGGAACAGCTTCAGGCAGAATATGAAAGCAAGTTCCCAGCATCTTTGCCACGCGATGACATGATCTGGACAATTCCTTGGGCGATCGGGACATCGTTCCTATTGTGGTATGGACGGTATCGATTGATTCAAGCTGTTTCGACGATTCTTGTCGCTGTCTTTACTTTGATCACCGTGGGCAACGTGTTTGCGATTCAGAATCACCCGTCGTGGTCGCTCACGGCGACGCAGTGGATCAATGGTCTAATTCCCAGCATGCCCGAAGGCAACGATGCCAAGGTAGCGTTGACGGTGGCTATGGCGACGCTGGGAATAATTGGTGTAGGGGCGTCCGAGTTGGTACAGTATCCTTACTGGCTGCTGGAAAAAGGGTACGCGCGCTGGACCGGACGATACGAAGCTGGCCAGCCATGGCTCAAGCGCGCCCGGGGCTGGTTAAAAGTAATGCAGTTTGATGCGTGGACCTCGCTGGTCATCTACACAGTTGCCACCATCGCATTTTATGTTCTCGGCGCGGCTATCTTGCATCCATCCAAGCTCGTTCCAGGTGATAGCGATTTGATTCGTACTCTACAGACGATGTATCAGCCAGTTTTCTCAAGTTATGCGCCCATTCTATTTATGTTCGGCGCGTTTGCGGTACTGTATTCTACCTACTTTGTTGCCAACGCCAGCCACGCGCGCACGTTTGCCGATGCGCTGGTGGTGATGGGATTTCTTAAGCGCGATCCTGTAATTATTTCGCGCTTAGTTCGGTATCTCAGCTTTCTCTTTCCATTGCTGTGCTGTGCGATCTACATGATCTTTCCCAAGCCAGTCTTTCTCGTGTTATTGAGCGCGATGACTCAAGCGATCATGTTGCCAATGCTCGGCGCGGCGGCGCTGTACTTTCGATACTGGAAGTGTATTCCCGAGCTGCGTCCGTCAAAACTCTGGGACTTTTTTTTGGTCGGCAGTTTTCTAGTGTTGCTGGCGATTGGAACATACAACTTGGTCACTAAGGGACAAGATCTACTGATGTTTTTCGGTGTCCTGAGTTCCAATTCGTGAGGAGCCCATGGTCGATTCAGCAAGTGCGAGGGTTCAACAATTTCGGTCGATATTGCTGGCCGTTGTTGTCTTGATCTGGTTGAACGTTAGTTTGGCTGGGAGCGACGATTCCGCGCTGACTCAGACCGACGAGCGTCCGAATATCTTGGTGATTTTGGCCGACGATCTTGGATACGGTGACTTGGGATGTACCGGCCATCCCGATACGAAGACTCCGCACATCGATTCACTGGCGCGCGAGGGGACCAGATACTCTCAGTTTTACGTTCACATGTTGTGTTCACCCACACGAGTTTCAGCGTTGACGGGCCAGTTGCCAGCTCGCTGGCGCATCTTCGGCCACTTGGCGGCGCTGGAGGACAATCGCAGGCGAGGTATGCCCGATTGGCTGGACAGTTCTGCGCCCTCGATGCCCAAAGCGTTGCAGGCGGCCGGATATAAAACGGCGCACTTTGGCAAGTGGCATTTAGGAGGCGGTAGCGGTTCCTATAAGGATGGCAAGTTATTCATCAATCATCCCGAAGCTCCGCTGGTAACCAGTTACGGTTTCGATATCGCTCGATCCGCTTGGGGAAACGGTCCGACTTGGAAATCCGGGCTGCCGGTTGAGCGTGCCCACGATACTTATACGTACGACGAACCCCAGTGGCAGACTTGGTCGAGCCGAATGATTTGCGATTCGACATTGGAATTTCTGGACCAACACGCACGACAAGAGGCAACTCAACCGTTCTACCTTCAAGTTTGGCTGAGCGATCCCCACACACCATTGCGGCCCACCGAGGAAATGCGCGCTCCCTACAAACATTTGCCTGATCCGCAGCAAACGCACAGTGCGATGGTGACTTATATGGATTCGCAGATAGGTCGGATTCTCGCGAAAATCGACGATTCGAAAATGCGCTCCAAGACGTTGGTTATTTTTTACAGTGATAACGGCGGTGTGTTGAATCGCGGTGCTAATAACGGGCCGCTGCGCGGCGAGAAGTGGACGCTGTACGAAGGTGGTATTCGTGTACCTCTAATTGCGCGTTGGCCGGGCAAAGTTGCGGTCGGTCGGGTCGATACAGATTCAGTGTTGAATGTTTGCGACTTGGTTCCCACGTTGTGTGAGCTTGCGGGCGCAAACATGCCAGCAGGATATCTTAGCGATGGAGTCAACGTCGTATCGGCACTTACTGGCCTGGGCTATCGTCGCACTGAACCGATGTTTTGGTATCATCCGACCGGAGGCGCGCGATGTCCCGAATTGGCGATTCGCTGGAACGATTGGAAATTGCTGGTCGATGCCAATGGCAATCGTCGGGCTCTGCACAATCTTGCCAGCGATCTGGCCGAGAGCAAGGACCTCGCCGCTACTGAGCCGGAGGCGGCCAGCAAGCTCCAGGAGCGACTGCTGGCATGGTACCGCGAACTGCCTATTCCAAACCAGCGCGAAACACAGCGATAAAATGATCGAGCTGAATCTCGTGCGCGGAGCGTCAAAATCAAAATTGGCAGGAATTACATCGAATTGCATGCCAGGCGGAACCCCGCAAATCATCGCATTGAACGTGCGACCGTTCTACAACGGATAGTTAACGTGACATTGACCAAACTCAGAATCTCGCTAGAGTTAGATCACAAAATTAGGCGTCGATCATAACTTGGTCACCGGCACCGGGAGGGCGAGGCTCCCGCCGAGCCAATTCCCATTGGTTTTGTCTCCCAAAAAAGCCAAACTGGC